>JAOPZJ010000018.1 GCA_025964155.1 Solirubrobacterales bacterium
TGAAGCAGGACGGGCAGGGCCCTGCGGCCACGACCGCGCGCGCAGCGATCGCCAGGACCGCCCGCGTCGCCGGGCCCCTCGAGCCGCGGCTGCGCCTCGTCACCGTGCGTCCGGTCGCCGGGGCCGGCGCGCATGCCACCGCCGTCGCGCTCCGGGCGCTGCCCCAGGTCGCCACAGTCGAGGTCGAGCACCGCCACAGCCTGCGCCTGGTACCCGACGACCCTGCGCTCAGCACCGCCGAGCCGGCGCTCGGCACGCCGCCCGGCACCGTCGTGGAGTGGTGGGCGGCCCGCCAGAACCTACCGGCGATGTGGGACATCACCCGCGGTGGCGGCGCGACGGTCGCCGTGATCGACACCGGCATCGACGGGACGCATCCGGAGCTCGCGCCCAAGATCACCGGCGCGATCGACAACGACAGCAGCACGGACCACGGCGGGGCGACGACCGACGAGGTCGGTCACGGCACGCATGTCGCCTCGCTCGCCTGTGCGGGCGCGGGCAACGCGATGGGCATGGCGGGCGCGGGCCTGGATTGCAAGCTGCTCGTGATCAAGTCCGATCTGTCGGACTCGAGCGTCGCCACCTCGATCATCGACGCGGTCGACGGCGGCGCGGACGCCATCAACATGAGCTTCGGCACCGACGGCAGTCAGCCCGCGGCGAGCCCGATCGTGCGCGCCGTCGACTACGCCGTCGCGCACGGCGTCATCCTCGTGGCCGCGGCGGCCGACGAGCCGACCGAGGAGCAGGGGGACCCGTCGAACGTCTTGCAGCCCACCGGCAGCGGCGCGGACGTCACACAGGGCAAGGGCTTGTCGGTGACTGCGGCAGACTTCTCCGACCAGCGTGCGCCGTTCGCGGGCCTGGGCAGCCAGATCTCTCTGGCGGCGTACGGTGCCTTCGGCGGGGGCTCGGGACCGCGTGGCATCTTCGGCGCGTTCCCGCAGAACCTGACCGACCTGGAGCGCGTCACGCTCACCTCGACCGGATGCAACTGCCGGACGACGTTCAACGCGGACAACCGCTACGCCTACATCCAGGGCACGTCGATGGCCGCTCCGATGGTCACCGCCGTCGCGGCGGTCGTCCGCAGCCTCAACCCGGATCTTTCGGCCCCGGACGTGATCCGCGTGCTCAAGCTGACGGCGACGCGCCCGGCCGGCACCGCCTGGAACCCCAACCTGGGTTGGGGCATTCTCAACGGCGGCGCCGCGGCCGCCGCCGCCCGTGTCCTGGACCGCCGCGCGCCGACGTCGTCGATCAAGGCAGCGGCGCGCGTCGTGAAGGGCAGGTCGGTCACGCTGACCCTGAAGCGCGCCGACAGGGCGCCGCCCGGCTGCGTCCCGTCCGGCATCAGGCGCGTCGAGGTGTGGCGGACGGCCAACGGGGGGAAGGCGCGGCGCATCGTGACAACGGCGGCGACCAGCGTGCGCCTGCCGGTCAAGCACGGCTCGCGCTACACGTTCTTCACGATCGCGGTCGACCTTGCGGGCAACCGCGAGCGGGGGCCGTCCAAGCCGGACACGACGGTCCGCGGCGCAACGGGCTGAGGCCCTCGGCCATTCTGGGTACCGGCCCGCGCGCGTCGGCTGCCTAGCCGTCGGCGTCCTGCTGCCGCCGCTTCTTCGCCAGCGCCACGAGCTCGGCGAGCGACGCGGCGATGCCGTCCGCGATGTGCTCCACGTCCGGGAGCGCGTCGTAGTCGGCCAGCAGGCCGAAGGTCAGCGCCCCGTCGTAGGACATGATCGCCACCGCGAGCGCGTGCTCCTCGGGCAGGAACGCGACGGGCTGCAGCTCGAGCATGCGCCGCCCCAGGAGGTAGAGCGGGAACTGGGGCCCCGGGACATTCGTCACGATGAGGTTGAACAGGCGGGTGGAGAAGTTCAGGCGCGAGGCCTGGGCGAGGATCGTCGGGGGCGCGAAGCCCTGCATGCCCGCGATGAGCTCGGCGCCCAGCGCCTGCTTTGACTCCTTGATGCCGTCCATCGCGGCCTTCACCGTCCGCAGGCGGCTGACGGGATCGTCGACGTAGACCGGCAGCGGCGCGCGCATCGCGGCGATGCGGTTGCCCAGCTGGCCACGTTCATGCTCGCCGCGGGTCGAGACCGGCACGAGCGCCCGGAGCTCCAATCCCTCTATGCGCACACCGCGCGAGCGCAGCCAGTCGCGCAGGCCGCCCGACACGACCGCCAGGACGACGTCGTTGACGGTACCCCCGAAGGTGTCCTTCACGAGCTTGAAGTCCTCGAGCCGCTCGCGGACCACGACGTACCGCCGGTGGGGGCCGATCGGGACGTTCAGCGGCGTGGGGGGCGCAGGGTTCATCCCGGCCCACAGGATCTCGCCGACCCCTTCGGCGGCGACCCGCGCCTCGTGCACGATCTCGGAGGGATGCGTGAACGCCGCCGCCGCGCGGGCGGCGCCGCTCACCAGCGCGCGCAGCCCGCCCAGCGCACCCGTCGCCAGAACCTCTGCCGTGCCCGGCAGCGGCCGGGGCGCCCACGGACGCCCGGGGTGCTCCACCGGCGCACCCTGCGGAGCCAGATCCAGCAGGACGGCGGCGAGGTCCATGCCGCTGACGCCGTCGATGAGCGCGTGGTGGGTCTTGGAGACGAGGGCGAAGCGGTCCTCCTCCAGGCCCTCGACGACCCACATCTCCCACAGCGGCTTGGAGCGGTCCAGTCGCTGGCTGAAGATGCGGGCGGTGAGCTCGAGGAGCAGATCGGGACCACCCGGCTTGGGCAGCGCGGCGTGGCGGACGTGGTATTCCAGCGTGAAGGCGGGATCGTCGACCCACAGCGGCCGGCCGCTCTCCAGGCGGGGAAACTCGAGCTTCTGGCGATAGCGCGGGACAAGGTGCAGGCGCTCGCGGATCGAGTCCTGCACCTCGCGGAACGGCGGGGGCGGCCCCTCGAACACCGTGACCGCGCCGACGTGCATGTGGGACGCGCCCCGCTCCTGGTGCAGGAAGGAGGCGTCGACGGCGGTCAGGCGGTCCAGGTGCTGCTGCGGCATCACCGCGAGGCTACCCGCTGGGGTGGGCCTTTCACCACAAAGAAGGAGGTCGCGTTTTCGGTCGACCAACCTGCCGCCGCTCCGCGCGCTTGTAGGGTCCGGGCCGATGACGACCGCCTCCCGAGCCCAGCGACTGCGCTACGCCTTCGACACGTCCATGGCGCGCGGGCCCTCCGCCCTGCTCGGCTACCTGGGCCTGGCCACGGCGCTGATGATCGTCACCTTCGCCGTCCTGAACCTCATCTTCGGGCTCACGAACGACTCCAATCCGATCACCGCGGTCTACCAGGCGCTGCTGCACTCGATCGACTCGGGCACCGTCGCGGGGGACCAGGGGAACGGCTACATCGTCCTGTCGCTGTTTCTCACGTTCGGCGGCATCGTCGTGTTCAGCGCCTTCATCGGCGTCCTGGCCACGAGCCTGGACGAGCGCCTGCAGGAGCTGCGCAAGGGCCGTTCGTTCGTCGTGGAGTCCGGCCACACGCTGATCCTCGGCTGGTCGGACACGGTCTTCACCGTCCTCTCCGAGCTCGCCATCGCCAACGAGAGCGAGAAGAACCCCTGCGTCGTGATCATGGCCGAGCGCGACAAGGTCGAGATGGAGGACGCGATCCGGGACAAGATCGAAGACATGCGCAACACCCGGGTGGTGTGCCGGTCCGGCAGCCCGATCGACCTGCGCGACCTGCAGATCGTCAACCCCCACGCCGCGCGCTCGGTCATCGTGCTCTCGCCCGAGGGTGACGACCCGGATCCGTCCGTCATCAAGACGATGCTCGCCCTCACCCGCGCGCCCAACCGCCGTCCCACGCCCTACCACATCGTCGCGGAGATCCAGGACTCCGACAACCTCGAGGCGGCCCGCCTGGTGGGCGGCGATGAGACCGTCCTCATCGACAAGGGCGAGACCGTCGCGCGGCTCATCGTGCAGACGTCGCGCCAGTCCGGGGCGGCCGTTGTCTACACCGAGCTGCTGGACTTCGACGGCGACGAGGTGTACTTCCGCGGCGATGCCGCGCTCGAGGGCCGTACCTACGGGGACGTGCTGCTGGCCTACGAGGACTGCGCGGTCATCGGGCTGCGCTTCCCCGACGGCACCGTCAAGCTCAACGCCGCGCCGGACACCGTCATCGCACCCGGCACGCAGATCGTCGCGGTGGCCGAGGACGACGAGCGCCTGCTGGCGGCCGTGCCGTGCCAGGTGCAGCCCGACCGCTCGGTGATCCTGAAGGGGAGCCTGACGCCGGCGGCGCCGCAGCACGCGCTCGTCCTCGGGTACAGCGAGCGCACCCCTGCTGTCATCAGCGAGCTGGCCGAGTACGTCGTGCCCGGCTCCAGCGTGCTTGTCGTCTGCGAGCGTGCGATCGATCCGGACCTTCTGCGCAGCCAGGTCGGCAAGCAGGACATGCTCCGGGTCGACGTCCGCGCGGGCGTCACCACCGAGCGTCCGCTGCTGGAGTCCCTGGACGTCGGGCGCTTTGACCAGGTCATCGTCATGGCCGACGGCGGCCTGGAGGCCCAGCACGCCGACGCCCGGACCCTCGTGAGCCTGCTGCACCTGCGCGACATCGCCGAGCGGACCGGTGCGGAGTTCTCGGTCGTCAGCGAGATGCTCGACGACCGCAACCGCGAGCTCGCGCAGGTCACCCAGGTCGACGACGTGATCGTCAGCGACAAGGTCATCAGCCTGCTGCTGGCCCAGATCTCCGAGAACGCTCAGCTGGAGGCGGTCTTCGCCGAGCTCTTCGCTGCCGACGGCTCCGAGGTCTACCTGCGCGACGCCGGCGACTACGTCGCGACCGGCAGCGAGGTGACGTTCGCGACGCTCGTCGTCGCCGCGCGTGAACGCGGCGAGACGGCGCTCGGGTACCGCGTCGCCGCCGAATCCAAGGACTCAGAGCGCGCCTTCGGCGTCCAGGTCAACCCGCGCAAGTCCACGAGCTACCGGGTGCAGGAGGATGACCGGCTCATCGTCCTGGCGGAGGACTGAGGCGGTGGGCGGCGGCGCGGCGGCGCCGATCCCCTGGCCCGAGCTGCCCGGGGTCGCGCACGAGACGATCCACGCCGGCGGGATCGACGTGCACCTGGCGTCGGCCGGCCCCGCCGACGGCGCGCCGGTGCTCCTGCTGCACGGCTTCCCGGAGCTCTGGTTCTCCTGGCGCCATCAGCTGGCCGCGCTCGGTGCCGCCGGCTACCGGGTCCTGGCGCCGGACCTGCGCGGCGTCGGCGGCACGGCCGCGCCGCAGAACGTGGACACCTACGACCTCCTGCACCTGACGCGGGACGCCATCGGCGTCTTGGACGCCCTGCACCTCGAGCAGGCCGTCATCGTCGGCCACGACTGGGGCGCTCCGCCGGCGTGGTGGGCAGCGGCCATCCACCCCAAGCGCGTCCACGCGGTCGCCGGGCTGTCGGTGCCGTTCCTGCCGCGCGCCCCCGCCCCGCCGATATCGCTCATGCGCGAGCAGCTCGGCGAGGACTTCTACTTCGTTCACTTCCAGGAGCCGGGCGTGGCGGAGGCGATGCTCATGCGGGATGTGCGGCGCACGTTCACCACGACGAAGCAGTGGTCGCGCAGCTGGGGCGAGCAGGTCGGCGACGACCCGCCCAGGCCACCGTTCCTGACCGAGGACGAGCTTGCGGTGTTCGTCGACGCCTACACGCGAACCGGCTTCACCGGCGGGCTGAACTGGTACCGCAACCTGGACCGCAACCAGGCGGTCATGGCGGAGTGGGACGGCGTGCACGTCACCGTCCCCGCGCTGTTCGTGCAGGGCTCCCGTGACCCCGCCCGCAAGTTTCTGCCGGCGTCGGGGATGCAGGGCCTCGTCGATGACCTACGCACGGAGATCATCGATGGTGCCGGCCACTGGGTCCAGCAGGAGCGCCCGCGCGAGGTCAATGACATCCTGCTCGCCTTCCTGAAGGATGTGGGCTGGTAGCTCGGTAGGCTGATCCCATGTCATGGGACTTCAGCACCGAGCCGGAATTCGAGGCCAAGCTCGCGTGGATGCGCGACTTCGTGCGGGAGGAGCTCTGGCCGCTGGACACGCTCATCGGTGAGCTGGACCAGGCCCAGCTGGACGCGATCTACGCGCCGCTGCAGGCACGCGTGAAGGCCGAGGGGCTGTGGGCGGCGCACCTGGATCCGGAGCTAGGCGGCCAGGGCTTCGGCCAGGTGAAGCTCGGGCTCATGCACGAGATCCTCGGCACGACGCCGTTCGCGCCCAACGCGTTCGGCTGCCAGGCCCCGGATTCGGGCAACAGCGAGATTCTCGCCCTGGCCGGCACGCCCGAGCAGAAGGACCGCTGGCTGCACCCGCTGCTGGCCGGTGACCTGAGGTCGGCGTTCTCCATGACCGAGCCGCACACGGCCGGGAGCGATCCGACGCTGCTGCAGACGCGCGCCAGAATCGATCCCGCCCACCCAGACGAATACGTCATCAACGGCCACAAGTGGTTCTCGTCGAACGCCTCGATCGCGGACTTCCTCATCGTCATGGCGGTCACCGACCCCGACGCGCGCTCGCACCAGCGTGCCACGATGTTCATCGTCCCGACGGACACGCCGGGCGTGAACATCCTGCGCGACGTGCCGACGATGGAGCACCCGTGGGAGGACTACGGCAAGCTCGGCGGCCACGCCGAGATCCTGTACGAGGACGTCCGCATCCCGGCCGAGAACCGCCTGGGGGAGGAGGGCGCCGGCTTCCTCATCGCCCAGCACCGCCTGGGGCCCGGTCGCATCCACCACTGCATGCGATGGCTCGGCGTGTCCGCCCGCGCGTTCGACATGCTCTGCGAGCGCGCCCAGTCGCGGTATGCCCACGGCGGCCTGCTGGCCGACAAGCAGACGATCCAGAACTGGATCGCCGACAGCGCCGCGCAGATGCAGGCCGCGCGCCTGATGACGCTGCACGCCGCCTGGAAGATGGACACCCAGGGCGCCGCGGCGGCCCGTACCGACATCTCCCTCATCAAGTTCTTCGGCGCCGGGGTGATGCACGACGTGGTGGACCGCGCGCTGCAGATCCACGGGTCGCTCGGGTACTCGACCGACATGCCGCTGGAGGCGATGTACCGGTTCGCCCGTGGCGCACGGTTCTACGACGGACCGGACGAGGTGCACCGCCAGTCCGTCGCCCGCCAGTTCCTCCGCGGGTACACCGCGCCCATCGACGGCGTACCCTCAGAGCACGTGCCGACCCGGCGCGCGGCCGCCCGCGAGAAGTTCGCCCACATCCTCGTGGCCGCGAGCGCCAACGACTGACGCTGCGCCCAGAACATCCCCGCCCGCGACAACCCCAGCCCGAGGACCGACGCCGACGAGCTGAAGCGCCAGCTGTCGGTGCGGATCCTGATCGTCGCGCTCATCGCGCAGCTCGCCCTCGGTGGCGGGGTCATCTTCTTCGCGGTCAACGGCTTCCCGATGATCGGCGCCGGGCCGCCGCCGAAGGGCAGCGAGCGCAGCACCACCGTCCCGTCGTCGGCTCCGGCGTCGGCCCCGTCGCCGGCGACGACGCCGCCGGTCGCGCACGCGGCGGCCGACGCGCTGCCACGGGCGACCGTCGACCGCTTCGACGCC
>JAOPZJ010000024.1 GCA_025964155.1 Solirubrobacterales bacterium
GGTGCCGGCCGGCACCGTCGCCCCGTGCCACGCGACCTCGACGAGCGTCTCGCGCGACAACAGCGGCGTGGTCGGGAAGAGGCGCATCGCCTCCTGCAGGCAGGCGGCAAGGTACGGCGCCTGGACGCCCTCGAGCTCGCCCGCGACGATCGCCCGCTGCCGAGGGTGCGTGCACAGCAGCGCCAGCGCGCGCAGCGCGTTGACCGCCAGCGTGTCCTGCAGCGCGAAGAGCCAGTGGGTGACCTGGCCCTCCACGCGGGTGTCCGGGTCCGACGGGGCGCCGGCGATGAGGCTCGTCAGCGACCCGGGCTCGGCCGCCTGCACGTACGCCGACAACCGCTCCGTGTACGGCGCATACGAGGCCGACGGCTCCGACGGCAGGCCGTTCGCCTCGCTCATGAGCGTGCCGAGCAGCGTGCTGAGCTCCTCGTCGTCGGCGGCGCTGTCGCCGAGCACCACCCGGCGGACCAGGCGGCGGAACATGGCGTGCCATGCCTCGTAGTCCAGCGTGCCATGCTCTCCGACGGCGTCCTGGAGCGTGTCGACCTCCTCCACGACGACATCGAGGAAGTCGCCGGCCAAGGCGTGCACCTCGGCGGGCGTCTCGAGCACCGCCTCGGTGAAGGCACGACGGTTCGCCCACAGCTCACCACGCGACAGCGTCAGCGCGTCGGGCTGGAAGTGCCCCATGCCCTTCTTCTTCGCCGCCGGGTCCGACGCGAACGGGTGCGGGGACCCGTCCAGCGCACGGGCGACGTCATCCACGTCAAGGCACAGCAGGACCTTGTCGGCCATCACGCGGATCCAGACGGGGCCCGGCGCGTAGCGCTCGCGCAGGCCACCCATGAGCCGGATCGCCCGGCCGTCGATGTCGAGCTTCGTCGCCACCGCGACCGGCCGGGACCGGCGCCTGAACAGGCCCTGCACCGCGTTGGGCACGATGACGGCCTGGTTGAACTGGACCGTGTCGATCAGGGAGGCGGTGGGCAGCTCGCACGCGGCCATGGCTACCCCAGCGTCTTCCACGGGCCGAAGGCGTTCTGCACGCCGTCCAGGGCGGGCGCGAGCTCCGGGTGGTGACGCAGCAGGACGCTGCCCATCGTGTTGCGCGCGACCCACTGGATGCCCTCGGGCGTGTACACGTCCGGCGTGTAGTCGTTCGTGAAGAAGCGGTCGCTCTTCAGCCGCCGCGAAGCCATGAGGATGAAGATCCGGAAGGCGGTGTCGCTGAAGCCGAAGCCCTTGGGCGGGGTCTCGGCCATGAGCCCGACCTGCAGGTCGATCGCGTCCAGGTCCCCGTCGTAGACGTCACGGATCTCGTCGGCCCACGTCTGGTTCTCGGTGATGTCACCGAACCGCTTCAGGGGCGCCTTGCCGAGCCTCCGGCGGAAGTCGTTGTAGCGCAGCACGCCACGCTCGCGGTCGCGCAGGATGTCGATCGTGCCGATGTCCACGCGGTCGCCGTTGACGCGCGTGAGGTTCATCAGCGCGCGCGGGTGGTTGTGCAGCGTGATCGCCCCCGGGTGCGCCACGCCGAACGTGTAGAAGAGGTCCGACCAGCCGAACTCGTCGATGACGCTGCGCGTGGCCTTGCCCTGGATGTTGGTGAACTCCTCCTCACGGATGAGCGCGCCCGTCCGGTGTGAGCGGAACGCCCAGTCGTCGGCGATGAGCGGATGCAGGCGGTAGACGGAGGCGAACTCCTCGGTGATCGCGTACGGCGCGGCGTGGTGCTCCTGCTGGCCCCCGACGATCCCGAAGACGCCCTCCAGCGCGTCGATGCGCGGCAGGCGCGTCTTGGCCCACTCCGGCAGGGCGCCGAACCAGTTGGCGTTCATGCCGCGCGCCAGGACCGGGGTGGCAAGGATGCCGGGCGTCCACTCGACGGTATGGATCTTTGCCATCAGCGCCGCGTTGACGAGGCGGGCAATGAGGAACAGGCGCTCGTCGTCCCACGTCGGATAGTGCCCGGCGAGGTAGTCGCAGATGGCGTTGTGCTCACGCGCGAAGAGCGTGTGGAGCATCGACAGGCCGACCCAGTAGTTGTCGCTGAAGCCCGTCAGGTCGATGCCGTCCAGGCCTTCCTTCGTCTCGTTCGGCAGGCGGCCGTCCACGACGGCGAGCTTGCCGCCCTCGCCGGTGCGCAGCTCGCGGCAGCGCTCCTCCGAGGAGCCGTAGATCTGCGAGCCGTCCCACCAGTGCGTGACCGTGTTGACGTACTGCGTCGCGTCGGCGGTCGTGCGGACCATCATCGAGCCGGAGCCCCACGTGTCCCCCGCGGGCAGGTCGACGTGCATCTTGCCCTCGGGCGAGTTGTCGCCGTGGCTGAACCAGTCGTGGTTCTGGAACTGGATCCAGGCGCCGGCCAGTGCGTTGAGCGTCTTGGCGGGCTTGAACGTGTCGCGCTCCAGCAGGCTCGTGGCGACGAGCCGCGGGTTGGGCGTCATGAGCCTCGGCGGCGTCTCGGGGACCGACGCGCCAACCGGGTTGTTGCGCCCGAAGAGCACGCCGGCCTTGCCCATCTCCGGGTGCGCCGGGTCGTTCATCGCGCCGTCGTAGGTGCGGTGCTTGGGGATCTCGCGGACGCCGTTGCGCCCGGCCGGGTCGCTCGTCGCCGCGTCGCCGGGGGCGGGCGGGGCACCGGCATAGAGGTTGGCCTCGCGCATCTCGTCGCGGAACGCGCGCAGGTTCAGCAGGGCCAGCGGCAGCGGCAGCCTGTGCCAGTCCACGACCTTGTTGACCTGGTTGAAGACGGTCGCGTTGGCCTTGCGCAGCGGGCGGCGGATCGGCGATTCGTTCGGGTCACGAGCGGGCTGGGGGGCTTCGCCGCCGTCACCGTCGATGTACCGCTCCCAGTACTTCCACAGGACGCCGGCGTAGTCCTCCAGCGGCGGCACGCTGATGCCCGAGCCGGCCAGCGCGGCGTCGGTGTGCGTCGTGTCGAAGCGCGCGGTGAAGTCGATGTAGTCGAGGGCGGCGTCGGGGATGCCGAGCGTCGGCAGCAGCGCCCCGCGCACCCCCGGCACCCGCAGCGCCAGCGGCACCGCGACCTTCGGCAGGATGCTCGTCAGCTGCGGCGCGCCGGCCGCCCTGGCGAAGGCGTTGAGCACCTGGATCGAGCCTTGCGGCTCGGGGTTGACGAGATGGAAGGCCTGCCCGTCGAGGCCGGGCTGGTGGGCGATGTGGTCCATGGCCGCGGTGACGAAGTCGACCGGGACGACGTTCGTCTCGCCGAGCCGCGGACCGATCGCGGGCATGACGCCGGGCAGCCGCGCGGCAAGTGCCAGCGCCTTGAAGAAGTAGTAGGGCCCGTCGAGCTTGTCCATCTCGCCGGTCTGAGAGTGGCCGAGCACGATCGCCGGACGGTAGACGCGCCACGGGACGGTCGACTCCTCGCGGGCGATCCGCTCGGACTCGAACTTCGTGGCGTGGTAGGGGTGGTCCAGCGGCTGCCCCTCGTCGAACATGTCCTCGGTGAACTCGCCCCGGTAGAGCCCGGCCGCCGCGACGGACGAGGTGTGGTGGAGATGCCCGACCCGCAGCGCGTTGGCGACGTGAACCGCGGCGCGCGTGCCCCCGACGTTGGCGATGCGATTGCGCTCCTCGTCGGCCTCCATGTCGTAGACCGCCGCCAGGTGGAAGAGGTGCTCGATCTTGCCGGTGTGCTCGGCGATCCACTCGTCGCTGATGCCGAGGTTGTCCAGCGCAAGATCGCCGATGACCGGCTTGATCCGGTCCCTGGACTCGGGACCCCACGTCCTCTGCAGGGCATCGAGCTTGTGCAGCGAGGAGCCGCGGACCAGGACGTGGATGTCCCCGTCACGCCGCAGCAGCCGCTCGACGAGAAACCGCCCGATGAAGCCGGTCGCGCCCGTCACGAAGTACGTCATCCCTGCTCCCCCTCACATGCGGCGTGGGCCACCCACGCTCCGCGGGCGAGTCTCCCCCGCCGGGACTGCTAGCGCAAGGGGCGCAGCTAGCTGCCGGGGCAGTTGCGCGCCAACGTGCCCGCCGTGGGCTTGCGCTTGAGGCCGGAGTACTGCTCCAAGAACTTCGCGACGTCGTCGGCCTGTTTCCCGACGACGATGTTCTCGGGCATGATCGCGCCCGAGTAGCCCCCGTTGCGGATCGCGTACAGGACGTCCGCCACACACTCCTTGCGCACGTCGAAGTTCGGGCCGTCCACGCGTTCGCGGTCACGGACCTTCGTGGCGCCGCCCTCGGCCCCGACCACGCTGAGGGTGTGGCAGCCGGAGCAGCGGTCGACGAACAGCTGCGACCCGATCTTCACGTCCGCGGAGGCGTTCGACGACTGCACGGAGTTGTCCTGGGAGCCGCACGCACCAAGCGCCGAAGCGAGTGCGAGGGTGGCCAAGGCGGCTAGAGCGGGACGGCGCATGACCGCGGGGATAATACGGAACAGGCATCATCGTGTGACGTGATCACCCTGTCCGCGCGCGTCACGCTGGTCCTGCTGGGTACCGCCATCCTGTTTGCCGGCTGCGGAGGCGAGCCTGCGCCCGTCACCGACAAGGATGCCGTGCTGCGCTTCACGCTCGACGAGTACACGATCGACCCCCAGGTCGTCCGGGTCGTGGCGACATCGAACCCGATGCCGATCAAGATCGTCGCGACGAACGCGGGACGCCTGACGCACAACGTCAAGATCGAGCGCGTCCAGCAGGACGGCACACAGCCCGACGAGAGCGTCCTGGTCGCGACCGAGCCGAAGCCACTCGGCGGGACACCGACCGCGCAGCCCGGCGAGACCGTACGGAGCGAGGGCCCGCTCCTGCTCGTCCCCGGCCGGTACCGCATCACCGATTCCATCGGCAACCACGACAACCTCGGGCAGTACGGCACGTTGGTCGTCGAGCCCCCGCGGGGGCCCTAGATGATCTAGAGGACCGGCCGCCCGCGCGTCGAATCCCTCTGTATCCCGGCGCCGGCCCTAGATCGGTCGTAGCCTCAGTTCCTCCGCACGACCACTCTCGACACGGCGGCAACCTGGTCGGCGCCGGGCCCTTTTCCTCCCCCTTCCCGAGGGACGAGCGCCACCTCCTGAGGCAGGCGCCTCAATAGACTGCGGCATTCGATGCCCATCGATCCCCGCGACTTCCGTGATGCCATGGGCCGATTCGCGACCGGCGTGGCGATCGTCACCTGCGACGGCCCCAACGGCCCTTCCGGTCTGACGACGAACGCCATCAGCTCACTCAGCCTGGACCCGCTGCTGCTGCTCGTCTGCTTCGACAACACCTCGCGCACGCTGGATGCCGTGAAGCGGTCCGGGCGCTTCGCCGTCAACATGCTCCGCGCCGAGCACGAGGAGCTGGCGTCGACCTTCGCCTCCAAGCGTGAGCAGCACGAGAAGTTCGAGGTCGCCACCCACCGCATCGAGCACGGCGTCCCGGTCCTCGACGACGCCCTCTCCTGGCTGGCGTGCGACGTCCACGACCTCCTGCCGGGCGGCGACCACACCATCGGCGTGGGCCGGGTCACCCAGACCTGGACCTCACCCCAGGACGGCCCCCCGCTGATCTTCTACAGCGGCATGCTGCGCCAGACCGTGCCGTAGCCGGGGCGCCCGGACTGGCCGACCGGACGCTCATCTCGAACATGGAGGAGCTGTCGCTGCCGCTTGTGCGCGCCGCCGCCCCGGAGATCCGCGTGGGCTGGTCGGTCCCGAAGGTGCGGCGCGACTACCTCGCCCACCCGGTGACCAAGCCGCTGGCTTGCTGCCGTGCTCTGGGCGCGCCGGGCGATCCCGCCACGGGTGCTCCGGCGCGTGCGCGCCGGCCAGATCGACGCCGTGATGGCGCACTGGGCGCTCGACGACCGCGGCTTCGCCGCGGCGATCCGCGACGCCGGCGCCGAGCTCTACGTGTGGACGGTCGACGAGCTGCCGCTGCTGCGGCGCCTGGAGGCGACCCCCGGCGTGACCGGGATCATCTCCAACGACCCGCGGCTGTTCGACGCGGCGTGACCCCTACTTGGCGACGTCGCAGGTTGCGGCGCTGAAGCCCTTGGGATCCGCGCCGGCGGTGTTGCCATGGCCGACGGTCGTCCGCTTGCGTTCGCGCCGCACGACCTCGGTGCCGTTGCGCCATTCGAAGGTGACCGTCCCGCGAAGCTTGAACGCCCCGGTCTTGGGGGGCTGCACCGTGAAGTTGCGCCCACTCTGACGCTGCCGGTACTTGGCCGAGCCCACGTCGATGAAGCCGCTGTCCCCGGTGGCGCCGATGTTGTGCCACGTCTTGTCGTCCGTGGCGAAGTACTGCAGCTGAAAGCGCATGTACATCTCCTCGGCCCTGACCCCGCTGCCGGGCATCGAGCCGCGGATGCCGATGGTGTCCGGGTGGTCGGTCGTGTCGCAGACGTTGACCGTCGCCCAGAGCAGCGACGCGGTGCTGTCGGCCTGCTGCTGGGTCGCCGCGTCGCCGCGCGCGGGGACGCAGAGCATGGTCGTGGCCGCGAGCATCGCGGCGAAGCAGGTTGCGCTCCGGCGCCGCACACCGGCAGGGTAGCGAGCGCCGGCCGCCGCGCGTGATCCGCCTGTGATGGATGTCCTCAGGCGACGTAGTGCAGGTATGGGCGACACAATGACCATGGCTCTATCAGCCCCGAACACCACCGTCGTCGCATTCGATGCGCTCTACCGTGCGTGCGTGGACGACGTTCACGCGTACGCGTGGTCGCTGTTGCGGGACCGGGCTGCTGCTGAAGATGTCACCGCTCTCGCCTTCGAGCGGGCCTACCGCAAGCGCCACCGCTTCGACGCGTCCAAGGGGACCGAGCGCGCCTGGGTCTTTACGATCGCCCGCAACGCGGCGTTGGACGAGCTGCGCCGCCGGCGCAGGACCGCGGCGCTGATGATCGACCCCGAGGATCCGGCGGCCGCCGGCGCCGTCACCCGGCCCGGCGAGGAGGCCGAGCGCCGCGCCACCGTGCGCGCCGCGCTGTCGGCGCTGGACCCGCGCGACCGTGAGCTCGTCGCCCTGAAG
>JAOPZJ010000104.1 GCA_025964155.1 Solirubrobacterales bacterium
GCCGGTCGCCGAGGTGGCCGAGGAGCGTCCCGCGCGCCGCCCGCGGGGCGGCCGCGGCCGCCGCGCGAACGGCAACGGCGACGACCGCCCCGAGCGTGCCGAACGTTCCGAGCGCCCTGAGCGTGCCGACGACGAGGCGCCCGCCGAGGACCGCGTCGCCGACGGTGTCGTCGAAGTGCTGGGGAACGGCTCGGGCTTCCTGCGCGTCAACCCGCCGGAGGCGTCCGACGATGACATCTACATCTCCGCCGCGCAGGTGCGTCGTTGCGAGCTCGTGAGCGGCGACCGCATCGCGGGGCCCGTGCGCCCGCCGCGTCGGTCCGAGCGGTACCCGTCGTTGATCCGCATCGACCAGATCAACGACCGTCCCGCCGACGAGGTCGCCGAGGGCATCCCGTTCGAGGAGCTCCCCGCGACGTTCCCGACGCAGCGCTTCGCGCTCGACAGCGACGACGCGACGCTGAAGGCCGTCGAATGGCTGACCCCGATCGGCCGCGGCTCGCGGGTCACGGTCACCGGCGCCGCGCGTGCCGGCAAGACCGAGACGCTCCAGCGCCTCGCCGGCGCCCTGGCGAAGCAGGACGGCGTCGAGCTCTCGCTCGTCCTCGTCGGCGTGCGCCCGGAGGAGATCCGCGTCGCCCCCGAGGGCGTCACCCCGACGGCCGGCCTGAGCTTCGCCGCCAGCGCCGACGCCCAGGGCCAGGCCGTGGACCGCGCCATCGACGCGGCGCGCCGCGTCGCTGCCCGCGGCGGCCACGCCGTGGTCCTCATCGACTCGCTGGACGGCCTGCATCCGACGGCCGCGCGCAAGGCGCTGGCCGCCGCACGCGCGATCGTCGACGGCGGCACGCTGACCGTCATCGCCACGGCGACCGTGCCGCTCGGCGGCGAGACGACCGTCATCGCGCTGGATGAGACGCTGACCTCGACCGGTCGCCTGCCCGCCCTGGACCTCGTCGCCAGCGGCACCGTCAAGCCGGAGCTGCTCGTCGGCGACGCCGGTGCCGAGGCCATCGCCTCGGCACGCGCCGCCGCGCTGGACGGCTAGACGACGGGGATCCTGCGCGGCAGCGTCGGCCGCGCAGGACCACGTGCACCGATGGTCCGGAAGACCCCCGATCGTTAGCGTGCAGGCCGTGCGTCTACGCCTGCTGCTGGTCTGCGTCCTTGCGCCCCTCGTCCTGTGGGCGGCGCTTCCCGTGCTTTCGCAGGGCGAGACCAAGGCCGGCAGCGCGCAGCTGCAGACGAAGATCGACGTAACGCGTGGCAAGATCAGCACGCGCAAGAGCAAGGAGCACGTCCTCGCCCAGGACATCACGCGCTACAACAGCCGCATCGAGACGCTGCAGCAGCGCATCGACCGCATCGCCGCGCGCCAGGCCGTGGTGCAGCGGGACCTGGACGTCAAGAGCGCGGAGCTCGCCACGCTCCAGCAGGACCTGCGCGCCGAGCGCCAGCGTCTGACCCGCTTGCGTCTGCGCCTCAAGGAGGCGCGCCAGATCCTCGGCTATCGGCTGCGTGAGCTCTACCAGGCCGACAAGCCCGACATCGTCACCGTCGTGCTCAACGCCCGCGGCTTCGCCGACCTCATCGAGCGCACCCAGTTCCTCTCACGGATCCAGGCCCAGGACCAGCTCGTCGTCACCCGTGTGCGCACCGCCCAGCGGGATGCGATCGCCACCGAGGCGCGCCTGAACGGCCTGGAGCGCCGCCAGGCCACCGTCACCGCCCGCATCACCGCCCGGCGTGACGAGATCGCCCAGCTCAAGCGCGGCGTCATCTCCACCCGCGTCGTCTACGACAACGCCAAGAGCGAGAAGTCCAGTGCCCTGCAGCTCGTCCGGGGCGAGCGCAAGGACCTGGAGGGCAACCTCCAGGCGCTCGAGAAGGAGCAGGCCAAGGTCAAGGCCAAGCTCGCCAAGCAGATGGGGCTCCCCGGCTCGTTCACCGGCACCGGCGGACAGCTGTCGATGCCGGTCAACGGCGTCTTCACCAGCCCGTTCGGCTATCGCTGGGGCCGCTTGCACGCCGGCATCGACATCGGCGCCACCGAAGGCACGCCGATCCACGCCGCCGACTCCGGGCGCGTCGTGCTCATGGGGCCGACCGGCGGCTACGGCAACTACACCTGCATCCAGCACAGCGCGTCGCTGTCCACGTGCTACGCCCACCAGTCGCGCTTTGGCACCACGATGGGCGCGAACGTCAGGCGCGGGCAGGTCATCGGCTACGTCGGCAACACCGGCCACTCGTTCGGCGCCCACCTGCACTTCGAGGTGCGGATCAACGGCAACCCGGTCAATCCGGTCCCCTACCTGTAGCGGTCGCGAGAGCCGGCCATCTCGCGGCGCTGGGAGCCACCCGCGACGCTCGAAGGCCTGGCGGCCGTCTCCGCTGTCGCGTGCGGCCCCCAGCATCCACGATCCGGGCCGCTCTCGCGACCGCTAGGTCACTCCCCGGAGCGTCAGAACAGCCGGCCGGACGGTCAGTTGGCCGGCCGGACCGTCAGGAGCCGGCCGGGCTGTACGCCACGCGGCGCCAGCTCGGCTCGGGCGCGAGCTCGACGGGCTCGCCGCCGCGGTCGGGCTGCACGTAGGCGAAGGCACTGGAGTCGCCGTCGAAGCGGATGTCCAGCTCGCCCTCCTTCACGCGCTGATCCAGCCAGGCGGAACGGAAGACGAGGCGGCGCAGCCAGTGCACGAGGCTCCGGTCGCTGGGACCGACGAGATCGGGCCAGCAGTCGTTGACGTGCTCGCCCAGCTCCGAGGCCGGGTCCTGGATCTCGCCGTTGACGGCGAGATTCACGAGGTCCTCGAGCTCCCCTTCGTCCAGACGGCCGCCGACGAAGCCGAGCTTCACGCCGGCCTGCTCACAGCGCTCGGCGAAGTCACGTTCGTTGAACGTGAAGCGCAGCTCGCCGTACTCGAGGACGAAGTCCTCGCCGGAGTCGTAGTTTCCGCGTCTGGTGTCTTCGATCAAGGCGTGAGAGGATGACCGTCGCGGGGGCGGGACTGCCCACGGACGCGGCGGCCATGCGTCGGCATCCTATGCCGGATCCCTGCCCGGCCGGACGTCATGCAACCGGACTTGCACAGGTGCCGGGCGTGGGAGCACGTCGCGGCCGCTGCGCCCACCTCGGTTAGGGTCGCTGACATGACCAACGACCTCTCAGGGCGCGTAGTGGCGATCACCGGCGCCTCCTCCGGCATCGGTGAGGCGACCGCACTGGCCTGCGTGGCCGCCGGCGCCTCGGTGTCGCTCGCCGCCCGGCGCGCGGACCGCATCGAGGCCCTGGCCGCCCGGATCACGGACGAGGGCGGGACGGCCATCGCCGTGCGCACCGACGTCTCCGACGAGCGGCAGGCCCGCGCGTTCGTGGAACAGACCTACGAGCACCTCGGCCGCCTGGACGCGCTGGTCAACAACGCGGGGGTGATGCTCCTCGGCCCCGTGGCCGGCGCGAACACCGACGACTGGCGGCGGATGATCGATGCCAACGTCTACGGCGTCCTGTACTGCTCGCACGCGGCGCTGCCGCTGATGCAGCAGCAGGGGTCCGGTCACATCGTCAACGTCTCGTCGGTGGCAGGCCGGATCGCCGCCGCGGGATCCGCCGTCTACAACCTCACGAAGTGGGGCGTCAACGGCTTCAGCGAAGGACTGCGACAGGAGGCACTGCACTCGAACATCCGGGTGACGATCATCGAGCCCGGCGCCGTGGAGACCGAGCTGGTCGACCACAACACCGATGCCGTGCGGGCGATGGCGGCCAAGCGCATGGAAGGTGTCAAGCCGCTGCAGGCGACCGACATCGCCGACGCGATCGTCTACGCGCTGGGCCAGCCCGAGCACGTGTCGATCAACGAGGTCCTCATCCGTCCGACGCGGCAGGCGCGATAGCGAACCGCGTGACGGAGCTGCTGAACGTCGAGCGGGCGCTGCAGCCCGGAGCGACGCGAGGTCGGCTGTATCGCCTGGCGTCGGACCCACGGGCGCCGCTGGCCTGCCTGGCGCTCATCGCCGCCTTCTCGCTGGGGGCACGGCTGCTCTTCATCGAGCGGCCCTGCGCGACGCCGTGCCGCACCGCAGCCGACCACCGCCTGATCTTCGACGAGGCCTACTACGTCAACGCGGCACGCACGATCGCCGGCGTCGAGGTCCCGGCCGGCGCGACCTACGCCGGGAGCCCGGCCGGGCGGGATCCCAATGCCGAGCATCCGCAGCTCGGGAAGCTCGTGATGGCCGGCGGGATCAAGCTCTTCGGCGACGGCCCACTCGGCTGGCGCGCGGGCAGCCTCGCGGCCGGCACCGTCGTCCTGCTGCTGCTCTTCGCGCTGGTGCGCACCGCCGGAGGCGGACCGTGGCTCGGCGTGGGGGTGGCGGGGGTGGCCTCCCTGGACAACCTCCTGATGGTCCACGGTCGCATCGCGATGCTCGATGTCTACGCCTTGGCCTTCATGCTCGGCGCGGCGATCCTCTACCTGCGCGAGCGGCCGCTGTCGGCCGGCCTCGTCCTCGGCGTCGGCGCATGCGTGAAGCTCGTGTCGGGCTACCTCCTGTTCGCCTTCGGCGTGATGGAGGCGCTGCGCTGGTTGCATCGGCGGCGGGGGACGACGGTTTCGGTCGCCGCCGCCGGGGCGCGCGCCACCGCCCTGGCGCTCTGCATCGCCGCGACCGGCATCGGATACGCGGTGACGCTGCAGGGCCTCGACCTTGCCGTGAAGCCGTACGACCCGGGCAGCGCGCGGACATACTCCAACGCGCTGGACCACACGCGGCACATGCTCGACAGCGCGACGCGGATCGTCAGCCCCGGGGGGCCGCAGGGCATCGCGTCCTATCCGTGGACCTGGTTGGAGGGGCGCGGCACGATCCCGTATCTCACCGTGCAGACCGAAGCGCGTACGAGCGGCAAGGTCGTCCGGCGCGAGACCGTCGTCGCGTTCACGGGGGCGGTGAACCCGTTCGTCCTGTTTCTCGTGATCCCGGCGCTCGCGCTGGCCATCCGCCGTGTGTGGACCGACGGCGAGACGCTCGACGTGCTCGCGGTCGGCTGGTTCGCCGGGATGATGGTGCCCTTCTCGCTGCAGGCCGCCTTCGAGGACCGCACGACCTACCTGTACTACATCGTCGTCGCGCTGCCGGCGCTGTACGTCGCCGTGGTGCGGCTTGTCCAGCGTCTTCCCCCTGCGGCGGTCATCGGCTGGGTCCTGGCGCTGGTGATCGGTTTCGCCGACCTTTACCCCTTCCCCCAGATTATGTAGAAATTCTTGCAACATTTGGGTGCGTCGCCTAGGCTGGCGCGTCCATCCGGGGGGATGGGTGCGGGCTCAAGCCAACAGGGGGAAGTCGCCATGCAAGGCATGCTGCAGAGGTTGTCGACGCGTGCGCGGTTCGCGCTCGTCGCGACCGTGCTCGTCGGGTTCTATGGGGGCGGCGCCTTCGCACTGACCGGAGCGGGTCAGGGCGGGGACTCGGCGCTCGCGGCGCCGATCTGCAGCGACGACGGGTCCGGGACCCTCACGCAGACGTGCTTCGACACCACGACGGGCACCGTCACGACCGTCAGCGACACGACGACGACGAAGACCGACGTCACGACCACCACGACGATCACCGACACCACGACGACGAAGACCACGGGCACGGACACGGGCGCGTCCGCGATCTCGATCGGTGACGCGTCGGTGAAGGAGGGCGACAGCGGGACCGTCGACGTCGTCTTCCCCCTCACGCGCGTCGGCGGGATCGGCGGCAAGACCGGCGTGCAGTACACGACGGGCGACGGGACCGCGGTCGCGCCGGGCGACTACACGGGCGTCAGCGGCTTCGTCACCTTCTTCCCCGGCGAGGACACCAAGGAGATCCGCGTGCCCGTCGCGGGCGACACGCTCGTGGAGGGCGACGAGGTCCTCAAGGTGACGCTCTCGGGCCCGGTCAAGCCGTCGCGGCTCGCCCGTGAGTCGGCGACCGGCACGATCATCGACGACGACAAGCAGGGCGATCTCTCCTGCCGCGCGTCGGTGCTGCGTGCGCTCGGCCTGGAGCCGCTCGTCGCCAACAAGCCCGATCTCCCGTGCCGTGACGATGCACGCGAACTGGCGTCGGTGAACCAGACCATCGGCCCGCTCGGTGTCTTCGGGTCGCTGCACGCGTCGGTGCTGCGGGCGACCACGGACGCGACGCCCGACGATCCGGCGGCCAGGCGCCACGACGGTGACGGAGGCAGCGCCCGCGCCACCGTCGCCGCCCTCGACCTCACGGTCCTCGGGGTGCACGTGCAGGCGAACGCGCTACGCGGCGACGCGTCGCTCACTTGCGTCAAGGGCACCGCGCAGTTCGCCGGCTCCTCGACGATCACCGGCCTGAAGGTCAATGGCGTTCCGGTGGGGACCGAGAACCCGGTCACGATCCCGCTCGGCTCGCTCGGCGGGATCTACATCGGCCGCGTGCAGACCGGCACCGACCGGGTGATCACCCGCGCGCTGGAGGTCGACCTGCCCGTGCTCGGGCAGAACATCGCCATCGGCGAGGCGATCGCCGACCTCCACGGGGGACCCTGCAGCTAAGGCTCTGCGGTGAGCGGAGGATCGAGGGTCTCGGCGACGCCTGATCCTCCGCTCACGCCGGACGTGGCGCGTTGCCGCTCCCGGGCTTGCGTGCCTTGGGGGGCGAACTTGTCGCGCCCGCCCCTAGAGGAGGCATGATCGATGACCCGCGTAGCACGATCCTGCTCATCGAGGACGACCCGGCCACCCGGACCTTCCTCGCCGACAACCTCACCGCGGACGGGTACACGATCCGCGTCGCGCGTGGGCTCCGGGAGGGTGTGCACGAGCTGCGCACGCAGTTCCCGGACCTCGTCGTGCTGGACGTCGGATTGCCCGACGGCTCGGGGCTGGACCTCGTGCGCGCCGTCCGTCGGGCGGACGGCATCACCGAGCGCATCGATCCCAAGACGCCGATGCTCGTGCTGTCAGGCCGGGCGAACGAGCTGGACCGCATCCGAGGTCTGGAGCAGGGGGCCGACGACTATCTGACCAAGCCCTTCGGGTACGGCGAGCTGCGCTGCCGCATCCGGGCCCTGCTGCGCCGCACGCAGGACCGGCCGACCCATGGTGCCGTGCGGGTGGGGGCGCTGGTCGTGGACCCGGTGTCGCGCGAGGTGCGGCTCGACGACGTCCCGATCGAGGTCTCGCAGAAGGAGTTCGCGCTGCTGCGGGTCCTCGTCTCGGACGTCACCCGGGTCTTCACCAAGGAGGAGCTCGTTCAGGCGGTGTGGGGCACGAAGAGCCTGGGTTCATCGCGGACCTTGGACTCGCACGCCTGCCGGCTGCGGCAGAAGCTGTCCGGGAGCGAGCATCAGTACATCCTCAACGTGTGGGGTGTCGGCTACCGCCTCCTCGACGGTGGAGCGGGAGCCGCGTGATGAGGGGCTTGCTCGCGGTTGCGATCCTCGGGTGGTGCAGCTCGGCGGGCCTGGCGCTCGCCCTCGCCCGTCGGCGTTCCGCGGCGCTCGCGCGCGGTGAGTACCTGGCACGGGTGGCGCACGAGCTGCGCGGGCCGCTGCACGCCGCCGGGCTCGTGCTCTGCAGTGCCCGGCGTCACGCCTCCGGCGACGCCTGCGGACGCGCCCTGACGGCGCTCGAGGTCGAGCTGGACCGGGCCGCGCTGGCGGCGGGAGATCTCGTCCACGCGGCGCCGCGCGGACGGCGCAGGTCGACGAGCCGGGTGCCGGACCCGATACAGGTCTGTGACGTCGGTGCCCTGGCTCGTGAGCTCTCCGTCGGGTGGGAGGCGATGGCCCAGGCGGACGGCCGCCAGCTCGACGTGCTCGTGCCCGGCGGTCCGATCTGGGCCCGCGGTGCGCGCCTGCGCCTGGCGCAGGCCCTCGGCAACCTCGTGGCCAACGCACTCGAACACGGTGACGGGCCGGTCCACGTCGCGGTGCGTCCAGGGCCGCGCGGCCAGGTGCACGTCGAGGTCTGCGACGCCGGGCCTGGGCTGCCGGCCTCGGTGGCGGCGCTCGTCGCGCGCCCCGCGGATCCGGCGCGGATGCGTGGCCGCGGACTGGGGATCGCCTCGGCGGTGGC
>JAOPZJ010000111.1 GCA_025964155.1 Solirubrobacterales bacterium
TGCTCTGCTGACAGCCGCGGAAACGCGCCGGTGGTGCCGGCGCGGCGCCGGCCGCTACACCTTGCCGGCGAGCGCCGCGAGCTCCGCGGCGTAGCCGAAGACCTGGCCGGCGTCCCAACAGTCCCACGGGTCGACGACCAGCGCGTTGCTCGCGGCCGTCGAGCGGATCGTCGTGAGGGTCTCGATTGTGCAGAATTCCGGGTGGTTCGTGGCGACGACCACGGCCTCGGCGTCCGCCACGGCATCCCCGAGCGACAGGGTCGGACCGACCACCCACGGATCGTGAACGGCGACATCGGCAAGCTCACGCTCGAGCAGGCGCACGAGCTTGTGCGCCAGGGAATCGCGCTCGTCGTCCGTGGCGGACTTGAACGCGAGCCCGAGGACCGCGATCTTCCGGCCCGACAGCGACCCCAGACGCCGCTTCATCCCCTCGACGAGGAACAGCGGCACCGACTCGTTGACGCGCGAGACGGCCAGCAACATACCTGGCGCGTTGGAGCGCTCCTCGCTGAACGCGAAGTCCTTGCGCAGGCAGGTGCCGGCGGTGAAGCCCGGCTGCGCCATCCCGCCGCGCGGGTAGTCGCGGTTGATGAGCTCGATGACCTCGAAGACGTTCGCGTCGTACTGCTCGCAGTCCATCATGAGGAGGTTGGGGAGCGCGAACGTCGCGTAGCGGAGGATGTTCGTCCAGATCTTCGCGAGCTCGGCCTGGACCGCGGTGGTCTGGACGATGCGCGCGCCGAAGACGCTGAAGAGCTCACCGACGACGTCCCCCGAGCGCGCGCCCACGCCACCGATGATGCACGGCAGCGACACGATCTCCTCGAAGAACTTGCCGGCCGCGATCCGCTCGGGCGCGTGGGCGACGAAGAAGTCCTCGCCGACGCTGAACTCTGGGCGGTGCTTGGCCAGGTACCCGGCGACGAACTCGGTCGTCCGCGGGGCGATCGTCGAGCGCAGCGTCAGCGACTGGCCGGCGCGCAGGTGCGGCAGCAGCTCGTCCAGCACCGAGCGGATCTGCGAGAGGTCGATCTCGATGTGCGAGAAGGACGGCGTGCCGAGCGTCGTGACGATGTGCTGGGCGCCGGCGGCGTCCGCGACCTCATCGCTCCACGTGATCGACCCGGCGGCGGTGACACGGGTGAGCACCTCCAAGGCCCCGGGCTCCTCGAACGGCATGCGCCCGGCGCGGACCGTGTCCAGGATCGCCGGGTCGTGGTCGACGCCCAGGACCCTGAGGCCGCGGTCGGCGAACGCGAGGGCGAGGGGGAGGCCGACGCGTCCGGTCCCGATGATGGCCACGTCATAGCTGCTTGTCATGCGTCCGCCAGCGTAGTCGACGGGCCTGGGTGCCGATGACTGACCCGCCGCACGCGGAGGGCGCTCAGCGGCCGCGCATGTACTGCAGCACGAACCCCGCCACGAACTTGGGGTTGTAGATCGCGTAGCGCTTCCACAACCGCCGCGGCTCACGACTGAGCCGGAACGCCCACTCCATGCCGAGGGCCTGGATCCAGTTCGGGGCCTGCGCCACGCGGCCGGCGTGGAAGTCGAACGCGGCGCCGACACCGACGAGCACCGGGGCCTCCAGGCGGTCGCGCATGGCGGCCATCCACTTCTCCTGCTTGGGGACGCCGATGCCGACCCAGACGATGTCCGCGCCGCTGGCGTTGATCTCGGCAAGGACCGCGTCCTCCTCCTCGTCGCTCAGTGCGCGGAAGGGCGGCGAGTAGCCACCGACGATCTTCAGGCCGGGGAAGCGGCGGCGCAGGTTCAGCGCGAGCTGGACGAGGGCGCCCTGGTTGGAGCCGCCGTAGAGGAAGATCCGCGCGCCCGTCGTGGCCGAGCGCTCACAGTGGCGGGCCATCAGCTCGGGGCCGTAGACGCGCGAGCTGAGCGGATGGCCGAGGGCGTTCATGGCCCAGACCAGGGGCTGGCCGTCGGGCACGGTGAGGTCGGAGTTCAGGACGGCCTGGCGGAGCTCCTCGTCCTCCTGGAAGACCATCACCGTGTGGACGGCGGCGACGCAGACGTAGCCCCTGCCGCCCTGCTGGATCGTGGCGTCGATCCAGTCCATCGTGCGCGTGTAGTCCGTCAGCGCGAGCGGGACGCCGAGCACGTTGGCGGTCGGCGGGGGGACGGCTGCGGCGGCGGGGACGTCGAGGTCCGGGGCGTCGTCGTGGATCGGAAGAGGAGTCGACATGCTGGCGGGCGGGTGCATCACAGTGCCTCCCGGTGGGAGCAAGGTTATGGGTGTCAACGCACCAACAGCTGCAAGGTTGCTGTCTTCCAGTGCCGTCAAGGCCCGTGGGTTACCCGCCGTCAGTACTCCCCGAACCTTTGGTGGATACGCTGCGCCCTGTGGCCGCACCCCGAGCGCTCATCACCGGCATCGGTGGCCAGGACGGCTCCTACCTGGCCGAGCAGCTGCTTCAAACCGGGCATGAGGTCGTCGGCATGGTCCGCCCTCCGGTCGACCGGCCACAGCCGAATCTCGGGGCGATCGAGGGTCGCTACGCCGTCGTCCCGGGTGATCTGACGGACCCGGCGTCGCTCCGACGTGCCGTCGACGAGGTGCGCCCGGACCTGCTCTTCCACTTGGCCGCGCCGACGTTCGTGCCGGATTCGTGGCGGGACCCCACCGCCACGATCGCCGGGATCGCCGGTGGTACCGGCGCGCTGCTGGCGGCGGTCGCCGCGACGGTCCCCGAGGCGCGCGTCGTCGTGGCCACGTCGGCGGAGATCTTCGGGGACGCCGGCGAATCGCCGCAGAACGAACGCTCGCCGATGCGCCCGCAGAGCCCGTACGGGGTCGCCAAGCTCGCTGCGCACGGGCTCGTCGGCACGATGCGCGCGCACCACGGTCTGCACCTCTCCAGCGCCATCACCTTCAACCACGAGTCCCCGCGCCGCCCGGAGCACTTCCTGCCGCGGAAGGTCACCCGCGGCGTCGCGAAGATCGTCCTGGACATCGAGCAGGAGATCGTCCTCGGCGATCTGGACGCGGTGCGCGACTGGTGTGATGCGCGGGACGTCGTGCGCGGCCTGCGGCTCATGGCCGGCGCCGACGAGCCGGGCGACTACGTGCTGGCGTCGGGCGTCTCGCGGACCGTTCGGGACCTGGTCGACGCGGCGTTCGGCCACCTCGAGCTGAGCTCGGAAGGTCGCGTGCGAGTCAACCCCGAGTTCGTGCGGGCGCCGGAGGCCACGCAGCCGCTCGGCGATCCCACGAAGGCGCGTGAGCGGCTGGGGTGGACGCCGGAGATCCCGTTCGCGCAGACCATCGGCGAGATGGTCGAGGCCGACCTGGCGGCGCTGCGGAGCGCGTCGAGATGACTGCTTAGGCCCTGAGCTTGAGCGTCAGCGTCTGCCCGTTGATGCGCAGCTTCGTGGTCGTCTGCCGCTTCAGGCGCGTCGTCGTGCGCCCCGCGGTCTCGAACCGCAGCACGCCCTTCGCCGTCTTGCCGGCGGCGATCGGCTTGGCCAGCGCGCCCGCGGGTCCGGTGGCCGTCGCGTCCCGCCGGACGCGCTTCTTGCCGACGGCGATCGTCGCGGGGCCGAGCACCAAGGGTGACGCCGAGGTGTTGCGGACGCTGAGGCTGACGCTGACGCGAGCGCGCTTGCGCCTGCGCCCGTTGGCGGTCGATGCCGGCTTGTACTTGGTCGAGAGGACCGTGACGGTCAGCGTGCCGGCGGCGGCGGTTGGCGCCGTTGCCGTGGTCTCCGGTGTCGTCCCGGTCGTCCCGGTCGTCCCGGTCGTGCCGTCGGCGGTCGACGTCGCGGCCGTCTGGGACGTGTCGCCGGATCCGGGGGCCGCGTTGCCGTTGCCGAGCTGACCGAGCCCGTAGCCGCCCCCGAAGCCGACGGCCAGACCGGCGACCACGACGATCGCGAGGGTCGCGAACGTGTTGAATCCGAGCAGCCGGGCCGGCAGTTCAGGTCTCATCGGTGCAGATCATGCCGGTTCGACGTAGGTCTCGCCGCAGCCGCCTGACGCCGACGCCTCCGACACCCAGCAACAGCAGCGTGCCAAGCACGCCGATCGCGTACGCCTTCGTCCCGGACTCGCGCGCCAGCGCGACCTGCCAGACGGGCACGAGCTTCTTCTGGTCCCCGCCGTCCACCGGGTCGGCCGGGTCGCGCAGCCGGCTCACGCGGCTGGGGACCATCGCGTACTGGCGCGTGATCGACGGGCCGGGCTTGGGCACCGGGCGGTCCAGGAGCTGGGCCTGGGGGGAGACGAGCAGGGTCGACGCCGAGACCGCGAACCCCGCGATGCAGGCGGCCGCGAACGCGCGGCCCGGCCACGTTGCCATGAGGTTGACATCACGCTGCGAGAGCGCCGTCAGCCACGGCCCCAGCACGACCAGCAGCGGGATCACTCCGGGCAGCAGCAGCCGCGGTCCCCACGACCAGCCGCCCATCCACGACCACCATGTCGCCGTGGTCACGAGTGTCAGCAGCGCGTTGGCCACGAGCAGCACGAGCGCGATGCGGACACGCCGTCCAGGGTCGTCGCCGGGCAACGGGCGCGCACCGTCGGCCGTCAGCCTGCCGCCGTAGCGCCACACCGCGCGCACGCCCCACGGCACGAGCAGCACGAGCGGGGCGAAGAGCAGCACGCTCTTGGATGACGTCAGGAACAGCCCGTGAAGGCCTTTGAACAGCGGCGTCGTGAACCCGGGGTCCGTCGGCAGCTTGTAGCCGGTCTCGGTCACGTCGCCGAAGCGCAGCAGGTTGTAGAGCGCCAGCAGCGCCACGGCGACCGCTGGCCCGGCGGCGGCCGGCAGCGCGGCGCGCACGCGCTCGCGCACCGAGCCACCCGTATCCCAGGCGGCGAAGGCCACGAGCAACGCGCCGAGCGGCGCCAGCTGCGGCCGGGCGAGCATCCCCAGCCCGATGAGGGCGCCCGCGGCCTGAAGCCGTCCGGCCAGCACGCGCTCGACCGCCCCGACGACGGCCAGCGCGACCAGCGGCTCGGTGAACGAGTCCTCCGTGTACGGCAGGGCGTAGGTGCAGAACAGCGCGCCCCCTGCGGCCGCGACCGCCCAGCCGAATGACGCCCCCAGGCGCATCCCGAGCACGACCATCCATAGGAGCAGCGCCACCGCCGCCGCGGGGATCAGCAGCGACCACGCGAACTGGCGCAGCTGGTCCTCGTGGCCGACGACCTTCGCGACGGGCGTCACGAGTGCCACCGGGATCACCCCGAGCACCGGCAGCGCCGGCCCGTACTTGCTCACGCGGTGCCCGTCGCGGCCGGTCACGCCGATCCGCGGCACCTCGTCCAGCCACACGTCCCGGTCGTCGACGATCGAGACGCTCGTGCGGTACATCTCCAGCCCGTCGCTGGTCGACACCTGGCCGCGCGCGAACACGCCGAGCAGGGCGGCCGCGCAGAGGGCCAGGGCGATGAGGCGGGCGCGGGTCACGGCACGGTCGCCCGCGGCCCGTTACGGCTTCAGGAGCTCCAGGTCGCTCTTGGTCATCAGGCGGATGAGCTGCTCGAAGGTCGTCTCCGGCTTCCAGCCCAGGTCCCGCTCGGCCTTGGTGTAGTCCCCGATGAGATGGTCGACCTCGGCGGGGCGCACGAACGCGGGGTCAAGGACGACGTACTTCTCGAAGTCGCCCAGGCCCGCCTCGTCGAAGGCGATCTGGCAGCACTCGCGCACGGTGTTGGACTTGTTCGTCGCGATGACGTAGTCCTCGGCGCCGTCCTGCTGCAGCATCAGCCACATCGCCTTGACGTAGTCCTTGGCGTAGCCCCAGTCACGCTCGGCGTCCAGGTTGCCCAGGCGCAGCTCGCTGCTCAATCCGTGCTTGATCGCCGCGGCGTGCCAGGTGATCTTGCGGGTGACGAACTCAAGCCCTCGGCGGGGTGATTCGTGATTAAAAAGTATGCCGCTCGTCGCGTGCAGGTCATACGACTCGCGGTAGTTGACCGTGATGAAGTGGCCGTACGCCTTGGCCACGCCGTAGGGCGAGCGCGGGTAGAACGGTGTGCTCTCCGTCTGCGGGACCTCGAGGACCTTGCCGAACATCTCCGAGCTGGAGGCCTGGTAGAAGCGCGACTCGGGCGCCGCCTCGCGCATCGCCTCGAGCATCCGGGTCACGCCCACGCCGGTGAAGTCCGCCGTCAGCGTCGGCTGGATCCAGGAGGTGGCGACGAAGCTCATCGCCGCCAGGTTGTAGATCTCCTCGGGCTTGGAGGCGCGGATCGCGTCCACCAGCGAGCGCTGGTCCAGCAGGTCGCCCTGGTGCAGGGTGATCTTCTCGCGCAGGTGCTCGATGCGGTCGAACTTCTCCGTCGATGCGCGGCGCACCATCCCGTGTACCTCGTAGCCCTGCTCGAGCAGGAGCTCGGCGAGGTAGGAGCCGTCCTGGCCGGTGATCCCGGTGATGAGCGCAGACTTCTGAGTCATATGGCGCGGAAGGCTAACCGAGAGACATGTCGTGAGGGGCTCCCCGTCGCCGTGCCCGTTACGCTCCCCCGCGGTGACCGACGCGATCAGCTCCCCGCCGGCCGGTGCCGTCGATCCCGCCTTCTGGGCCGGGCGACGCGTGCTGCTGACCGGACACACGGGCTTCAAGGGTGCATGGCTCAGCCTGTGGCTGCAATCGCTCGGTGCCGAGGTGACCGGGTTCTCGGACGATGTGCCGACGGCCCCGTCGCTGTTTGCGCTCGCGCGGGTGGCCGAGGGCCTGCACGCCGACCTGCGCGGGGACATCCGCGACCCGCAGGCCGTCAGTGACGCGCTGATCACCTCGCGGGCGGAGGTCGTCATCCACATGGCCGCCCAGCCGATGGTGCGCCGGTCGTTCGCCGCCCCGCGGGAGACCTATGAGACGAACGTCATGGGCACCGTCAACGTGCTCGACGCGGTGCGGACCACCGGTGCCGAGACGGTGCGCGCCGTGGTCAACGTCACGTCCGACAAGTGCTACGACAACCGCGAGGACGGGTCCGGCCCGTCCCGGCCGTTCGTCGAGGACGACCCCATGGGCGGGCACGACCCGTACTCGAACTCCAAGGGCTGCGCCGAGCTCGTCGCGGACGCCTTCCGCCGCTCGTACTTCAGCGCCGACGGCCCGACGCGCGTGGCCAGCGCCCGCGCCGGCAACGTCATCGGCGGCGGGGACTGGGGCGAGGACCGCCTGGTCCCGGACATCATGCGCGCCGCGACCGCCGGCACGGTCATCGCGATCCGCAACCCGACCGCGATCCGGCCCTGGCAGCACGTGCTGAACCCGCTCAGCGGCTACCTCCTCATCGCGCAGGAGCTGCTGGGCGATGACCGCGACGCCGCGGCGGCCGGCTGGAACTTCGGCCCGTCCCAGGACGACGCGCGCCCGGTGCGCTGGATCGCCGACCGCCTCACGGAGCTGTGGCCCGACGAGCTGCGATGGGACATCGATCCCGGCCCCCATCCCCACGAGGCGCAGTTCCTCTCGCTGGACTCCAGCCGGGCGCGGCAGCGTCTGGGCTGGCGCCCGGGCTGGGAGCTGACGCAGACCCTGGAGTCGATCGTGCGGTGGCACGTGGCGCAGCGGGACGGCTCAGACATGAGGACCGCAACCCTGCAGCAGATCGAGGAGTTCTCCGCGTCATGAAGGCAGTCATCCTGGCCGGCGGCTTCGGTTCGCGCCTCAGCGAAGAAACGTCGCTGCGACCCAAGCCCATGGTGGAGATCGGCGGCAAGCCGATCCTGTGGCACATCATGAAGATCTACGCCGCCCACGACATCGACGACTTCATCGTCTGCCTGGGGTACAAGGGCTACGTCATCAAGGAGTGGTTCGCCAACTACGCGCTGCACACGTCGGACGTGACGTTCGACATGCGCACGGGCGAGATG
>JAOPZJ010000398.1 GCA_025964155.1 Solirubrobacterales bacterium
GAGGCGATGTTCACGAGGTGGCCGCGACCCCGGGCGACGAAGCGCGGCAGGATGATCTTCATCCCGTACAGCACGCCATGCACGTTGATGTCGATCTGGCGATGGGCGGTGGCGTCGTCCTCCTGCAGGAACGACCCGAGCTGCATGATGCCCGCGTTGTTGATGAGCACGTCGATCGTGCCGAGGTCGGCCTCGGCGCCGTCGAGGAAGGCGGTGAAGGAGTCACGGTCGCAGACGTTGAGCGCGTAGCCCTTGACGTTCGGCCCGAGCTCGGCGGCGGTCTGCTCGGTGGCCGCGAGATCCAGGTCGCCGATGGCGACCTTCATGCCCTGGGCGACGAGCGCGCGCGCCGTCTCCTTGCCGATGCCGCGGGCACCGCCGGTGATCGCTACGACCTGACCGCTGAGAACGCGGGGCTGCTTGGCCATGTGGACTCCTCCTGGTGACAAGAAAGTGACGCTGGCGTCAACCTTAGCGGCTTACGGGGGTTCGCGCTGAACCCGGTTCACCTGCTCTGCCGGGGCCAACGTCCCTATCTGGGCACGGCGGGGCGCGGTCGCCTACGCTTCACGCACGATGAGCAGCCGTCAGGAACAGAAAGCCGCCGCCCGTGCCGAGCGCGAGGCCCTGGAGGCAGCGACCGCCAAGGCCGCCGCGCGCAGCAAGCGGGTGCAGATGGCGCTGGGGGCGTTCCTCGTCCTGGCCATCCTCGGCGGGTCGGTCTTCGCGCTCACGACGAGCGGCGGGGACGCGAAGGGCTCCGGCACCGTGCAGAAGGGTGGCGTCGACGCGAAGGTCACGCTCCCGCCGGTGAAGGAGACGGACCTGAAGAAGGCCGCGGCCGCCGCCGGGTGCGTCCTGGTGAACCCCGCGAACGAGGGCAGCAGCCACGTCTCGGGCATCGTCAAGTACAAGTCCAACCCGCCGGCCTCGGGCAACCACAACCAGGTCCCGGCGCAGGACGGCATCTACGCCCCCGGCAACGAGCCCGCAAAGGAGAACTGGGTGCACTCGCTCGAGCACGGGCGGATCATCATCCAGTACGCGCCCGGCACGCCGAAGGCGACGATCGACCAGCTGGAGACCCTCGGCAGCGAGGAGCTCAACGGCTCCGCGGCCTACCACGTCCTCGTCATGCAGAACAACACGACGATGCCCTACAAGGTGGCCGCCATCGCGTGGGACCACATCCTGGGGTGCAAGGCGATGAACCCGCAGGTCTTCGACGCGATCCGCGCCTTCCGCAAGCAGTACACGGACAAGGGCCCGGAGCTCATCCCGTAGGCCTGATGGGCCCCAGGGCCGGCGGCGGGTGCCCGGCGGCCGGCCCCGCGCCGCTGCTCAGCGGCGGACCACGGTGAAGGCCGCGGTCACCGACTTGGACGTCCCTGAGGCGTTCTTCGCCGTGACCACGACGCGGTAGGACCCCACCGCCAGCTTCTTCGTGCCGACCCGTCCGGTGAACACCACGGAAGCCGCCCCGGCCTTGCTGCGCTTGCGGGTGATCGAGAGCCTGCGCACGTACCGCGTGCACTTGGCGTGACTGGCGAGCTTGCGCGTGGCCTGCACGCAGCGCGTGCCGCTGCGCCGGCCCGTCGTCCGCTGCTCGAAGGCCAGCGTGGCCGTGGCGGCCGCGGAGAGCGTGAAGCGGATGGTGGTGCTCGCGGGCGTCGTCTTCTTCTTGACGACCGCAATGGCGGCCGTCCGCTTGGTCCCGACCTTGAAGCGCCGCACCGAGAGCGACAGCTTCGTGACCTTCGGGACCGCCGTCGTGGCGGGCGGCGTTATGGGGACAGGCGAAGGGATCACCGGCGGGCCAGCCGGCGGTGCGACCGTGCCGCAGCTGCCGGAGAGCACGCGGACGTACCACTGGCGCGTGTCGGCCGCGACGAAGGGCTGCATGCCGAGGCCCTGCGCGCTGAAGGCCAGGCATGACCCGTCGGCGCTCAGCGCAGGGGTCGTGACGCCGGCAGGGTCGGACAGCTCGGTCGGATCCCGCCGGGCGGTGACGTGCACCACCGTCTGCGCACCGGTGCTCCGGGTGCGGACGACGACCGCATCGGCGTCGACGGGTGCCGCCGGATCGAGGGCATGGGCCATCTCGCCGTCCGCCGCGTAGCTCACCACGGCGCCGTCACGTGACAGCGCGAGCGGGCTGACCCTACCAGCGACCGGGGCCGGGCCCGCCAGCCCCGCGCGACTGACGAGGCGCGTGACGCCGGTGGCCAGGTCGCGCGTGAAGGCCATCACCCCGGTACCGACCGGCCACGGCCCCGCGGTGGCATCCAGGTTCTTGGCGTAGGACCGGAAGGCGACGACCGTCCCGTCCGTGGAGATGACCGGCGCGACGGAGAGAAGGTCGCCCTTGACCCCGGCGGGGCCGTCGGCGCGGGAGACGAGCGTGGTGGTCTGCGCGGCCAGGTCGCGCAGGTGGATGTCCGACTTGTTGTCGGTGTCGCCGTCGCCCAGGTCACTCGAGGTCGACGCGAACGCCACGAGCCGGCCGTCACCGCTGACCGACGCGGAGTCGACGGGGTCGCTCTTCAGCGTGTCGTCGTCGGCGCGGTCGGCGATGGTCGTCGTCGCGGCGACCAGATCGCGCACGTACGCGCGGATTTCCCCCGGGCCGCCGAGGTTTGTCGCGTTCTCCAGGAACAGCACGTGTCGCCCGTCGGCGCTGAGCTGCTGGCGGGCGACGTTGCCCGAGCCGACGGCGCCCGTCGGCGTGTCCGCGCGGGACGCCAGCGTGGTGGTGCTCGCGGCCAGGTCCCGGACGTAGACGTCCATGACCCCGTTGTTGTCGGCCGGATCCAGGGCGTCGTCCGCGACGAAGGAGACCTTCGAGCCGTCGGCGCTGATGGTCGGCTGCGCGGCGTAGCCCGCCTGCTGGCCCGTCGCGCCGGTCTTGCGCGACACGAGCACCACGTCGCCGGTGCGCAGGTCGCGCCGGAAGATCGCGGCGTCGATATTGGCGTCGCCGATGAGACCGGGTGACCGCGTCGCGAACACGACGTAGCGCCCGTCGGCGCTGAGTGCCTGTGGGTTGCCTTCGTAGTAGGAGTAGTCCGCGTCCGACAGAACCGCCGTCAAGGGCCCGCTCGCCGGCTGGGAGACGAGCTCGGGGTCCGGAGCGGCCAGGTCGCGGACGTAGACGCTTGCCGGCGGGGCGCCAGGGGTCGCAGCGGCGTTCGCGGTGAAGGCAGCGACCTTGCCGTCGCCGGAGATCCCCATGCCGATGTTCACGTTGCCGGCGGCCGCGAGCATCGTCGTGGCGCCGATGGCGTGGTCACGCACGAAGGCCGCGTAGTTGAAGCCGCCAAGCGCCCCGAGCGACGCTGCGGACGACGTGAAGGCGACCCGTGCGCCGGTCGTGCTGATGCCGGTGGGGCCGGAGTTCCCATCGCCCTTCGCGCCGCCGACGCCGGTCGCCCGCGAGATCAGGACGGTCGCCCCGGTCGCCCCGACGCCGATGTTGATGTCGCGGCGGTGAACATCGCGGATGGCGTCGGTGTCGCCGTCGCCGAGGTCGGTGGACATCGACGCGAAGGCCACGAAGCTGCCGTCGCCCGACACCTTCGG
>JAOPZJ010000148.1 GCA_025964155.1 Solirubrobacterales bacterium
CGGGCCTGAGCAGCGCGGCGAGGAGGTCTGGCCGCTCGCACCCCGCAGCGGATGTGAACGGAGCTTCATCCACCACAGGGGTCGATGAGATTCCACGCAGGCCCGGTCCTCGCTCAGGTGCCGCCCAGGCCGGCCTGCATCGCCAAGCGCGCCAGCGCGGCAGGCGACGGCGGCGGGTCGAGCGCCAGGGTCGGCGGATCCTGCGCCGCGCACCATGTGCTCACGATCCGTGCGACCGCGACGTCGTCGATCGTCAGGTGCTGGGGCCCCGTGCGCCGGACGCCGGCGGCAACGACCTCGTCGGTCCCGGCGCGCAGCTCCTCGAGCGAGCCGATCGCCGCCCGCCGCGCGACACGCCCGCCGACCATCCAGACGGCGTCGGCTTCACCGGTGGGCTGGCTCGGCGCCAGGATGACCGCCGGGCGGGCGTGGACGGCCTGCACCGCCGTGCCGAGGCGTGCAAGCAGCACCGCCAGGCGCTCGCGGCGCCGGCGCAGCCAACCGGCACGCTCGTAGGACTGCTCTGCTGACGCCGCCAGCACGAGCGCATCGACGTGCGCGAGCAGTGCCGCGCCGCTTCCCCCAGCCTCGGTGAACAGGGCCAGCGCGGCGTCCAACCGCCGGCGGTAGGCGTTGGGATCCAGGTCGCCCAGGCACGGCGACATGCAGCGTCCCATCTGCCCGTAGGCGGACGGCCACGGCCGCTTGCGCAGCGTGCGCCCGCAGTGGCGCAGCGAGAACAGCGAGTTCAGCTGCTCCAGCAGCTCGATGGACGCGTGGCGACCTTGCAGCGGCCCGATGTTCACCGCCAGGCCGTCGGCCGGCTCCGGCGCCACCTCTAGGACCGGGAACGCGATGTCCAGGCGGCAGCGCAGGTAGACGTAGCGGTCCGCGTCATGCTTGCCGCGGGCGTTGCCGGGCGGTCGCAGGTCGCGGATGAGCCGGTGCTCCTCCAGCAGCGCGCCGAGCTCGGACGGCGTCTGGATGTGGTCCGCGACCTCGACCTGCGCGACCCACCCGGTGTCGGGGGAGGACGGCGCAAAGTGTGCTCGCGCGCGTGACCGCAGGCGCACCGACTTGCCGACGTACAGCGGTTGGCCGGCGTCGTTGCGGAAGACGTACACCCCCGGAGCGTCGGGCAGCGCGCCCAGATCCGGGGCCCGCCGGCGGACACCCCGCATCGAGATGCCCCCGTCCGTGCGGCCACGGGCGGCCGGCTTGCGCTTGGGGCGCCGGGGTTCCAGCATCGCCGTCGCTTCGTCGATCGTCGCGGCGGTCGCGCACAGCCGCGGCAGCAGTGCGCAGAAGATCCGTGCGCACGTCTCGGCGTCGGCCAGCGCGCGATGCGTGACCTGCACCGGCACGCCGAGCGCGTCGGCCAGCAGCGCGAGCTTTCGCTGTCGCACCAGCGGCGCCAGGCGGCGGGCCATCGCGACGGTGCAGAGCACGGGGGGATCAGGCCACGACAGGCGCGCGCGACCGAACGCCTGCTGCAGGACGCGCCGGTCGAAACTCGCGTTGTGGGCCACGAGCACGCGCCCGTGCATGAGGCCGGCCAGCTCGTCGAGGGTCACGTCAGCAGCGGGAGCCTCGTCGACCATCGCCTGCGTGATGCCGGTGAAGCGCTGGATCGACCGCGAGAGCGGTGCCCGCACCTGCAGCAGCGACTCCCAGCGGTCGTGCAGCTCACCGCCGCCGACGAGCACGGCGCCCACCTCCGTCAGCTCGCAACGCTCGCCGCCGAGCCCGTTCGTCTCCGTGTCGACCACGAGGAACTCCGCCGTCCGCAGCGCCTGACGGGCGAGCTCGGGTTGGGGGACGGGGACGGTGGCGGCAGCAGCGGGCATGGACCCGGTTGTACGCCCCGGTCAGGACGGGATGCACCCGTGCTTGCACCCGCCGGGCGCCGCGTCGTTTGCCGACCGGGGCGCGGGGTAGATTGGCCGCTCCGACCACCGATGGGAGGCACCTGTGACGACCTTTGCCACCGACGAGTCCGCTGGTCTTACCCTCGACGACCGGGAGCGCGCTGCCTGGGCCCAGTACGCCGACACCCTGCGCACGCTCGGCACCGTCGCCTATGCCCAAGCCGAGCCGCCCGCCTGGGAGCATCTGCAGGAGGAGCTGGCAGAGATCGCGCTGGCCCGCGCCGAAGCACCATCGGATGTACCGGCCTTCTGAGTTTTGACGGGGACGCCGTCTCTTCGGTTAGGGTTCGCCCAGTTGTCCGACCACGGACGGCCGGGTCGAGGAGATGGAGAGCCTTCTGCACATCAAGATGCGTCGCATCGTGGCCGCCGTTGTCGGGGCCGCGAGCCTTGTCGTCGCCGGCTGCGGGTCGTCCGGCGACTACAAGAACCAAGCGCGCCCGCCGGCGCCGATCGTCGTGACGGCATACATCTCGGACGATGGGGTGTCGGTCTCCCCGGACAAGTTCGGTGCCGGCCCCGTGAACCTCGTCATCACCAACCAGTCCGGCGCCGCCCAGCAGGTCACCTTCGAGTCCGACGGCTCCGCGGCGGGCTTCACGCAGCAGACCGGGCCGATCAACCCGCGTGACACCGCCACGCTGAAGGCGGACATCCCGCAGGGCAACGCGGTCGTCAAGGTGAGCGCGAACTCCATCAAGGCCGCCCGCATCAGGGTCGGGGCCGAGCGCGCGAGCGCCCAGAACGACCTGCTGCAACCCTGAGCACCTGTTCCGGCGTACCTGCCGTCCGCCATCGGCGTTGCAGGACTGGCGCGGGGCCGCTGCCCCGTGCCACACTCGCCGGATGCGGGTGCTCCCCTCATGCCTCGCGGTCGCCACCGCCGCGCTCGCGACGGCGGCCCTGGCCGGCGCCCAGACCACCACGCCCGGTCAGAATCCGGGCCAGGCGTTCTTCCACGACGCCCTCGTCAAGGACACGAAGACGCTCGCTGCGATCCGCGAGGCGCTCAAGACCGACGCGGTCATCGTCGACCCGGCCACGCAGTACGCCGACCTGACCGGGGACGGCAAGTCCGACGCGATCGTCCGCGTCCACAGCGCGGGCGCCGCCGGGGTCATCGCCGTGTACGTCTTCTCCACCGACGGCGACGCCAAGGGCGCGCTCCGGGTCCTCTACCGCACGCAGTCCCTGTACCGCGCGCTGACATCGCCGACGGACACCAGCCAGCTGCAGATCGACGAGCCGCGATGGGCGCCCGGCGACGACGTGTGCTGCCCCGGGCGACTGACGCGACGCCGATACAAGTTCTCCAAGACGAGCCGCACGTTCGTCCGCACGTCCTTGGAGACCATCAACCTCAGGTGAGCGTGCGCGGGCGCGGCGGTTCGCCGCACCCACGCCGGCTCAAGTCAGACCGTCGGAGCGGTCGGCGCCGGGCCGGCGTTCATCGTCTGCACCGCGCCGTACGCGACGCCCGCGCACGCGATCAGGCCGAGGAACGCGCCGAACTTCACCGAGATGAAGTCGTTGGGACCGGGCTGGTTGACGATCCGGTACAGCACGAGCAGCGTGCACAGCACTCCAAGCCCGGCGGCCGCCTTGGCGGCGTTCCCGGCCTGCTCGTGGTGCTGGCCGGTCAGGACGAAGGTGGCGATGGCCGCGGCCGCCGTCAGGAACAGCAGGATGTCCGTGTAGCTGAACGCCTGCCACGCACTGGCGGTCGTGTCGACGTTGGCCAGCGCAGCAGCGGCACCGAGCTCGCCGCCGAGGTCCACGCCGTACCACGGCAGCAGCAGGAAGAGGAACAGTGCCACGCCGCTGGCACCGAGAATGGTCAGGGGCGAACGGGGATCGACGACAGGCATGGGTGCAACCTCCTATATCTGGGATCAGGTGAAGAGGGCAGCCCCACCCGTGCCGCGAAGGGTAATGTTCGCGGCACCGGCCGCCTAGGGCTGGTGGCAACCATTCGTCCACGAAGTAGAGGGTGTAAACGCGCATGGCAGTTGATCTCAGCCAGATCTCCGATCTGAGCACCGAGCCCGGTGACCTGCCGGAGACGATGGCCGCATGGGTGATCCGCGAGGAACGCCAAGGCGAGCCCAAGGACGCCTTCCAGCTCGAGGAGATCGAGGTGCCCCAGCCGGGCGCCTTCGAGGTGATCGTCCGCGTGATGGCGGCCGGCGTGAACTACAACAACGTCTGGGCGGCCCTCGGCGAGCCCGTCGGCGTCTGGCGCTACGGCGACCACCCCCAGTACGGCCACCACATCGGTGGGTCGGACGCCTCCGGTGTCGTGTGGAAGGTCGGCGAGGGCGTGACCCGCTGGAAGGTCGGCGACGAGGTCGTCGTCCACTGCAACCAGGCGTCCTACGAGGACGTCGAGGTCCACGGCCTGGATCCCCTGGCCGCGCCGTCCCAGAGGATCTGGGGCTACGAGACGACCTGGGGTTCCTTCGCCCAGTTCACGAAGGTCCAGGCCCAGCAGTTGCTGCCCAAGCCGCAGGGGCTGACCTGGGAGGAGGCCGCGTCCTACGGCCTCGTCTACTTCACCGCCTGGCGCATGCTTATGACGCGCTGCAACCTGCAGGCCGGCCAGAAGGTCCTCATCTGGGGTGCCGCCGGCGGACTGGGCGTCTTCGCCACGCAGATCTGCAAGGCGGCGGGCGCCACCTGCGTCGGCGTCGTGAACTCCGCGGAGAAGGGCGAGCTCGTCAAGTCGCTCGGCGCCGTGGACTACATCGACCGCAGCGAGTTCGCGGGCATGATGCGCAAGGGCGGCGAGACGCCCGAGGAGGAGGCCGCGCGCTTCAAGGTCGGCCGCGCGTTCGACAAGAAGGTGCAGTCGATCCTCGGCAGCAAGCCCGACATCGTCTTCGAGCATGTCGGCGCCGCGACCTTCCCGACCTCGGTCTTCACCGTGAAGCCGTTCGGCAAGGTCGTCATCTGTGCCGGCACGACCGGCTTCAACCTGGACTTCGACGTGCGGTACCTGTGGATGAAGCAGAAGGAGATCATCGGGTCGCACTTCGCCAACGCCTACGAGTGCACCAAGGCCAACGAGCTGATCGAGTCCGGCGTGATCCGGCCGGTGCTCTGGAAGACCCTTGGCTTCGACGGCGTGGCCGAGGCGCACCAGCTGATGCGCGACAACAAGCATGCAGGCAAGATCGCCGTGCTCGTCGGGGCCGATGGCCCGGGTCAGGGCAAGACGGCGGACGGACCTGGCGCAATCTACGCGGAGGTGGGCTGACATGGCCGGCTCGGTACACATTCCCTGGTACGCCACCGGCTTCCGGGGCGACAAGCTCGAGGCCGCCGTGACGGAGGTCGCGCCGCTCGCGCTGCGCTACGGCGCGACGAGCTACTCGGTCTACCGCTCGCGCGATGACCGCTACAAGCTGCTCCAGATCGCCGAGTTCGAAGCCAAGGCCGACTGGGAGCGCTACTGGAATGGGCCGGAGATGGTCCGCTTCCGCACGATCTGCTCCGGCTGGTATCAGGTCCCCATCGTCTACGCCTGGCAGGACCTCGTCGTCCGCGGCGCGGTCGCGCCGGTCGCCGAGGATTCGGTCGCCTGATCTGATGTCGTCGCGGGAGGCCCTGCCTCGCTGCAGGGCCTTCGGCGCCTCGATGGTTGACTCCACGGGTTCGCCGCGCGGGCTGGGCGGCCGGGAAGGGCGAGCGGATCAAGATACGGCGGCGCCCGAGACGGCCGCACGCAAGGCCCTACGGCCCGGCGCCTAGCCCTTTTCCAGCGGGGCCATCGTCAGGCCCGCGTCCTGCAGCTGGTCCCAGTAATGCTCGGCGAGCTCCTGGTGCCCCGACCACACGATGGCGAGGCCGCTCTGGTGGATCCGGTCGGCGATCTGGTACCCGCGAGGGATATCGATGCCGGGGATATGGCGGGCGAGCGTGAGGGCGACATGGTCGAACGTGTTGTGATCGTCGTTGCGGACGATGACGCGCCAAGCGCCGCCGAGCGCGCCGTCCGGACCCGAAGTCCGGGGAAGCTCGATGGTCTGCGACATGCGGCCCAAAACCATACCCGTCCCGCGCGGCCAGGAAAAGTCCGGCGCATCCGATGCAGCCGATTCCACCCCAAGATGATTGATCCCAGGGGCCGCCTCGTGGATCAACCATCTAGGCTGACGCCGATGCTCGAGCTGTCCGCCGACGAGGCGCGCCGTCTGGTCCTCCAGGCGCAAGGGATGATGGGGGTCCCTGACCGGCGTGGCGGGGTCCCGGCGCTTCTGGACACCCTCGCGGCCGTCCAGCTGGACACGATCAGCGTGCTGGCGCGGTCCCACGAGCTCATCGCCTACGCGCGGCTCGGCGCCGTCGGCCGGGAGGCGGTCGACCGGGCGTACTGGTCTGCCACCCGCCCCGCCGACGCGTTTGAGTACTGGGCGCATGCCGCGTGCATCCTCCCCGCCGCGCAATGGCCGCTGTTCGCGTTCCGGCGCCGCCACTTCCGTGCACGCGGCTGGCGCTGGCACGAGGTCGACGCGGGCGTCTGCGACCGTGTCCTGGCCCGGCTGCGCGACGAAGGCCCGTTGACGTCCTCGGACCTGGGCGGGGCCAAGCGCGGCGGCGTCTGGTGGGACTGGTCGGACGTGAAGATCGCGGTCGAGTACCTGCTGGACGTCGGCGAGGTGGTCTGCACCGAACGGCGTGCGTGGAAGCGCGTGTACGACCTGCCCGAACGCGTCCTGCCGCCCGCGGTGGTCGCGCAGGGGGACACATTGGACGACGAGACCTGCCGACGCGAGCTCGTGACGATCGCCGGCCGCGCGCTCGGCGTCGCCACGCGCGGTGACCTGGCGGACTTCCACCGCCTGACGCAGGCGCAGGTCGCCGCGGTGATCGACGACACCCCGCTCGTCCCCGTGCACGTCCACGGCTGGGACAGGCCCGCGTGGGCGGACCCGGACCTGCTGGCCGCCGGTCAGCCGCGCGGCCGCCACCGCACCACGCTGCTCTCACCCTTCGACAGCATCGTGTGGGACCGCCCGCGGACCGAGCGCGTGTTCGACTTCGTCCACCGGCTGGAGGCCTACACGCCTGCCGCCAAGCGCGTGCACGGGTACTTCGCGATGCCGCTGCTGGCCGGGGGCCGGCTCGTCGGGCGCGTGGATCCCAAGCGCGAGGGGTCGACGCTGCACGCGAAAACGGTGACCGTCGAGCCCGTGTCGGTCGGCGCGATGGCCGTCGCGCTGCGCGAGGCGGCGACCTGGGTGGGCTGCGACGCCGTCGCGCTCGGCGACGTGCGGCCGGCGTCGGTCGCCCCGGCGCTGACGGCGGCACTGGCGTAACGCGTCGCGATGGCCGACGCTTCCGGGATGTCCCTCGCGTCATCCGACTTGGTCCTCCGTGGCGACCGGGTGACCGTGCGGCCCTCGCGGGAGGCCGACGTCGACGCGCTCGTGGCGATCCTCGCCGAGCCCGCCGTGGTCCGCTGGTGGCGCACGACGACCCGCGAGGACGTGCTGGACGAGCTCGGGACCAGCCTGGCCATCCTGCTCGGCGACCGCGTCATCGGCTGGCTGCTCGTCACCGAGGAGACCGAGCCCGACTACCGCCACGTCGCGTTCGACATCGCCCTCGCGACCGCCGCGCAAGGCCAGGGCTACGGTCGCGAGGCGTTGGCGGTCGCGATCCGCCACCAGATCGGGCGGGGCCACCATCGCTTCACGATCGACCCGGCGGCCGACAACGAGCGCGCGATCCGCTGTTACGCCGGGTTGGGGTTCCGGCCCGTCGGGATCCTGCGCGAGCACGAGCGGTGGCCGGACGGCAGGTGGGGCGACAGCCTGCTGATGGAGCTGCTGGCGCGGGAGCTGACCGCCTGAGCCACGCGCTCAAGCGCCGCCGGTCGCCGTCTTCTTCGTCCAGTACCGGTTCATGCCGGCCCAGAGCGTGCTCGGCGGGTTGGCCTGCTCGTACGCCGCACGCGTGACCGGGTCGTGGATCTGCTCGTTGATGTAGCCGCGCACCGCGGTGGCGTAGCCGCCCTCGTCGGTGGTACGCGCGAACTCGCCCCAGGAGGTCAGGCCCTCGCGCAGCGCATCCAGGTGCACGTCGACGTCGGTGTACGTCCCGAAGTGGGTCAGCGCGAGCGCCTGCGGCGCCCACGACTGCACGAGGTCGATGGACTCCTGCCAGCGGTCCAGGTCGATATCCGGGGGCGGGGTCGGCGGGAAGACGGGGCCGTCGAGCACGCGCACGCCCGCCACGTCGCCGGCGAACGCGGTCTCCGTCGCGTCGTGGTAGTAGCTGACGTGATGGGAGGCGTGCCCGGGCGTGTACTGCACCTGCCAGCCCTCCAGGTACTCGAGGCCGGTGACCACCTTGACGCGGTCCTTCGGGACCGGCACGACCTCGCCCCACAGACGCGCGAAGTCGTCCCCGTAGACGCGCGTCGCGCTGGCGACCAGGCGCTCGGGGTCGATCAGGTGCTTGGCGCCGCGCTCGTGCACCCAGACCTCTGCGGACGGCCACCGCTGCAGCAGGCGCCCGGTGGCCCCGGCGTGGTCGAAGTGGATGTGCGTCAGCAGGATCGCCTGCGGGACGAAGTCCTCCGGCAGCGCGGCCAGCAGCGTCTGGTGGCAGACCTCGGGCCCCGGGTCCACGATCCAGCCCTCCTCGACGTTGACAAAGCAGCAGATGGCGTGGCTCACGCCGCAGTGCTGCAGGTCGATCTCCTGGATGCTCACAGCGGCATCCTAGGTCACGACCCTGGCGAGCGCCGCCGGTCCCCCACACCCCGGGCCGGGCCGGACCCACACGCGTGCGGATTGGCAAAGATCATCATGCGTGCAATACTTACGTACATGCAAGCAAGTAATGCGTCAGCGCACGCGACGAGCACGGAGGTCGCCCAGGAGCTCGTCCGGCTGATGCACGAGCTGATGCGCGGCACGGGCGGCCGCGTCGTGGAGACGCTCAACGAGTACGGGCTGTCGCTGACGCAGATGAAGGCGCTGTACCTGCTCGACGAGCCGACCGAAGAGGTGTCCGTGAAGGTCCTGGGCACATGCCTGGCGATGTCCCTACCGGCGGCCAGCCGGACCGCGGACAGCCTGCTGCTGCGCGGCCTCGTGACGCGCCACGAGGACCCCGAGGACCGCCGCATCAAGCGCCTGCTCATCACGCCCGAGGGCCGCGAGGTCCTGCGCACGCTGGAGGCCGTCCGCCTCGACGGCGTCGAGCGCTGGGCCCAGGCCCTCACCACCACGCAGCGCGACGCGCTGCACGCCGCCCTCCTGACCCTCCACGACGGCGACGACGACCACCCCGACAACGAAGGCCCCCGCTGATGCCCCACCGTTTCCGCTTGACCGACGACAACCGCCGCTGGTGGACCCTCGGCGCGATGTGCTTCGCGCTGTTCATGATCATGCTCGACAACACCGTCGTGAAAGACGCGCTGCCGACGATCCAGCACGACCTGCGCTCCTCCGTCTCCGGCCTGGAGTGGACGGTCAACGCCTATACCCTCTCCTTCGCCGTGCTCCTGGTCACCGGCGGGCGCCTCGGCGACATCTTCGGCCGCCGTCGGATGTTCCTCTTCGGCGTCATCGTCTTCGCGCTGTCCAGCGCGATGATCGGCTTCGCGCAGTCGACCGGCTGGCTCGTCGGCTGGCGCGCGGTCCAAGGCGTCGGCGCCGCCTTCATGATGCCCGCGACCCTGTCAATCATCTCCAACGCCTTCCCGCCCCACGAACGCGGCAAGGCGATCGGGACATGGGCCGGCGTGAGCGCGCTGGCGCTCGCGATCGGCCCGGTGCTGGGCGGCTTCCTCGTCGAGCACGTCTCCTGGCAGTCGATCTTCTTCCTCAACCTGCCCGTGGCCGCCGCCGCGGTCGCGGTGACATTGTTCGCCGCCCACGAATCCCGCGACGAGAGCGCGCCGCGCACGGTCGACTATGCCGGCGTCCTGACGATCTCCCTCGGTCTGACCGCCCTCGTGCTGGCGCTCGTCGAGGGCAACGCCTGGGGCTGGGGCTCCGGCCGGACACTCGGCCTGCTGGTGGCTTCCGTGGTGCTGCTGGCCGTCTTCATCGTCGCCGAGCGCCGCGTCGCCTACCCGATGGTCGACTTCACCTTCTTCCGCTCGCGCGCGTTCGTCGGCGCGAACCTCGTCGCGTTCATCGTGAGCTTCGCGATGCTCGCCACGTTCTTCTTCATCGCGCTGTACATGCAGAACGTGCGGGGCTACTCCCCGCTGGAGGCCGGCGTCCGCTTCCTCCCGATGACGGTGATCATCATCATCGCCGGGCCGGTCGCCGGCAGGCTGAGCGATCGCATCGGACCGCGGCCGCTCATCACCGCGGGCCTGCTGCTGACGGGCATCTCGCTCTTCTGGCAGGGGCACCTCAGCGTCGACACGCCCTACAGCACCCTGCTCGGGGCCTTCGTGGTGATGGGGGCCGGCATGGGCCTGGTGATGTCGCCGATGAGCACCGCCGCGATGAACGCCGTCGAGCCCGCGAAGGCGGGCGTCGCCTCCGGGACGCTGTCGATGAGCCGGATGGTCGGCGGCACCTTCGGCGTGGCCGCGATGGGCGCGCTGATCAGCAGCCTGGGCGGCACCAAGCTCGACGACCTGCTGCCGTCGCTGCCCCAGGGGACGCGTGACCGCGTGGTCGAGGGCCTGGGCGCCGGCGGCTCCACCTCGGCGCCCGGGCCGATCGGCGATGCCGCGCGCGAGGCGTTCCTGTACGCCCTCAACGACGGCCTGCGGATCGCGGGCGTCGTCGCGGCGCTCGGCTCGATCGTTGCCTGGTGGCTGATCGACGGCGGCGAGCAGCACCGGCAGGTGCCGGCGGCCGCGCCCGCCGACGCGGCGGCGTCCGCGCCGGTGGCGGACGCG
>JAOPZJ010000174.1 GCA_025964155.1 Solirubrobacterales bacterium
ACTGGTGCTCGACGAACGGCTCGAGTTCCGCCACTACATCGACCCCCTCACCGGGCGGTCGCTGTGGCTGGACTTCCAGCACCTCGAGGCGCCCCTGACCGTCGATTTCCGTCTCACGCAGGTCCAGGGGTGATGGCGGCGGCCGTACCAACGGCGGCCCGACAGCTTAGGCGCGACCGCCTCGGCCCTCGCCGGGACGTGCAACGCTTGCTTCTAGGACCGACCGCGGAGCCGACGGGATGGAAGCCGCGATCAGGGTGCCGCCGTCAGCCGGGCTTTCGACGCGGAGCGTTCCGTCCAGGACGGCGAGCCGATCGCTGAGCCCGACCAGCCCGCTCCCGTCAGCGCGAGCTCCGCCGACACCGTCGTCGCGCACCTCCACCTGCAGGCCGTGATCATCCAGCTGGGCGCTGACCGCGGCATGACTTGCGTCCGAGTGCTTGGCGACGTTCGTGAGCGCTTCGGCGACGATGAAGTAAGCGGTCGCCTCCACCTCAGACGGCAGGCGCGCCATCGCGACGTCGATCTCGACCGGCATCGACATCCTGGAGACCAGCGCTCTGACCGCGGCCTTCAGGCCGCCGTGAGTGAGCACGGACGGGAGGATCCCGTGCGCGAGCTCGCGCAGCTCGTCGGTCGCCGTCTGTGCGTGCCGCAGCGCCTCGCCCATGAGCACCGACGCGTAGGGCTGATCGTCGCGCTCTAGGGCGGTGCCGGCCAGCTTGAGCGTCACGATCGTGCTCACCAACCGCTGCTGGGCCCCGTCGTGCAGGTCACGCACCACTCGGCGCCGCTCCTCGTCCGCGGTGGCGACGATCCGAGCACGGGACGCAGCGAGATCCGATCGCGCCTGAACGTTCGAGATCGCCGTTGCCGCCAGCTCGGTGAATTCCGCCATCCGCAGCTCGGCGTCGGCGGGCAACGGGTCGGGCCGGGATGTTCCGGCCGCGATCACGCCCCACAGACGCCCGTTGACCACGATCGGGCTTCCGACGCCGGAGCGGATTCCCAGCTTTGCCGCGCTCTCTGCGATCGACCCCTCAGACGTCGGGTAGCTGTCGAAGCGGGCGGGCCGCGCCGTCCGATATACCGTCGCGGCGACGCTGTTCCCCTCCAACTTCCAGCGACTGCCAACCCAAAACGTTTGTCGCAGCGCCCCGTAGCTCGCAACGATCGTGCTCTTGCCATCTGGGTCGAAGCGGTGGATGACCGCGGTCTCGGCCCCACCGATCCGCCCCACCTCCTCGGCGACTCTGGCGAACAGCTCATCTGGGGAACGTTCGCGCGCGACCATCGTCGCCACCCGCCGCAGCGCCGCCTGCTCCTCCGCCAGCCGCTCCACCTCCGCGCGCGCCTGGACATTGGAGATCGCGGTCGCCGCCAGCTCGGTGAAGTCCGCCATCCGCGACTCGGCGCTCACGCGCATCGGCTGTGGCCCGGATGTCCCGGCCGTCATCGCACCCCACAAGCCCCCGTTGACGAAGATCGGGCTTCCGACGCCTGACACGATGCCCAGCTTTCGCACCTCCGCGGCTACCGCGCCCGAGGCATGGGCATAGCTGTCGACGCGAACCGGCCGCTGCGTCCGATACACCAGTGCGCTGGCGCTGTCGCCCTCCAGCGGCGCCCGGCGACCAACGGGAAACGCGTCGCCCATTTTGCCCCAGCTCCCCACCACAGTGCCAACGCCGTGTGCATCAAAGCGATAGATCGTCGCGAGCTCGGCCCGCAGGAGTAGCCCCACCTCCCCGGCGATCCTGGCAAGGACCTCCTCAGGGGGAGATTCATGCGCCACGATCGTCGCCACCCGCCGCAGCGCCGCCTGCTCCTCCGCAAGCCGGCCGAGCTCACCGATCTCAACTTCGCGGTGCGCCGACACCAACGCGCGCAAGCCAGCGTCACCCAACCTCAGGGTGGCCTCGACAAACTGGCGCATCACGCAGTCGCCGACACACAACTCGTCGGATTTCGCGCGCGCCTCCTCCCACAGGACCTCCAGACCAACCCGCCACCCCTGAAGCAGCTCGTCGCTCGTGACCCCCTCACGGGCCCAGGTTTCCCCCGACGCGCGATAGTCGGTCTCCGCGCGGCTGCGATCCGCATCGGGATCACGGATTGCATCCAGGAGGTGGCGTGTGTCGGCCAGCACGAACGGGATCAGGTCGTCGCGGGACAGCCTCGCATAGGAAGGCAGCAGCTCCTGCATACGCGCTGCGGTGCGCTCAGCGATCTGCTCGACGTCACCAAATAGCACCCCGGCAAGCGGCGACGCTCTGCGGACGTTCACAACCATAAGCGTAGTCCTCTGGACCAACCTAAGGGCAGGCGTTGCGCCTCCGCCGGTCGTTCGTGGAACCTTGCCTGGCCCGGCGCAACGCTCGCGGAGCACTGGGTCTCCCTACCGGATCCCCTAGGACGACCGCGTGAGCGGGGTTGCCTGCAGATCCCAGAGCGGGACCGAGTGCCCGCCGGCCACCAGGCGTACGGTGCTGCCGGCCTCGAACGCGCCGCAGGGCGCGCAGGCGAGTCCCCGGCGGGTGAAGACCTCGCACGCGGCCTCGGCGTGCTCGGGCGGGGCGGCGAGGAGGAAGCCGAAGCTCGGGAACGCCCGCAGCCAGCGGTCCAGCGACGCGTCGGACGGGCGTGGCAGGCGCTCCACGTCCAGGACGGCGCCGCAGCCGGCGCCCTCGATCATCTGTGCGAGTGCCCCCGCGGCCCCAGGCATCGACACGTCGCGTGCCGCATGGCAGAGCCCGCGCTCGGCGACCTCCACGAGCGCCTCCCCGTCCGTCCGCAGCAACTCGCCCGGCCGGTCGTGCAGGGACGTGAAGAAGGTGCCGCGCTCGCTCGTGAAGCGCCCGTCGGTGGCGAAGGCGCCAAGCAGCACGTCGCCGGGCCGTGCGGCCGACGCCCGCAGCGGCACGCGCACGACGCCCGTGCAGGACGCCGACAGGGCCGGTGCGTGGCCGATCGTCAGGTGGCCGCCGACGACCGGGACGCC
>JAOPZJ010000187.1 GCA_025964155.1 Solirubrobacterales bacterium
AACGGCCTGGCCCTGCTCATGGTCGCCGGCGCGCTGGCGGCGATCGGGCTGGCGTCCGGGGCCGGCACCGCACGCGCTCGCGGCTCGTGGACGGCGCTCGCGGTGGTGCTCCTCGCAACGGGCCTGGCGGCGCAGAGCCGATCCTCGATCCCGGTGCTGGCCGTCGGCCTGCTCGTCGCCGCGGCCGGTGGGGGTCTGCGGCGGTCCGCGGTCGTCGCCGTCGTCGCGTGCGCCGGCGGCCTCGGCGTGATCGCCGGAGCCATCCTCTCGATCCGCACCGCGGTGCTCACCGGTGCCGACGTGCCGCAGCGTGCCGGGACGGTCCTGGTGCTCGTCCTGGCCACCGCGGTCGGCGCGGGACTGGTGGCGGCGCTCACGGGTGTCGTCCCGGGCCCGGGGGCACCGCGTCTGCCGCGGGCACTGCGTGCGGCCCTTCTGACCGCGGCCTGCGTGGCGGCCGCCGCGCCCGTGGCGGTGGCCGTGTCGTCACGGACGCGGGTCGACTACGCGACGGTGGAGTCGGCGTCGTCCCGCTTTGCGGCAGGAGCGGGATCCAACCGTCCGGACATGTGGCGGGTGGCCTGGCGGGTCCTGCGCGCGGAGCCGCTGCACGGCGTGGGGGCGGGGAGCTTCGAGCGCCCCTACTTACGCCTCCGTCATGCGGAGGTGGCCCCGCGCTTCGCCCACAGCTTCCCGGCGGAGGCAGCGGCGACGCTCGGCGTCCCCGGCCTGTTGCTCGCGCTCGGTGCGAGTGTGGCGCTGATGGCCGGTGCGCTGTCGCGGATCCGGCAGGCGCCGCAGGCGGCTTGGGTCGCCGGTGCCGGCGCCGCGGTGGTGGCGCATGGGCTGGTGGACTGGACCACCGAGCTGCCGATCGTCGCCGCGGTCGGCGTCATCGCCCTGGGCGCGGTGCACGAGCCGGGGCCCGCCGTGACGACGCGGCCGTGGCGTGCCCCGGCCCGGCTCGTCGCCGGAGGTCTTGCCGCCGCCACGCTCCTGATGCTGCCGGTCATGCTGGCGGCGGCGCTCACGCAGCGCCAGACGCTCCGCACCGCGGCCGATGTCGACGCCCGTCTGGATCGTCTGGCGCTCGCGGCGAAGCTGTCCCCGCTGGACCCGCGGCCGCTGGAGTCCCGTGCGCTCGTGGCCCTGGCCTACGGCCGGCCGGACACCGCCCGCCAAGCTGCGGCCCAGGCGCTCGAGCGCGACCCCGACGGCTGGTTCGCGCTGTGGCTCAGCGGCGTCCTGCACCGGGGCGGCCAGGCCGCCGGCCACAGTCAGCTGCTGCTGGAGCGCGCGGCGCGGCAGAACCCGCAGGAGGCGGTCATCCGCTTCACGTCAGCCGCGCGACATGACCGGCCCGTGGACGTGGACCGGGTCCTCGCGCTGCTCGTCCCCGAGGGCTGAACCGCGCGTGAGCAGCCGCGCCAGCCGCGCGGTCTCGCGGTTGCGGTCGAAATGCGTGGCGACGGTCGCGCGCGCGGCGGTCCCCAGTCGCGCGGCGAGGGCATCCTCGCCGGCCAGGCGCCGCAGGCCGCGCTCGAGCGCGCCCGGATCGCCGGGGGCCACAAGCAGGCCGTTGCGCCAGTTGTCGACGAGCTCGGCCACGCCGCCGACCGTCGTGGCGAGCACCGGCAGCCCGCACGCCATCGCCTCCATCAGCGCCACGGGGATCCCTTCGCACTTGCCGCTCCGCGTGACGACGCTCGCCAGCACGAACGCGTGAGCCCGATGCAGCTCGCCGGCGACCGCGTCCCGGTCCAGCGGCCCGAGGAACGTCACCCGGCCCAGGATGCCCAGCCGGGCGGCCAGCCTGCGCAGCGCATGCTCGCGGTCGCCGCTTCCGACGAGCCGCAGCTGCACATCGATTCCTGAGTCCGCCAGCAGGGCGACGGCACGCAGCAGGTGCTCATGGCCCTTGTACTCCTCCAGCGACGCGACGCAGCAGAGCACGAACGGATCCGCGGGCCCCCGGGGCTCCGAGGTCCGGGGAACGAGGCGGCGGAGATCCACGCCGCAGTGCACGACGTGGATCGTGGCGTCCTCGCCGGCGACGTCCCGCACGACGCCCGCGTTGCCCTCGCCGATCGCGACGACGAACTCGGCGTCGCGCGCCTTCTCGGCGAGCATCGTCGTGTCCACGGTGATGTCGTGCGCGTGCACGGTCATCGACCACGGCAGGCCGGTCAGCCGCGAGGCGACCCAGCACGCCAGCGCCGGATGCGTCGCGTAGTGGGCGTGCAGCCGGGTCACGCCACGGGCCTGGGCATCCAGGGCGATCCGCGCGCCGAGCGGGACGACGAGGAACGTGCGGAGGAAGAAGCCAGGGGAGCGGACGGTCCCGCGCAGTGCTCCGACCCACGCCGACAGGTACGCCCTGGGCGAGCGCCGCAGCCAGTGCAGCTGCGCGCGCAGCGTGTGGCGGGACCACGGCCGTGCGGCCATGGCTCGCCTGACGAAGCGGTCGGCGTCAGGGTGCCGAGGGCCACGATGCTCCAGGTGCAGCGGCATCGGCACGACGTCGACGCCATGGCGCTCGAGGGCGACGAGCTCGTCGAGGATGAAGGTCTCTGAGAGCTTGGGGAAGCGCGAGCAGACGATGCCGACGCGCGGGGCCTGCGTCATGCGGCGGCCACGCCCGTCGCCACGCGTCCGAGGGTCCACTGCACCTGGTCGGCCAAGCCGCGCTCCAGCGGCGTGCAAGGCACGGCGCCGAGATCCCGCCGGCAGCGCCCGACATCGGCCGTCGTCATGCGCGCGTCGCCCCGTGGCGCGGGACGATGCTCGACCGTCAGCGGGATGCCGAGGACCCGGGCGAGCGTCCGGACCGCGTCGTTGAGGCGAATCGGCTGACCACCCCCGACGTTGTAGACACCGCCGGGACACCCGCGCTCCCCCGCCGCGATCGTCGCCTCGACGATGTCGTCGACGTAGGTGAAGTCCCTGACCTGCTCGCCCGTCCCGTTGATGCGCAGCGGCTCACGGTTCAGCCCGGCGGCAATGAACCGCGAGAACGCCATGTCAGGCCGCTGACGCGGGCCATAGGCCGTGAAGTAGCGCAGGCCGACGACGGGGATCCCGACGAGGTCGAAGTACGTGGTGGCGAGCGTCTCGGTCGCGACCTTCGTCATGCCGTAGGGCGAGACGGGGCGCAGCGGCGAGTCTTCGGTGGTCGGCAGCGTCACGGCGTTGCCGTACACCGACGAGGACGACGCGTAGACGAAGCGGTGCAGACGGATCCCGGCGGCGGCCTCGAGCAGCCGCTGGGTGCCGATGACGTTCGCGTACACGTAGCCGTCAAAGCCCTGCCCGAAGGACGCCCTGACCCCTGGCTGTCCGGCAAGGTGCCACACGGTGTCCGCCGCGTCCAGCATCGACACGAGGGCGTTCGACGACACGCTGGCCAGGTCGACGTGGTGAAACGTGAACCGCGGGTGGTCTAGGAGATCGCGCAGATTGTCGCGTTTGATCGCCGTGCTGTAGTAGTCGGTGATCGCATCGACACCGTCGACCTCCCAGCCGTCCGCCAGCAGGCGTTCGCTGAGGTGTGAACCGATGAAGCCGGCGCAGCCGGTGACCAGTGCCCGCCCGCTCATCGCTCCTCCCGCCCACGCCCACTGCGGGCGAGACCGGCGCCGAGGAGCAGCAGTGCGACGCCGCCGGCAACCAGCGGGACGCTGTTCAGGCCGGTGAACGGCAGTTCATTTTGCGCGCTTGCGCTCACCGGTGAAGCGCCGGAGGGTGACGAGCCGCCGGAGGGCAACGAGCCGCTGGAGGGCAACGAGCCGCTGGAGGGCAACGAGCCGCTGGAGGGCAACGAGCCGCCGGCGGGCAACGAGCCGCCGGCGGGCGAGGAGCCGTAGCCGGAGGACTGCGCGAGCGCTGATCCGGGTGCGGCGAGCGTGAACGA
>JAOPZJ010000196.1 GCA_025964155.1 Solirubrobacterales bacterium
TCTAAGCAGCGAGGGCGTACTCGTGAGAGTCCGCATGTGTGTTTTTTCCGGGGTTTTACGAGGCCACCCGGAACCTCGACTCGCTACTGACACCACGGAATCGACCACGTCGAAGCCTGTCGTCCCCAGGGTGCTTTCTGTCCTGCTAGTCCAGTGTAGCGGCGCGACGCCGGTCGACCGCTCGAGGCTCCGCAGCGCCCTACTAGGCTGTCGCACATGAGCTCCACCGCCGTCGAGTCCGTCGCCTGGAACCTGGAACCCCTCGTCGGGGGTGAGGGGCCCGCCGGGGTCGACCGCCAACTGGACGAGGCCGCAGAGCGTGCCGACGCCTTTGCCGTCGCCCACGCCGGAAAGGTCGCGGCACTCGAGGGTCCGGATCTCGTCGCGGCGATGGACGAGCTGGCCGGCATCTCGGAGCTCATCGGACTTGCCTACTCGTACGCATCGCTGCAGTTCAGCGTCGACACGGCGGACCCGGCGATCGGCGCGCTCATGCAGCGCGTGCAGGAGCGGGCGACCGGCATCGAGACGACCCTGCAGTTCTTCGAGCTCGAGTGGGCCGCCCTGGACGACGCGCTGGCCGACCAGCTGCTTGCGACCGAGGGCCTGGACAAGAGCCGCCATCACCTCGCCACCGCCCGCCGCTACCGCCCGCACCTGCTGTCGGAGCCCGAGGAGAAGATCCTCACCGAGAAGTCCGTCACCGGCAGCGGAGCGTGGACGCGCCTGTTCAGCGAGCTGACCAGCGCGATCGAGGTCAAGCTGGCCGACAGCGACGAGCCTGTCGCGCTCGACGTGGCCCTGTCCAAGCTGTACGACCCGGATCGCGAGGTCCGCGCCGCCACCCAGCAGGCGGTCACCGATGCGCTGGAGCCCGGGCTACGCACGCGCGCCTTCATCTTCAACACGCTGCTGGCCGACAAGGCGACCGACGACCGTCTGCGCAACTTCGACAGCTGGCTGTCGGGGCGCAACCTCGCCAACGAGGCCAGCGACGAGTCCGTCCAGGCCCTCATCGACGCCGTCAAGGGCGCATACGAGCTGCCGCGCCGGTGGTATCGCCTGAAGGCCAAGCTCCTCGGCATCGACCGGCTAGCCGATTACGACCGCATGGCGGCCGTCGCCCAGAGCGACGAGGACTACGAGTGGGATCATGCGCGCGACCTCGTGCTCGCGTCCTTCAACGACTTCTCCCCGGTCCTCGGCGACGCGGCGCAGGAGTTCTTCGACGGGAACTACATCGACGCGCCCGTCCGCCCGGGCAAGCGCGGTGGCGCCTTCTGCGCCTACACGGTGCCCGGCGCCCACCCGTACGTGCTGCTGAACTGGACGCACAAGCGCCGTGACGTGCTGACGCTCGCCCACGAGCTCGGTCACGGGCTTCATGCCTCTTTGGCGCGCCCGCGCGGCGTCTTCGAGCAGCACACGCCGCTCACGCTGGCCGAGACCGCCAGCGTCTTCGGTGAGACGCTCGTGTTCGGCAAGCTGCTGGACCAGACGACGGATCCCGCGAGCCGCCTGGCGCTACTGGCCGAGAACATCGAGGGCTCGATCGCCACCGTCTTCCGCCAGGTCGCGATGAACCAGTTCGAGCACGCGGTGCACACCGCGCGGCGCACCGAGGGTGAGCTCTCGATCCCACGGATCGGCGAGCTGTGGGCCGGCGCCCAGGAGGAGCTGCTCGGCGACGCCGTCGAGGTGACCGAGAACTACCGCTCGTGGTGGTCCTACGTCCCCCACTTCGTCGGCACCCCCGGCTACGTCTACGCGTACGCGTACGGCCAACTGCTTGCGCTCTCGGTCTACGGCCGGTACCTGGAAGTCGGCGAGCCGTTCGTGGAGGACTACATCGAGATGCTCAGCGCCGGCGGCTCCAAGTCGCCCGAAGACCTCGCGGCGATCGCGGGGCTGGACCTCACCGACCCGGGGTTCTGGCAGAGCGGCCTGGCGCTCGTGGAGCGCCAGCTCGCAGACGCGGAGGCCGCCGCGGCGGAGGTGCTCGCCGAGCGCTGACGGATCGCCGGCGCCGCGCCCCGGACCCCTCTGCAAAGGAACCCGCGGACGTGCTGCCACACTGTGGCCATGGACCAGTCGTCCTCCACACCACCTCCCGCATGGCTCCCGCCGGGCGCGCCTGCGCCCGCGGCCCCGACGCAGCCGGCGCCCTTCGGTGAACCCGAGCGCCCCTGGTGGCGCAGGGTCGGTGGGTGGCTTGCGGCCGCCGGCGTCCTCCTGTTGAAGTTCGGCAAGATCGCGCTGCTGGCGCTACCGAAGCTCAAGGTCCTCACGACAAGCGGCTCGATGCTCGTGAGCGTTGCCGCCTACTCGCTCATCTGGGGCTGGAAGTTCGCCCTCGGGTTCGTGATCCTGCTCTTCGTCCACGAGATGGGCCACGTCATCCAGCTGCGCCGCGAAGGCGTGGAGGCCAGCGCCCCGCTCTTCATCCCCTTCCTGGGTGCGCTCGTGTGGGCCAAGTCGCTGGGCGGTAACGCGCTGGCGGAGGCCCGCGTCGGCCTGGCGGGACCGGTCCTCGGCTCGATCGGTGCCGCGTTGTGCATCCCGATCGCCGACGCCACCGGCAACGAGATGTTCCGTGCGCTGGCCTTCACGGGCTTCTTCTTGAACCTCTTCAACCTGCTGCCGGTCGTGCCGCTGGACGGTGGGCGTGCGATGGCCGCGATGTCACCGTGGCTGTGGTTCGTCGGGTTCTTCGGCATCGTGGTGGCCGTCTTCATCTACCCCAACCCGATCATCATCCTCATCGCGATCTTCGCCGGCCTGGAGACGTACCGCCGCTACAAGGCGCTGCGCTCCGGGGACGACGCGGTCAAGGCGTACTACAAGGTCCGCCCGCGCGACCGCCTGCTCGTCGCCGGCGTGTACCTCGGCCTCATCGCGCTGCTCGTGTGGGGCATGGACGCGACGCACGTGGCGCGCGACTTCAGCAACGTCTAAGTCACCGTGACTACCGGTTGACCTCGCGCAACGCCCGCTGCATGTCGCGTTCAATGTCGCGCTTCTTGATGGACTCACGCTTGTCGAAGCGGTCCTTGCCCTTGCCCAGCGCGATCTCGACCTTCGCCCGCGGACCGCTGAAGTACATCCGCAGCGGGACGAGCGTGTAGCCCTTCTCCTTCGTCTCGGCCATGAGCTTGTCGATCTCGCCGCGTTTCGCCAGCAGCTTGCGCACGCGCTCGGGGTCGTGGTTGTCCCGGGCGGCCGGGCCGTACGGCGGGATGTGGACGTTGTGCAGGAAGAGCTCGCCGTCGCGGATGAGCGCGTAGCCGTCCTTGAGCTGCACGGTGCCGGTCCGGATGGCCTTCACCTCGGTGCCGGTCAGGACGATGCCGCACTCCAGGCGATCCATGAACTCGAAGCGAAAGGCCGCCTGGCGATTGCTCGCCACGTCCCCGACCGCGATCTTGCGTTTGCCACCTTTTGCCACCGCACCAGCCTAGATGGTTGATTCCACGCTCGCGCACGGCGGCTGGCTGGTGGCCGCGATACGGGTGTCCCTCCGCATCGCGGCGCACCGTGGTCAAGCACGAGCGTCATCGGCAGAACGCCCGAAATCCTGAGGAGGACAGCCGTCGCACTGGACGGGCACGAGCTACGCCAAGTCCAGGTCCACCCGCCCGCGCGGTGCGTCGATGCGATGGACGCTCACCCGCACGGGGTCGCCGAGGCGGATCGTCTCCTTCGTACTGGCGCCGGTGAGGATCGTGCCCGCCTCGTTCAGCCCCCACCAGTCGCCGTGCATGCGCCGGACCGGGAGCATGCCCTCGTAGCCCCCCGGGGCGCGGGAGCCCTCGCCGCCGAACGCGACGAACGCGCCCGCCTCGATGATGCCGACGACCTCGCCGTCGAACGGACGGCCGGTGCCCCCGGGCTCCTCGAACAGCTCACGCTCCAGCAGGAAGCAACGGGCGACGTCGTCGGCGGAGCGCTCGATCTTCATCGCGTCCCGCTCGCGCGCCGAGGTCGTCACACCGGCCTCGTCCATCGCGCTGGCCCGTGGCTCGTCCTCGCCGGCGCCGATGGCGCCGAGCAGCGCGCGGTGGGCGACGAGGTCCGGGTACCGGCGGATCGGCGAGGTGAAGTGGCAGTAGTACGAGAGCCCGAGGCCGGCGTGGCCCAGGTTGCGCGGCGAGTACCGCGCCTGCTTGAGGGTCCGCAAGAGCAGCGACGTCAGGGCGCGCCGCCCGTGGCCGGTGCGACTGACGTGCTCGTCGATGAGCCTGGACGCCTCCACGACCGCCTTGGCCGCGGCGTCGGGCGACATGTTCTCGGCGATCGCCGGGGTCGCGACGTCCAGCGACGACAGCTGCTCCACCAGCCGCTCCACGGCGCTCGCGTCGGGCCTCTCGTGGACGCGGTAGAGCGTCGGCGTCCCGCGCTCGTCCAGCAGCTTGGCGACCGCCTCGTTCGTGGCGACCATCAGATGCTCGATCAGCTTGTGCGACTCGGTCTGTTCGCCGACCCGCGCGGCCTCGACGTGGCCACGGGCGTCGAAGCTGAACTCCGGCTCGGCGGACTCGATCGACAGGGCGCTGCCCGCGCGCCGTGAGGCGAGGGCCGCGGCCGCCTCCCGCGCCGCGCCCAAGGGCGCCGCCCACAGCTCGTGCGCCGGTTCGGTGCCGGCGAAGATGCGGTCGACGCGGTCGTAGTCCAGGCGCTCGTCGGAGCGGATCACCGAGCGGACGAAGCGGGCCGACGTGACCCGGTCACCGCGGATCTCCATCTCGGCGGTCACCGCGAGGCGGTCCACGCCCGGGCGTAGGGAGCAGGCGTCGTTGCTCAGGGCCACGGGCAGCATCGGCTCGACCTGACCGGGGACGTAGACGCTCGTCGCGCGCCGGTAGGCCTCACGGTCGATCGCAGATCCCGGGCGCACGAACGCGCTGACGTCGGCGATGTGGACCCACACACGCCAGTGCCCGTCGCCGAGGCGCTCGGCGCTGATGGCATCGTCGAAGTCCTTGGCCGTGGCCGGGTCGATCGTGAAGGTCGTCAGCGAGCGCAGGTCCTCGCGCGTCGTGCCGCCGATGCTGTCCAGTTGCCCGGCACGCCCGGCGTCCCGCGCCTCCTCGGCGGCCTTCTCGACACCCGGAGGGAAGCGGCGCGCCAGGCCGCGGTCGAGCATGAGACCCTCGATCACCGTGCCGGAGTTGTCCGGCTGTCCGAGCACCCGCAGCACCTTCGGGGAGCCGCGCTCGGCGCGGGGGGTCTGCAGCAGTACGAGGTCGCCGGGACCCCCATCGCGAACCCGGTCCACGGGGATGCGCGGCCCACGCTCGAAGAACGGCACCGCGCTCAGCTGGCGTCCGCGGCGCTCCAGGCGGCACACCACGAGGTCGCCGGCGGGCCGCGGCTCGGCCG
>JAOPZJ010000198.1 GCA_025964155.1 Solirubrobacterales bacterium
CGCACCGCGCGGGCGCTCGAGAGCTTCTGCTACCGGCACAGCCAGGCGATCACCGCCCCGACCGCGGGCATCGTCGCCACGCTGGGCGCCCATCCGGCCGCGGGCGGGCGCGCGCACCACATCCCACCGGCCGTCGATGTGCAGCGCTTCGCCGACGCCGCCGGCGGCCCGCCGTCACGGCAGCCCGGCGAGCCGCTCGTCGTGCTCTACGCGGGCACCTTGGGGATGGCCCAGGGGCTGGACGGCGTGCTGGACGCGGCGGCGCTCGCCGGCCCGGACGTGGTCCGTCTGCGGATCGCGGGCGACGGACCGGACCGCGCGCACCTGGCCGAGCGCATAGCGCGCGAGGGCCTGCGCCATGTCGAGCTCCTCGGCCCAGTGCCGTTCGGGGCCGTGGCCGCGCTGTACGCGGACGCCCACGCCGGCCTGGTTCCGCTGCGTGACCTGCGCCTGTTTCGTGGTGCGCTGCCGACGAAGCTGTATGAGGTGATGGCGGCGGAACGGCCGGTGATCGTCGCCGCACACGGAGAGTCCGCGGACCTGGTCGCACGGACCGGCAGTGGCGTCGTCGTCCCGCCTGAGGATCCGCCGGCACTGGCGGCTGCCTGGCGTCAGCTTCGCGACGATGTTGCGGGAGCCGCCCGCATGGGTGTCGCGGGGCGACAGGTCGCCGCCCTCCACTCGCGCGAAGCGGCGATCAGCCGCTGGACGACGCTGTTACAGGCGCTGGGCGCCCACCGCTGATCGCGAGCTGCTGCAGCCCCGTGTCAAGCGGGTTGTGCGCCAGCGCCTGGCGATACCACGCGCGCGCGGACGCGTAGTTGCGACCGCGGGCATCGAAGTCGCCCAGCAGGCCCAGCGTCGTGAAGTCGTCCGGCACGCGGTCGTGTGCGTCGAGCAGGACCTGTTTGGCCTCGCGGCGGCGGCCCATGGTCTCCAGCGCCGATGCCTCGAGGTACAGCGGCCTCAGGCTCAGCGGATTCAGCGAGTGCGCGGTCCGTGCCGCGCTCAACTGGGCCGCCGTGTCGACGCCGCGATCGGCGCGGGCGCTGCGGACGTAGTAGTCGCTGAGGTAGGTGACGAGCGCGAGGGCGGCGAGCACGCCGGCGACCCCGGCCAGCGCGACCCGTTGTGTCGCCGGCAGCCACGCCGTGCGGACCGGGGGCGCGATGCCGCGCGCGACGATCGCCACGCCGACGCCGAGGGCGAAGATCCCGATCGCCGTGACACCGGGGATGCGCCACATCCAGTCCACGAGCGACTGACCCATGAGCACGGCACCCGTGGCCAGCATCCCGGCGGCCAGGCGCCGGTCATTCGGCTCGAGCCGGGGCCAGCCCTGCCGCACCGTCGCGGCGATCCCCAGGAGGAAGACCGCCAGCGCGGCGAGCCCGACGAGGCCGAGCTCGGCGCCGACCTGGAACGGCAGCCCGTGCGGATCGTCGAGGTTGCGGTCGTTGTTGCGGTCCGCGTAGTACCCGGCGGCGTAGTTGCCGGCGCCGACGCCGGCCACCGGGTTGGCCTTGAGCTCATCGACCGCCACGCGCCACAGGTCGTACCGCTGGCCACCGGCGTTCGTGTACCGCGTGGTCCCGGTGGCGACGGTCTGCAGGTTCGTGAACTCGCGCCACTTCGCGCGCGCCTCGGTGACAGGGTTGCCGACGGCCACCAGGCCGCCGAGGACGGTGACCACCGCGACGGCCGCCAGCGCCGCGCGGGCGACCGTCTTCAGTGCCGCCGCACGGGGGGACGTCGGACGCAGACCGCTGTCGAAGACCGCGATGGCGGCGCCGACCACCGCCCCGAGCACAAGCAGGACGGCGAGCCAGTTGGCCGATGTGGTGATGTCGGACGAGCTCGGGACGCCCTGCCCGCCGTCGAAGGCCCGGTACGCCGTCAGGACCCCAGGACTGCACGCCGCCAGAAGGCCGAGGGCCACGAGACCGAGCCACGCGCGCCGGACCCGATCCGGGCCTAGAACCACCATGATCAGCCCGCCGGCCGCGAACCCGACCACCACGCCGCGCGATTGCGTCAGGAAGGCGAGTCCCAGCTCGAGCTCCGCAACGCCGAACGCCGCCGCCCGCAACACGCGAGGGCTCTCGCGGCGCGCACAGATCGCGATGAGCGGCCAGAACCCGAGGCAGAACAGCAGCGCGGTCGCGTTGCGATAGCCCACGGGGGCATCGAGGCGGCCCGCGATCATGACCGCCTCGCCATCGATGAGCAGGCGGACCAGGGTGATGGCGGCGATGCCCGCGACGCCCACGGTGAGGATGTGCGCGGTCAGGCGCAGGCTGTGACGCTCGCGCAGGATGACGATCGGCACCGTGAAGACGGCGGCGTACAGCACCGTGCGTAGCCCGCTCTCCACCGCGTCGGCCGGCGCCCCGGCCCAGAGCGCCGACGCCACGGCCGTGATGGCAAGCGCCCAGATTCCGGCCACGCCGGCGAGCAGCGCGCGCGGACGGACGGGTGCCCCACCCCCTGCCCCGGCGAGCGCGGCCAAGAGGATCAGCACGAAGACGCCCGGCGGACCCCAGTGCTTGATGTCGAAGGCGCCCTTGAAGGCCGTGCCCAGCAGCAACAACACGGCGACGAAGATGGCCGGGAGGGCCAGCTGGAACGCCGAGGCGTGGCCGTCCGGGCCGGGAGCACTCGAAATTGGCTGTTCTACACTCATCGGTATGGCATCGGCGCGGAGGCGGCTTCAGGTACTTGTCGGTCTCGGACTGACCCTCATCCCTGCACTAGCTCCGGCCATCGGATTAGCCGCCGACAGCGGGGACGCAACGGGCCGGACGGATCCGCACGCTAACAGTCCGGCGGGTGTCATCTACGAGATCCCGTTCGATTCCGGGCGGCGCGACGCTGCCCCGACCGGCGCTGCCACCGGCGGTAG
>JAOPZJ010000244.1 GCA_025964155.1 Solirubrobacterales bacterium
CGGACGCCGTACTCCGCCTTGGTCGTGAAGATCATCGACGTCAATCCTACCAACGGGGTCGGAGATGATCCGGCCCCGTTGGTGACGCGGCACGACCGAGGTGCCGGTGCTCGCTACAACAGCGGCCCGCGGAACGCCACGGTGCCGAGCGCGAGCGCCGCACCCAGCGCCGTCGTCCGGTTCAGGTAGGCCAGCTCGTGCGCAAGATCGCCGACCCCGTTGGAGGCCGGCAGCGGTGCGAGCGCCAGGGTGCTCAGGACGCCGAGCGCCCGGCCGGAGCGGTCGAGGAAGGCGCTGCCCGAGTCTCCGGGGATGCCGGGGGTCACGGTGTAGACCGGGTGGTTCCAGCCGCCGCTGTCGGTGCCCAGGCTCAGCCCCTGCTTCGGGCTGAGCAGGGCGATGCCCTGTCGCAGCGAGGAGTTGCCGTAGCTGAGCACGGTGTCGCCGAGCTTCGTCCCGGTCGTGTTGAGGGCAATGGGTCCGCCCCAGAAGGGGACCGACGGGTTCGTGCGCGCGGCGGCATCCGCGGGGTCGAGCTTCACAAGCGCAAGGTCGTTATAGGCACAGGTGTCCGGGTCCTGCTCGCCGAGCTCCTGCATGCGGATCCACGAGTTGTAGGCCAGCGTGCCGGGCTTCGTGGCGCCGTCGACCGTGACGGGCGTCCCCAGCGGCAGGGACTTGGCGGTGCAGCCGTTGGTCTCGGTCTGGCCACCGGTGCTGGAGCAGTGCGCGGCCTGACCGATGTAGACGGACCCGTCGGTGCCGTTGAAGACGAAGTTCGCCGTGCACTGGCCGCCGGCGGTGACGGTCTGCACGCCCGGGTGGATCGGTGCGGTCGCGGCGGGCGCGAACGCCTCGGCCGAACCGGCGGTCAGCGCTGCGGCGGCCAATACGGCGGCGAGCGCGGCGACGGGTGCTCTGCGGATCATGCGGTCTCCCTCTCCTTGGTGTGCGCGTGGCGCGCGGCCTCGATGCGCGACACGCGGTGCCCCACCGTGTCCCTGCCTGCGCCTCGATGGGGTGGGCGGTACCCGGGGCCGGGGCAAGCGAAACGCTCGGGCACCGACGCGGACGGTGCGGCCTGCTCCACCCGATGCGGGGGTCTACCCCCCAAACGATCGACACCGCCCCGCCTGTGGGTGACGATGAGACGGTGTCGACCATCGCGCCATCCCCTTCGCCGCTCGGCGATGACGTCCCGCTCCGGGACGACATCCAGCCCGCGTCCAACGAGACGCTCGACCGGTTCCTGACCGGCACGATGACGGTCCTGCCGTTCCTCGGCCTGGGTGTCGTGGGGTGGCAGCTGTGGAACAGCGCGCTGCACTGGCACGACCTCGTCGTCTTCGCGATCGTCTACGGCGTCACGACGCTCGGGATCACCGTCGGCTTCCACCGCATGCTGACCCACCGCGCGTTCGAGACGCACCCGTGGCTGCGCGGGACGATCGCGGCGATGGGCTCGGCCGCCATCGAAGGCCCCGTCATCTCCTGGGTCGCCGACCATCGCAAGCACCACGCGTTCGCCGATCAGGAGGGCGACCCGCACTCGCCGCACGTCGACCACGGCCACGGCCTCGGCGGCGCCCTGCGCGGCCTCTTCCACGCGCACGTGGGCTGGCTGTTCAAGCACGACCAGCGGGCACTGAAGACACGCTACGCGAAGGACCTGATCGACGACCCGGTCATCGCGTTCGTCAACCGGACGTTCGTCCTGTGGGTCGCCGTCGGGCTCGTCGCGCCGTTCTGCCTGGGCTGGGCGATCGGCGGCTCGCTGACCGCCGGCCTCACCGGCCTGCTCTGGGGCGGCCTGGTCCGGATCCTCGTCCTGCACCACGTGACGTACTCGATCAACTCGCTGTGCCATTTCTTCGGGCGCAAGCCGTACGAGACCGGCGACGAGTCGCGCAACCTGGCGTGGCTGGCGCCGCTCAGCATGGGCGAGTCCTGGCACAACAACCACCACGCCTTCCCGACCTCCGCGGCCCACGGGCTGCGGTGGTGGCAGGTGGACGTCAGCGCCCTCGTCATCCGCGGCTTGGAGCGCGCGGGACTGGTCTGGAACGTCGTACGGATCTCGCCGGAGCGGCAGGCCGCCAAGAGCAGCGCCCGGCTCTGATGGTCGCGCGATAGCCGCACCGCAACAGGGTTCGGGCCGTCCAGTCCGTACCCTGGACCGTCGCATGACCAAGACCATCATCAGCCGGGACGACCTGCGCAACGTCGCGATCGTCGCCCACGTCGACCACGGGAAGACCACGCTGGTGGACGCCATGCTCTGGCAGTCCGGCGCCTTCCGTGAGGGCTCCGACGTCAACGAGCGGGTCATGGACTCGATGGACCTGGAGCGTGAGAAGGGCATCACGATCCTCGCCAAGAACACGGCGGTCCGGTACACGCCGGACGACGGCAGCTCCGAGGTCAAGTTCAACATCGTCGACACCCCCGGCCACGCGGACTTCGGCGGTGAGGTGGAGCGCGCGCTGACGATGGTCGACGGCGTCGTCCTGCTCGTGGACGCCTCCGAGGGTCCGTTGCCGCAGACGCGCTTCGTGCTGCGCAAGGCCCTGTCGCTGCACCTGCCGGTCATCCTCGTCGTCAACAAGGTGGACCGGCCGGACGCGCGCATCACCGAGGTCGTCGACGAGACCCTCGACCTCTTCCTGGACCTCGACGCCGAGGAGGACCAGCTCGACTTCCCGACGGTCTACACGAACGCCAAGGCCGGCACGGCGTCGCTGGATCCCGATCCCAACCAGACCGAGAGCAAGGACCTGCGGCCGCTGATGGAGCTGCTCCGCTCGTACATCCCCGCGCCGACGTACGAGGAGGGCGCGTCGCTGCAGGCCCACGTGACGAACCTGGACGCCAGCCCGTACGTCGGGCGACTGGCTGTCTGCCGCGTGCGCAACGGCACGATCCGCAAGGGCCAGGACATCGCCTGGTGCCGCGCCGACGGCGAGACGATCACGCGGGGGAAGGTGACCGAGCTCTACGTCACCGAAGCGCTGGACCGCGTCGACGCCACCGAGGCGGGGCCGGGCGAGATCATCGCCGTCGCCGGGCTGGCCGACGTGACGATCGGTGAGACGCTGGCCGACCTGGAGAACCCGGTCGCGCTGCCGGTGATCAGCGTCGACGAGCCGTCGCTGAGCGTCACCATCGGCATCAACACGTCCCCGCTGGCCGGCCAGGACGGCAAGAAGCTCACGGCGCGGCTCGTCAAGGACCGCCTTGAGCGCGAGCTCGTCGGCAACGTCTCCCTGCGCGTGAACCCGACGGAGCGGCCCGACACCTGGGAGGTCCAGGGCCGTGGCGAGCTGCAGCTGGCGATCCTCGTGGAGCTCATGCGCCGCGAGGGCTTCGAGCTGACCGTCGGCAAGCCGCAGGTCGTCACCCGTGAGGTCGGAGGCAAGGTCCACGAGCCCGTCGAGCGCATGACGATCGACGTCCCCGAGGACTACGTCGGCGTCGTCACGCAGCTGCTGGCGCTGCGCAAGGGCCGCCTGGAGCAGATGATCAACCACGGCACGGGCTGGGTCCGGATGGACTACCTCGTCCCCGCCCGCGGCCTGATCGGCTTCCGTACCGAGTTCCTCACCGAGACCCGCGGCACCGGCCTCATGCACCACGTCTTCGACCGCTACGAGCCGTGGGCCGGCGAGCTGCGCACCCGTCCCACGGGCGCCCTGGTCGCCGACCGGCAGGGGACCGTCACGCCGTTCGCCTGCTTCGGCCTGCAGGAGCGCGGGTCGCTCTTCGTCAGCCCCGGCGACGCGACGTACGGCGGCATGATCATCGGTGAGAACTCCCGCTCCGAGGACCTGGACGTCAACGCCGTCCGCGAGAAGCAGCTGAACAACATCCGCTCCTCGACGGCCGAGGAGCTCGTCCGTCTGACGCCGGCGAAGCTCCTGTCGCTCGACGGCGCGATGGAGTTCCTGCGCGAGGACGAGTGCGTCGAGGTGACCCCCCACTTCGTGCGCATGCGCAAGGTGCAGCTGGACCCCAACCAGCGCGCCAAGGCGGCCAAGCGCGCGAAGCTGGCGGCGCAGACCTAGAGGGCGCGTCCGCGGCCGGGGGTGCGCCCAACACCGCGCGATGCCCGGGTTTCGTCAGCCACGTCCGGCGAAGCCCGCGTCCGCCGGCTCCCTCCGCCGTCAGGCCCGCTGTTACAACGCCGCGCACCCCGAGTAGCCCTCTCGTGCCAGCGCCGCAGCGCCCCGCTCAGCGCACGAGCCGCACGCTGCGGACGTAGCCGCGCCCCGCCAGGCGGAAGCGCACCACGAGCCGCGTCGCCCGCGGGCTCACCGGCACGCTCACGCGCCTGCCGGTCCTCAGCACCCGCCGGCCGACGAGCACGCGTGACGCGACGAAGCGTGCGCCGCGGCGTACGTGCAGGACGACGCGCACGCGGTCGCCGCGCACCCGCGCCGTCACGGGCAGCACGGTCACGGCCACCGCCTCCGTCGTCGGGGCCGGGCCGTCGACGAGCTCCGGTGGCGCCGTGAGCATCACCTGACCGCCAGGGATCTCGGCGAGAACACCGTCGAAGCCGACCGCGAACAGCCGCCCCTCGGAGAACCCGTCGGGGCCGTGCCCGTACGCCACGGCACTCGTCGTCTTGAGGCCGCGGCCCAGCGCGCACGCCTGCCCGTCCGTGCCGATGCGCCAGACCTCGCCGGCGAGGTTCGCCGCGGAGACGAGGCGGTCGGACGGGTCGATCGTCATCCCGTCCAGGCCCGCGGTGATGTCGGCGCCCGAGGCCGCGAAGAACGTGCTGACCGACGTCGGATCCTGGAGCGAGATCCTCGAGATCGCCGCGGGTCGGAACGTCTGGTTGACGAACAGGGACGTCTGGGCGGCGTCGATGGCCATGCCGTTGCCCGAGAAGACAGCCGCCCAGCCGGACCGGACGACGCCGTCACCCGAGATCCGGTCGATCGACGTCCCGACGTCGCTGCTTGCGAAGAGCGTCCCGTCGGTCGCGCGCACCAGGCCGTTGGCCATCCGCAGGCCCTTGGCGAAGACGGTCGCCGCGCCGGTGTCCACGTCGACGCGCAGCAGCGAAGCGGCCGGGACCAGATTGCCCTGAAGTCCGCCGGCGACCGAGTCGCCCTGGCCGACGAACAGGTGGCGCCCGTCGGCGTCGAAGGCCAGACCGCCGGGGGCGTCGATGCCGCCGAGGACCACGGCGGGCCGGGCGCCCGGGCGGTCCAGGCGCATGAGGGCCTTGGCGGTGCTGTCGGTGTAGAAGAGACGCCCGCGCCCGTCCACGATCACCGACTCCAGCGACCCCTGGCCACCGAGGACGACCTTCGGTGGCGGCAGCGGCGTCATGCAGTCC
>JAOPZJ010000299.1 GCA_025964155.1 Solirubrobacterales bacterium
CTGGAGGCCCCCGCCTCGCGCTGGACGACGTCGGTGCCCGCGGCGGCCAAGGCGGCCAGGGACAGCGGTTGCGCGGTCTTCGCGGCGGCGAGGCCCACCCGCCAGCGGGCCAGGTGCAGCCGCAGGACGCCGGCGGGCGCCTCGTGGAACGGCAGCGCGTCGGGGCGGCCGTGGACGAGCGCGGCGTGGGCGCGCCCGGCCCGTAGCGCGGCGAGCGCGGTACGGGTGCTGCCGTTGACGGCGACCATGCGGCGCGCGCCCGACGACGGCAGTTGCGCCGCGACGAGGCTGAGGGCGGGATCACAGCCGACGACCACGAGACCCGCGTCCTCGTCGGCGGCGGCCAGCGGATGCACCTCGCCGGCCGTCCACTGGCCGTCGGCCACGGGCCACCGCTCCTGCCATCCGGCCAGGTCCGCCGGTGCGTGGATGCGCTGCCCGCCGACGCGCGAGGTCAGCACGGGCGTGCCGTCGGCGAGGGCGTCACCGAAGACGCTGACGGACGGCGACCCGGCCGCCGTGCCGAAGAGCGCCTCCACCGAGACCGTCAGGGCGGCCGCCAGCGCGAGCGCGGCGTCGACGCCGGGACGATGGCGGCCTGCCTCGATCGCTCCGACCGCCTGACGGCTGAGCCCCGCCGCCCGTCCCAGGGCCTCTTGACTCAACCCCGCCCGCACCCGTTCGGCGTGCAGGCGAGCGCCGGTGGTGGACGAGGGCGGCTGCATGCCAGGATCCTATCTGCTCATGCCACGATTCTGGCGTACGGAGGACGTCGGACGTCGGTTCGCGGCCGGCCGGAGATCGCCGTCGCACGTTCGTCGTGTCCTGCGCGACGAACGTGCGGGGCCAGACCCTGGAGCCTGGCGTCAACGCAGCCACACCCGCGCTCGACCGCGCGTCCCGACCGCCCGACGTCAGCACCCCCACCCCTCACACGAGCGCATGCCGCCCCGGCGGCGGCAGCTTGAGGTACTTCTCCTCGAGCTCTCCTACCGGCAGCAGGATCACGCCTTCCCGGGGATCACCGACCCATGAGCCGATGCCGTTCGCCAGCGTGTACGCCGCGTACGCGGCGGCGCAGGCGTCCAGCTCGTCGAGCGTTCGATGCCACAGGCCGCCGTCGGCGTCGACGACGCGGCGCAGCTTCAGCGCGGCGATCCGCTGTTGCAGGCCCCACGGCGTGCGCTTGGGCGACGGGCGATGGCCGAGCAGCGAGCAGAAGATCGCGTCGGGATAGGTCTCGACGAGCCGGCCGAAGCGCATCGCGCCGTCCCCTACCTGGCCCATCACCGCGCCGTCGGCGCGGTCGGGTCGGAAGAGCTGCAGCGGCGAGAGGACGTCGAACAGCCCGAAGCCGACCTCGATCCAGCGCTCCCAGGCGAGCAGCTGCTGGCCTGCCGCCGGGACGGGGTACAGCGGCAGCGACCGGCGGAAGAGGATCGCGTCGCATACGCGATGTCGCTCGTAGCGGCCGTCCGGCAGTCCCAGCCGGCCGCGCAGCGGGCGCCCGGCCGCCAGCAGGTCCAGCCGCGGACCGCTGGGGGCATCGACGGCGACGACGGCCTCGCCGCCGAAGCCGAGGACCGTGCGGGCGACCGCGTCCGCGTCACCCGGCTCATAGAACGTGGCGACGAGCTCCTGGTCGCCGTCCGCTCCGCGGCGCTCGTGGAGGGTCACGAGCTGCTGGTTGCCCAGACGGGCTGAGACGTCGATGCCGCAGTAGCGCATGCTCCGGGCCACGATACGGGCTGGTCCGTTGGCACGGTGTCAAACGACCGGCGGGTCCGGGCGTGGCTGCCCCGGGCGATAGCCTGCCGGGCGTGCTGCAGCACCTCAGTGACGCCGAGTTGGGCGAACGCCTGGCCACCAGGGCCCTCGAGCTCGTCGACATCCCGTCGGAGTCGCGTGACGAGGACCGGCTGGCCGCCCATGCCCTGGGTGTCCTGGAGGCCGGGGGCGTGCCGGCCCGCGACGCCGGTGACACCTGTGTGGTGACCGACCCGATCGGGCCGGCGACCGGCCCCTTGGTGGTGCTCGGCGGCCATTTCGACACCGTTCCCGCGCAGGACAACCGCCCCGGCCGGCGCGACGCGCAGACGGTGCACGGGCTCGGTTCGGCGGACATGCTCGGGGCGGTGGCCGTCGCCATCGAGGTCGCGCTGGCGGCGGCACGCGGCGGCAGCGACGGCATGACCAGCCGCCTGGGCCTGTGCCTCTTCGGGCGCGAGGAACTCGGTGTCGCCGAGTCCGCGCTGACCCCGCTGCTCGGGCGTGAACGCGCGCTGCTGGACGCCGACCTCGTGCTCATGATGGAGCCCACGGACAACACGGTCCACGCCGGCTGCCTCGGCAACATCAACGCGACCTGGTCCTTTCAAGGACGCTCGGGGCATTCCGCCCGCCCCTGGGACGCCGACAACGCGATCGAGCGTGCCGCCCGCGGCATCGTCCGCCTCGCCGGGGCAGCACCGCCGATCGAGCACGTCTTCGACGGCCTGACCTTCACCGAGGTCGTCTCCGTGACGAAGATCGCGGGTGGCATCGCCGAGAACGTCATCCCGGACCGCGTGCAGGCGCACGTGAACCATCGCTACGCCCCGGGGACGTCGCCGCAGGACGCCGAGGCGCGTCTGCACGCATTGTGCGGTGGCGAGGGCGAGTCGCTGCAGATCACCTCGAACGCCCCGTCGGGCGCGGTCTGCGCCGCCGATCCGCTCGTGCAGCGCCTCATCGCGTGCGGGGACCTTGAGGTCGCCCCCAAGCAGGCGTGGACGCCCGTCGCGGAGTTCACGGCCGTCGGCATCAGCGCCGTGAACTTCGGACCCGGCGCCCCCCGCCACGCGCACCAGCGCGACGAGCAGATCAGCGTCGAGGCGCTCGTGCGGTGCGCCCGCACGCTCGATGCCTTCCTCTCCACGTGAGCCTGCCGCTGAATCCCGTCCTGGAGGGGATGCGCACCTACCCGTTCGTGCGGCTCGCGAACGCCCGCAGGGCACTGGAAGCCGAAGGCGTCGACGTCATCGACTTCGGCATCGGCGAGCCGCGCGAGCCCACGCCGCCGTTCATCCGCGAAGCCCTGGCGGCGGCCATCACGCCCCAGTCCCCGTACCCGCTGGCGGAGGGCCTGCCGGAGCTGCGGGCCGCCATCGCCGCGTGGACGGACCGCCGCTTCGGCGTCGCGCTGGACCCGGCGACGCAGGTCGTGCCGACGCTCGGCTCCAAGGAGCTCATCTTCCATCTCGCGCAGGTGGTCGGACCGGGATCGGTCGCCGTCACGGTGCCCGGCTATCCGGTGGCCGAGCGGGGCGCGCTCTTTGCCGGCCGGAGGGTCGTGGAGCTGCCGCTGACCGCGCAGCGTGCCTTCTTGCCGGACCTCGACGCGCTCCCGGACGACCTCGCGCTGCTGTGGCTGAACTACCCGAACAACCCGACCGCGGCTACCGCGGACCTGGAGTTCTACGAGCGCGCCGCGTTTCTCGCGCGCGAACGCGGCTTCGTCGTGGCCAGCGACGAGGCCTACAGCGAGCTCGCGTTCACCGACGAGCTGCCCTCCAGCGCCCTGCAGATCACCGATCTGACGAACGTCCTCGTCGTCAACACGCTGTCCAAGCGCTCCTCGATGCCGGGCTACCGCTCGGGCTTCGCCGCCGGGGACGCGCACCTCATCGCGGCGCTCAAGCGCTACCGCCCGAACGTCGGCGTGGCGCCGCAGGAGTTCGTCCAGCGGGCGGCGGTCGCCGCCTGGGAGGACGAGGAGCACGTCGTCGCCCTTCGCGACGTCTACCGCACCAAGCGCGACGTCCTGCTCCCCGCCCTGCTGGCGTGTGGTCTGCGGCCGGCGGGCGGCGACGCGACCTTCTTCCTGTGGCTGGCGCTCCCCGCGGGCTGGACCTCGAGCGAGGCGTTCGCGCTGGCGCTGCTGGACGAGGGCGTCGTCGTCGCCCCCGGCGCCTACTTCGGCCCAGCGGGCGAGGGCTACATCCGCGTTGCGCTCGTCCAGACGCTCGAGGCATGCCGGCGCGCGGCGGAGCGCCTGTCGGCGTGGGTCGTCCCGCCGCCGGTGTGAACGCGAGCGGTCAGCCCGGCGCCGAGATGAGCATGTCGAAGGGCAGCCGGTCGGCGCGGCCCGCGAGGTCCATGTGCACGTGCTTGGCCTCGGTGTACTCGCCGAGCGCGTCGGGCCCGAGCTCCCGGCCGACGCCGCTCTGCTTATAGCCGCCGAACGGCAGCGCCGGATCGATCATGTGCCAGTTGTTGATCCACACCGTTCCGGCCCGCAGGCGCCCGCTGACCTCCAGGGCCTTCTCGTAGTCCTGCGCCCAGACCCCGCCCGTCAACCCGTACTCGTTGTCGTTCGCCATCGCGATGGCATCCTCGAGCGAGTCGTACGGGATCACGACGAGCACCGGACCGAAGATCTCCTCGCGAGCGATCTGCATGTCGTTCGTCACGTTGGTGACGATCGTCGGCTGGATCCAGTGGCCCTTGGCGAACCGCTCGCCCTCGGGCACGCCGCCGCCGAGCGCGAAGGTCGCCCCGTCGGCCTTGGCCTGCTCGAGGTAGCCGAGGATCCGGTCGCGCTGGCGCGCCGAGACCACCGGGCCCATGTCCGTCTCGAAGTCGCTCGGGTCGCCCTGGCGGATGAGGGAGGCTCGCTCCACGAGCTTGGCCACCACCTCGTCGTGCCGCTTGCGGGAGACGAACAGCCGCGTCCCGGATTCGCAGATCTGGCCGGAGTACAGCATGCAGCCGAACAGCACGCCGTCGATCGCGTACGACAGGTCCGCGTCGTCGAGCATGATGACCGGGCCCTTGCCGCCGAGCTCCAGCGAGCACTTCTTCAGGGTGCCCGAGGCGAGGCGCATGATCTCGCGGCCGACGGCCGTCGACCCGGTGAAGGCCACCTTGTCGACGCCGGGATGGGACGCCAGCCGCGCGCCGACCTGCGCGCCGTCGCCGGTGATGACGTTCAGGACCCCGGCCGGCACGCCCTCCTCGTGCGCGATCTGCGCCAGGCGCAGCAGCGACAGCGGCGTCTTCTCGTCGCACTTGACGACGACGGAGTTCCCGGCCGCCAGGGCCGGCCCGATCTTCCAGATGCCCAGCACGAGCGGGAAGTTCCACGGCACGATCGCCGCGCACACGCCGAGGGGCTCGCGGACGATCGTGTTGGCCGACAGCGTCGGGTAGGCCTTCGTCGCGACCGACTGCTCGAACTCGTACGACAGCGCCTGCTCGGCGAAGTACAGGAAGTGCGGCGACGCCAGACCGCAGTGGAAGCCGAGGGCCTGGCGGATCGTCGCCCCGTTGGCGCTGATCTCGAGCTCCGTCAGCTCCTCCAGCTCGTCACCGAGCCGCTCGGCGATGCGCACCATGATCGCGGAGCGCTCCTCCTTGGCCATGCGCGACCAGGAACCCGACTCGAACGCCTGGCGCGCGGCATCGACGGCCGCGTCCGCGTGGGTGACGGACCCCTTGGCGACTGTGCAGACGAGCTCCTCGGTGGAGGGGCTGCGGATCTCGTAGGCCTCGGGGGCATCGACGTCCTTGCCGTCGATGAACATCTGGTGGTGCTTCACGCTGACGGTGGCCACGGGGAACATCCTCCTGGGAGCAGATTGGTCCACCCACCCTCGCCGGGCGGGCCCTTGCACACACCCACCCGACGGAGGATCCGTCTCCCCCCTCGGGGTCACGCCGCCGCTCAACGGCGCTGGGCCTGACGCGCCTCGACGCGCACGATGGAGAACTGCCTCGAGAGCGCGGAGAACAGCAGGCCGAACGCCACGACGTCCAGGACGAGCAGGACCTGGACGGGCACCGTGCCGGACCCGGCCACGACCACCATGGCGAGGTGCAGGAGCCCGGTCAGCCCGAGCGCCAGGAAGAACGAGTGCGAGCGGTACCCGCGCAGGTGCTCGCGGCCGGCGAACTCCAGCGACGCGATCCCGACGAGGACCAGACCGACGGTGATCGCCGGCGTGCCCGGCCCCGGGCCGCGGCTCATCCCGACGACCAGCGCGATCGTGCCCGCGAGGATCGCGAACTCGGAGATCGGCGCGCGTCCCCACAGCGCGGCAGGACGCTCCCCGCGATCAGGACGCGTCCGGCGCCGCGCGGGCTCAGGTCGCGGACGCGCCGGCATCGGCGACGCCACGGCCCCGGTGTTCTTGCGGGCACTGGTGCGGTCAGGCCGCTTCCTGCTGCGCTTGCCCATGGTCACCCGCGCGCGCGGCTCAGCTCCCGGACCAGTTGACCGGACCGGCGACGAGCACGTGGCTCGTGAGCCGCCGGCCCAGGACATCCTGGGCGGCCCGGGACGCGTCGATCAGGGCGTGCAGGTCGACGCCGGTCTGCACCCCCATCTCGTGGAACATCGAGATCAGGTCCTCGCTGGCGACGTTGCCCGTCGCGCCGGGCGGAACGGGGCACCCGCCGAGCTCGCCGA
>JAOPZJ010000300.1 GCA_025964155.1 Solirubrobacterales bacterium
ACACCTCACGGCCCTCGGCGCGAGCTCGGTCGATCTCCTCGCGACGCTGCCGCTTGCGCATCTCCTTGACCGCCTTGCGCTCGGAGACCTTCGTCTCACGGCTCATCTTGGCGAACGTCGTCTTCTGTCTGCCGGCCATCCGGTGCTCCTCGGGTCGTGCGGCTCACCGTCCGGCGGCCTGGGAAGGAAGAAGCCCTGCTCGCGCAGGGCTTCTCCCGGGAGCGTCCGCAAGCCGACCTGGGGGGGCGGCAGGAGACGCAACGCTCCAATTCACCGTAGCGGCTCGCGCGGCCCATCTGTCTCGCGCTGGCGGGGCCCTTCAACGCGCTGGCGGTCCTTCGCCGAGACGCGAAGAGCTGCTGTGCACAGACCGGCAGGGCCGGCGCGACCGTACTCTCGCAGCTGCTGCAGCGTGCGACCCCGTCTGGCGGCGGAGCTCCATGACCTCGACCTCGGCGCCGGCGAGCGGCGTGCCGTCTTTGCTGGCGAGATGGCCGCGCATACGCGTGCGCCGACCGAAGCCGACACGGATCCTGCGGTGCAGCGCGGTGTGTACGCGATGGTGGCGCCGCGTGCGCGTCACCGCACCGGCGCGCAGACGCGTCGCGATGCGGACGGGCAGGGTGACGTGCATCGAGCGGCCGTCGGCGCGCTGTCCGGTATCGTGAGCGTGCTCCGTCGTCCAGGTCCTGGCGGTGCGGAGGGAACTTGTCTTGGTGGGGAAACAGAGCACGGCGGAGGTGATCGCTGCCGCCAAGCCGGGCGGCTCGCTTCTCGAGCGCGAGCACGACTTGGCGGTCCTCGGAGAGGCACTCTCCGGTGCAGCCCCCTGGCGGTCTGCGGTAGTGGTGATCGAGGGCCCGGCCGGCATCGGGAAGACCCAGCTCCTCGCCGAGGGGCGGCGCCTCGCGTACGACGCCGGGGCCCGGATCCTCGTCGCCCGCGCCAGCGAGCTCGAAGTCGAGCTCGCCTTCGGGGTGGTGCGCCAGCTGTTCGAGGACGCCGTCGGAGTCGAGGAGCTGAAGTCCCTCGACAGCGCCGGATCCCAGGACGCCTCGTTCGCGACGCTCAACTCGCTCTACTGGCTCACCGCCACCCTCGCGGGGGACGCCCCGGTCGTGATCGCCGTCGACGACCTCCATTGGTGCGACGAGCCCTCACTCCGCTTCCTCAACTACCTCCTCCGCCGACTCGAAGGGCTCGCAGTGACGGTGCTCTGCACGCTGCGGCCGCGTGAGAGACGCGCACGGGCCACGCTGGTCACCGAGATCGTCGGGGACCCGCTCGCCACCTCGCTGTCGCCGTCTCCGCTCAGCAACTCGGCGACAGCCCGGCTCGTGAGCGACGGACTGAGCCAAGCGACCGACGAAACGTTCTCGACTGCGTGTCACGCGGCGACCGGTGGCAATCCGCTGCTGCTCAAGGAGCTGATCAGGACGCTGCACGTAGTGGGGGTCGCCCCGGACTCCGGCCACGTCGCGGCGGTGGCCGATCTCGGTCCCCGGGCGGTGTCGCGCGCCGTCCTGGTTCGCCTCGGACGGCTCGACGATGACGCGCTGAGGCTGGCGCGCGCCGCGTCGATCCTGCGTGTCGGCACCGATCTGCCGCTCATCGCACAACTCGCCGGGCTCGACCTCGAGGGCGCCGCGATGGCGGCGGACGCACTGGTGGCCGCCGAAATCTTCAGCGACGACGACGAGGACGGCGGATTCGTGCATCCTGTCGTGGGCGCCGCGGTCTACGAGGACATCCCCTCACACGAACGCTCTCTGGCGCACGCGCGCGCAGCCCGACTCCTGCGCGACGGCGGCAACGCCGCCGGCACGGTCGCCACCCACCTGGTGCTTGCCCCTGCACGCGGCGAGGAATGGGTCTGCGACGTCCTCGAAGCGGCCGCGTCCAAATCACTTCGCGCCGGATTCCCGGCAGGCGCGGTCGGCTATCTGGCGCGCGCCCTCTCAGAGCCTGCGCCGCCCGGTCGTCGCGCCGCGCTCCTGCTCGCGCTGGGAGGAGCCGAGGAGATGCTCGACCCCCCGTCGGCCATCGAGCATCTGACGGATGCGTTCGAGCAGGGCGGCGACACCGTGCGGCACGCAGCGGCGGTGACGTTGGCGCGAACCCTGCTGTTCAACGCCCAGGCGGACGAGTGCATCGCGCTGATCCGCCGCGCGAGCAGCGAGATGGAGCCCGGCTCGGACAGTCGCCTCGCACTGGAGGCGCTGGAGCTGATGGCGCCGGTGTTGGGCACCGGCCGCCACGCCGCGCCGAAGCAGCTCAGGCGTCGCGGGCTGCCCGGCGGGGGTGCTGGCGCGAAGATGCTCGCCGCGGTCGTCTCCAGACAGTGGGCCTACGGCGGCGAGAGCGCGGAGGAGTGCGTGCGACTGGCGCTCGAGGCATTGGAGGGAGGCGAGCTGATCGCGGCCGACAACGTGTTCCTGTCGATCACGGCGATCCTCACCCTGGTGCGTGCCGATCGCGTCGAGGCCGACGACGCCTGGGAGGAATTCCTGCAGGAATCGCGTGTCCGCGGCTCTCTCGTCGGCAAGGCCGGAAGCAGCTTGTGGCGCGGCTATGCGTTTCTTCGGCGGGGCGAGCTCGACGACGCGGAGGACTCGCTGCAGAACGCGGTCGAGGAATTTCGGTTGGTGGGCGAAGGATCATTGACGGAGGTGCACCATGCCAGCTTCCTGTCGGCGGTACTGCGGGAACGCGGCGATCTTGACCGTGCCCGACAGGTGCTTGCGACCGTCGAGGTCCCCCGCGACGCATCGGACGCCGCCCGCTACTGGCTCGACGCCCACGCCGAGCTGTTCCTCGCCGAGGGGCGGTACGACGAAGCGCGCGTCGTCGCCGAGGACATGGAGCGCCGCTTCGCCTTTCTCGTGAACCCGATTGACACGCCGGCGCGCTCCCATCGGGCGGTCGCGCTGTTCCACCTCGGCCGCGAGGAGGAGGGGCGGGGACGTGCCGCCGAGTCGCTCGAGCTCGCTCGACGCTGGGGCGCGCCCGGAACGGTCGGGCGGGCCCTTCGGATCCTCGGCACGGTCGAGCGCGACGGCGGTCTTGCTCATCTGAGCGAGGCGGTCGCGGTCACCGAAGGCTCCGTTGCACGGCTCGAGCACGCCAAGGCGCTGGTGGCCCTCGGCAGCTGGCTGCGGCGGTCCCGTCGGCCGACCGAGGCGCGGGATCCGCTGCGGCGGGGTCTTGAGCTGGCCGCTGCGCTCGGCGCCGGTTCGCTCGTCGACCACGCGCGACATGAGCTGCGCGCGGCTGGCGTCCGGCCGCGGACCACGGCGCTCACCGGGCCTGCCGCGCTCACACCCGCAGAGCGGCGCGTAGTGGAGCGGGCAGCGGCCGGACAGACCAACCGGATGATCGCCGAGGCGCTGTTCGTGACCACCAAGACCGTCGAACTGCATCTCCGCAACGCCTACCGCAAGCTCGGCGTGAACTCGCGCCGCGAGCTCCCCGGCATTTTCGACGCGGCTCGGTAGCCGCGCTAATCCTGGGGTACCGGTCTAGGGGCCGCCTAGATGTGCGCGGGCCGCAGAGGCGCGATGGTCCAGCGCGATGGGAGGCGACCGCGACGACGCGCCGGAGGATCAGGCCGCTGTGATCCAGATCGAGCTGCGGCTGGACGGCTCGATGCCCGCAGGCATCGCGACGGCGCCCGGCGGCGCAGCGCGCGGCTTCACCGGATGGATGGGGCTGATGTCGGCGGTCGACGCACTCAGTTCGGGGAACGGCAACGAGACGGCAGGGGATGACGAGGCGTGAAGCCATGAGACGACGGCGACAGATCGGGCAGGCGGCGGCGCTCCTCCTGCCAACCGCGGTCGTCGGCGGCGGCGCCGGGCTCGACGGAGCGATCTTCAACCGGCCGACCGCGCTATGACCCCTTTCCTCTGCCGAGCGGAGCGCATCCGGACGCGTGCTCGCGGGCGCACGGTCGTGAGGCTCGCCGCGGCGATCCTGGTGGCGATTGCATTCAGCCCCTCCGCTCTCTCCGCCGTCACGCAGAGCGAGGCCGCGAACACGCTGACGGTCAACATGCCAGGGGTCCGCGAATCCGGGTTCGAGCAGCAGGTCTCGTTCTCGACGGGCGCCGCCGCCTGCTTTGAGTCGTGCACCCGGGACATCGAGGCCGGGACGGTCGTGACGTTGTCGACGGCCATCGCCGACACGGCGAGGATCACCTTCACGGGTTGGTCGGGCAGCGGATGCTCGGGGACCGGCACCTGCACGGTCACGATGTCCGCTGCAAGAACCGTCACGGCGACGTTCGTCAAGCGGCCAAGGCTGGAGGTCCACGTCCAGAACGCCGGCACTGTGACGAGCTCGCCGGCCGGCCTCGACTGCACCGGCAGCGCCGGCGGCTTCCAGCGCTGCTGGTTCTACTTCGCGCCTGGCGCGACGGTCACGCTGACGGCCACCCCCCAACAGGGCGACATCGTCAAGTGGCACGGAGGCCCGTGCAACAACCTCGTCGCCAAGCCCTGCACGCTGACGCTCACCGACGACCTGGTCATGACCGCGTTGTTCTCTCCGGCGCGGACGCTGACCGTCGCGAAGATCGGCTCGGGGACGGTGACGGATGCCAGCGTGTTGGAGGTGATCAATTGCGGAGCGCTCTGCTCGGCGAAATTCCCGGAGGGCGACTTCGTCCAGCTTCAGGCGACGCCGGACCCGGGCTGGGACTTCCTCGAATGGACCGGCGGTTGCGGCTCGCAGTCGGGGGACTGCTTCGTCACCATGGACATCGATCGCACGATCACCGCCAAGTTCGTCAAGACGCAGGCCCTCGATGTGTCGGTGACCGGGACGGGCTCGGGGTCGGTCACGAGCTCGCCCGCCGGGATCAACTGCGGCGCCGACTGCACGCAACGCTACGTGCAAGGGACGCAGGTCACCCTGTCGGCGGTTCCCACGTACCCGACGGAGTTCGCCGGCTGGTCAGGCGGCTGCACGGGCACGGGGCCCTGCACGGTCACGCTGAACGCCGACGTGGCGGTCACCGCGATGTTCAGGACACCGACGGTGACCGTGGTCAAGACGGGCGCCGGCGCGGGCCGCGTCACGAGTCAGCCGAGCGGGATCGACTGCGGGTCGATCTGCACCGGCACCTTCAACCCGCAGCAGGGAGTCATCCTGACCGCGACCCCGGACCCGGGCTCGGTGTTCGCCGGCTGGACGGGCGTCTGCTCGTCCGGTCTGCCGCCGAACGTCTGCTACACCCAGGCCATCCCGACCAAGACCTTGACCGCGAACTTCATCCTCGGCAAGAAGCTCACGGTCACCACCGTCGCCGGCGGAGTCGACGACAAGGTCACGATCGACCCCGGAGCCACAGTGTGCAAAGCCGGGGCGCCCTGTGAGAGCTGGCGCGCTCCCGGCAGCGTGGTCCAGCTGACCGCCTCGCCGGGCGAGGGGACGCGCTTCACCGGCTGGTCCGGCGGTGATTGCAGCGGATCGTCGCTGACGTGCATGACCACCGTGAACGACGACCAGGAGATCACGGCGACGTTCGTCGCCCTTCACACCGTGACCGTCGCCAAGACCGGCAGGGGGTCCGGCACCGTCACGAGCGCAGTCGCCGGCATCGACTGCGGAACGGTCTGTACCGGGCAATACGCGCACGGGACGCCGCTCACCCTCACCGCGACACCGGCCCCCGGCTCGACCTTCGCGGGCTGGTCGGGCGCCGGATGCTCCGGCACCGGCACATGCGTCATCGCCGACGCCGACGCGACGGTGACTGCGGTGTTCGTGGCGGCGGCCATCGATGGGCCGCCTGCACCGACCCCCACCCCGACCGCCACGGCGACGCCGACCCCCACCCCGACCGCCACGGCGACGCCAACCGCCGGCCCGAAGCCGGCGACGATCCGTGCCACCGTCACGGGCAGGCGCAAGGGCAAGCGCGTGGTCATCAAGCTGAAGCTCACCGGGGTGCCCGCCAGCACCGCCAAGACCCGCGTGACCATCGAGCTGCTGAAGGGAACGAGGAAGATCGCCACGGCGTCCGGCACGGTGCGCTCCGGCCGGGCGCAGTTGACGCTGCGTGCCAAGCGAGCCCTCGCGAAGGGCCGCTACCGGGTGCGCGTGCGCGTCCGTCAGGCCACGACGACGACGCTGGCCCCCGTGTCATTGAAGCTCCGATAGTCCATGTCTCGCCCTAGCCGGAGAACAGCCATGTCCGCAGCTCGTCCGCTCCGTCGCTGCACCCCGATCGCGCTCGTGATCGTGGCCATCTCGGCCCCAGGACCGGCACCCGCGCGTGCCGCCAACGTCACCGTGGCGTGCAGCAATGCCGCCCTGATCAGCGCCATCACCAACGCGAACGCCGCGGCCGGAGCCGACGTGCTGACGCTCCCTGCCGGGTGCACGTACACGCTCACCACCCCTGACAACTACTGGTACGGGCCGAACGGCCTGCCGCCGATCGCGAGCGACATCACGATCGAGGGCAACGGCGCCGTGATCGAGCGCAGCAACGCGGGCGGCACCACGCCCTTCCGGCTGTTCTACGTCGGCGCCGACCCCGCCAACGCCAACACGCTCAACTACGTCTCGCCAGGGGCGGGCAAGCTGACGCTGCGCGCGTTGACGCTGCGCGGCGCGCACGCCAAGGGCGGCGACGCTAGCGGCGGCGGCGGCGGCGCGGGCATGGGCGGCGCGATCTTCAACCAGGGCGCGGTCGTCCTGGAGCGCGTGACGGCGTCGGGCAACTACGCATCGGGCGGGAACATCGTCGGGTACCACGCGTCACCCGGCGGCGGGATGGGCGCCAACGCTGCCGACGGCGGCGGCTTCGGCGGCGGCTTCGTGGCACCCGCGGGCGCCGGTGGCGGCGGGGCGGGGAGCGCCTCTGCAAGTGGCGGCGGTGCCGGTTTTCTCGTCGGGCAGAACGGCGCCTCCGCCGTCGGTGCGGCGCCGGGTGTGGGCGGGGGGCCCGCGAACGGGATGGGCGGCAAGGGCGCCTGGACCCTGGGTGCCGCCGGCGGTTCGGGCTCCGGCGGAGGTACCCAGTCCGAGGGCGCGGGCGGTGCGGGTGGCGGCTTCGGCAAGAACGGTGTCTTCCCGCCCAACGGGGCAGGGATCGGTGACATGTTCGGCGGCGGCGCCGGCGGCGTCGGCGGCGGCGGCAGCCACGGCGGATTCAGTGGCTACGGCGGTGGCGGCGGCTTCGGCGGAGGCGGCGGCGGCGGCAGCGGGTACTACGGCTCGCCCCTGTTCCTGCAAACCGGCTACGGCGGTGGCGGCGGCTTCGGCGGCGGCGGCGGGGCCGGCGGGAACCCGGACACCTCACCGGCCAGGAGCGGCGCGGGCGGCTGGGGGGGTGGCGACGGGGCCACGATCTACGCCAGATTTTGGGACCAAGAGCTTGCGGTGGGCGGGGGCGGAGCCGGTTTGGGGGGCGTCATCTTCAATGACCAGGGGACCGTCACGGTGGTGAACAGCACCCTCGCCAACAACCTGGCGTTCGGCGGCAAGGTCGTAGACGCGAACGTGCCGGGCAACCCCGGCGCCGGCCGCGGAGCGGCGATCTTCAACCTCTCGGGATCGGTCGTGCTGAAGGACTCGACCATCGCCTCGACGCCCAACGGGTTCTACGACGAGCCGAAGGACCACGCCGTCTACAGCCTCGTGTATGACGCGGCGAAGGCACGTCAGGCAAGCGTGACCATCGAGCGGGTCCTCTTCAGCGGCGGCGTCAGTACCACCGAGCTCACAGCCGACAAGCCGGCCACGGTCTCCGGGGGGCTGCCGAACCTCGGTACGTCCACCCTCGCATCGATCGGCTCGAACCATGCCGGCAGGGTGGATGTCATCGGGGGCGCCACGAGCACTGGCACGTGGACCCAGCGCAAGGCCCAGCTGGGGCCGCTCGCCGACAACGGCGGACCCGGCCAGACGATGATGCCCCAAGAGGGCGAGGCGTCGATCGACGCCGCGACGGGCTGCTCGGGGATCGACCAGCGTGGAGTGGCACGACCCTTCGGCAGCGGTTGCGACCTCGGGGCGGTCGAGGTCAGGCGCCTGGGGGCCACCACGGGTGACGCGACGGCCGTCACGCAAACCAGCGCCACGCTCAACGCGAGCATGACGAATCCGCTGCCCTCCGGCGTCACGGTGCGTTTCGAATACGGGCGTACGGACGCCTATGGAAGCCTGACGCCGTTGCAGCCCGTCGCGGCGAACGGAACAGGCGTGGCCATCGCGGCCCCGATCACGCAACTGACGCCCGGCTTCACCTACCACTACCGCGTGGCTGGAGTCGCCTCCGAGGGCGCCAACCATGGCGCCGACCGGACGTTCACCGCCCTGGGCGACCCCGGCGGGTTTCCGCTGGTGCCGTTCGGCCCGTCGGTCTCGGGCCCCGGGGGTGTCCCGGTCCACCTGGAGCACCCCGACCTCAACGGTGACGGACGACCGGATCTCGTCGTGCTCGGCAGCGATGCGACGAGCATGATCAACACGGGGCAGGGCTTCGGGCCTCAGGTAGCGCTGGGATGGGGGGCGTGCGCGCGCTTCACGCAGTTCGCCCAGGTGACCGGCGGCCCCGCCCTCGACGCCGTCACCCCCAACTGCGACAACCTGACCGTCCGTCCCGGCAACGGCGACGGCACCTTCGGGCCGGCGCAGAACCAGGCCATGGCCGGGGGATATGGTGACGCCGCCCTCGGCGACGTCGACGGCGACGGCGACCTCGACGTGATGGTTGCCAGCTGGAACGACGGCAAGGTGCGCGTCGGAATCAACACGGGCGGTGCGTTCGTCTTCTCAGAGGTGCCGGGAGCCCCCGGGAGCATCGGCCTTGCCCTCCAGGACGACGACGGCGACGGCGACCTCGACCTCTACCTGTCGGCGAGCTCGGTGCACGTACTGACCAACGACGGCAGGGGCGTGTTCCACCTCGCAGCGAGCGCGGACCTCAAGGGTGCGGCAGGCTTCCTGCTCGTCGTGCGTGACTTCGACGGCCGAAACGGGCCGGACGTCGTCGCCCGGGCCGGACGCCAGGTCTCCGTCCTACTGCGGAACGCGGATGGCACGTTCGGCGTGCCCGTCACCCAGGAGATAGGGGACGGACCGGGCCTGTACGCCGACGAGTTCGATGCCGGGGACGTCGACGACGACGGCGACCTGGACCTCGCGGTCCCCGGCCGGAGCCTCGTGTCCAAGCCGTCCGACGGGCTGTGGCTGTTGATCAACGACGGCACGGGGACCATGACGCCATCGCAGGTCGCGGGCGACGCGGTCACCGGCGTGACGTTCGCGCGCCTTGACGGCGACCGTTTCGACGATCTCGCGTTCACGAACAGCCGAACCAACCTCGGCGTCACTGTGCTGCGCCAGCGGACCTCGACGGTCCTCGCGCCGCCGGCGACAGCGACCGCATCCGAGGAGGCGGGGCTCGTCACGCTGACGCTCACGCGCTCCGACGCCAACCGCGCCGACGCGTCCGTCGGATACTCCATCACCGGCGGGAGCGCCGGCGACGCCGATCGCGAGCCGGTCTCGGGGCGGGCGACGTTCGCCCCGGGAGCGCTCACCACGGAGGTGCTCGTCCCGTTGTCCGGCGACACGATCGACGAGCCCGACGAGACCTTCACGCTGACGTGGAGCAATCCGCGCGGCGGCGCCGTGCTCGACCCGCCCGCGGCCACCACGACCGTCACGCTGACCGACGACGACGCCTCGGCGCCGCCCGTCGGCCCGGGTGGCGACGTGAAGCCGCCTCCGACGGTGACCATCCCACCGGCGCTTTCGCGGACGATCACGGTGGCCTCTGCGCTACGCCAGTCGACGCTCCGTCGCGGCCTCACCGTGCGCGTGCGCTGCTCGGCCGCGTGCGCGGGGACCATCCGGCTGCGCGCGCTGGGCCGGATGCTCGGTCAGGCGAAGTTCAAGCTGACCGCGGCCGGCACCCGCACCGTACGCGTTCGGATCTCGAAGGCCAACCTGGCCCGGTTGCGACAAGCGCTGCGCAAGCGCTCCTCGGTGGCGGCCACCGTCGAGACACGCTTCACCGGACCGGCGCCAACCGTCAAGAAGAAGCTGAAGATCAAGCGATGAGTGACCGGAGAGCGGCTCTGGATTGCGACGAAGGAGCGACTGGGTCTCGAGGCCCGACCTTCGTACTGAGCGCTCGTTTGGCCCCCATCAGCCGGCAGCCGTCCATTGGGGCGTCAACGACGGCTCGCGTGCGCCACTCGGCTTCGGCCGTGACACGGTGACCACCGGGCTCGTCCAATTGCCCCTGCACACGGGGAGCGGGGTCTGGACGATTTCGGAGCCGCTCACGGAGACCCAGCATCTCGCCGACTGTGCGTGGGCCGGGACCACTCCGGCTCAACAGGTGAGGTCAACGCCAACACCTCCTCGCACGAGGACCAACCTCGCTGTTCAACCGCTGATGTCAGGGACGTTGCTCTCGCCCCGTCCCTCGTTGTCTGGAGAACATCGGCGCTAGCAACTCCGCTCACCGGGGAACTGAGAGGGAACATTCGCGCCACCGACACGGTCTGCCGATGACCGGCGCCAGCGACAACCACGACAAATGCTGAGCTTCGCGGACCACCTCGGACCATCCGGGCCGCCCTGAGCCCCTCGTAATGAAGGGTCAGCGGTTCGAATCCGCTCGTCGGCTTTACCGAAGGCGCCCGCCTGGTGGGCGCCTTCATGCTTTTGAGGATCGTGTCCCGCGACGGATTGCGCGCGTCAGTCTTACCTCCAGGACAGAAACACCTGTCCACGGGGAGCGGACCCTGACCCCCCGAGGGGGATTGTGGCTGCGCTGGCTACAGACGATCGTGCGCCCCACTATCAATGTGGGGCACCTTGGCGTGCCCTGCGAAAAAGGGGGCGGTCATATGTTGGGTTCTCTGCGTAGGCGGCGCGTAATCGCGCTGCTTGCGGTTGTTTCGGCGTTGGTGCTCGCGGTGAGCGCTTACGCATACTTCACCAGCACGGGCTCCGGCACCGGCTCGGCGACTGTCGGTTCCTCGACGGCGTTCACGGTCAACGTTGCAGCCAGCACGGGCGGTCCTCTGTACCCGGGCGCCGGTACCGTGAGCTTCAACTACACAGTGACCAACCCGAGCACGGGTCATCAGAACCTGTCGGCGACGACGGCGACTGTCGCCTCGTCGGGTGGAAACATCACGGAGGGCTCGCCGGCCGTCGCGGTCGCGGGTTGTCTCTCGAGCTGGTTCACGGCTGTGAACACGGCGCCGACGCCGCTGCCGCAGAACCTCGCGGGTGGCGCGACGTCAAGTGGCGGCAGCGTGGCCGTCACGATGCAGGACTCCGGCACGAGCCAGGATCCGTGCCAGGGCCACACGCCGAACATCACGGTCAACGCCAGCTAATTCGGCTGCACGCAGACGGGCGCTCCATGGCGGTGGAGCGCCCGTCGAGTGCGCCGCTGATCAGCTGAGCGACGGGGAGAGCTAATGCGTGGATTCGGCCAGAGATGGAAGACGCCGCGGCTCGCCGCGGGGCTGCTCGGCATGCTCGTTCTCGTTGGCGCGATGGGTGCCACCCACGCAAGCGCGTTGCTCGGGATCCTGCCGATCCCGGCGCCCACAATCACGTCCGGCCCTGCGAGCACGACGCTCTCGAACTCCGCGACATTCGTCTTCACCGACAACGACACGGGCCTCAAGCTCGGAAGTCTGAAGCAGCAGTGCTCCTTGGACGGATCCTCGTTCACGAATTGCTCCAGCCCGAAGACCTACATCGGTCTCGCGGCTGGCTCACACCTCTTCCGGGTCAAGTCGACCGGGGTGCTCGGTGATCTGCCGAGCACGACCACGAGCTACTCGTGGCTGATCGACTACGGGGCGCCCCTGATCGTTGTGGCCTTCCCCGGCGACGGTGGCTCATACACCGCGAGCGGCTGGAATGCGGGATGCGCCGCAGGCCCGGGTGTCTGCGGGACCGCGAGCGACCCGAGCGGCGTCGTCAACATCGCCGTGTCTGTGCGCCAGGCCGCGAGCGGCAAGTGGTGGGGCGGCGCCGCCTTCGACAAGACCACCGAATTCTTCATCGTGGCGAACGGCGCCGGCAGTTGGCGCCTGCCGCTGCCGATGCCCTCCGGCGACGGCTCCTACACGGTGCACGCAAGGGCGACCGACGGCCTGGGGAACACGATGCCGGCCGGTTCCTACGCCGCATCGACCTTCACCGTCGACACACAGCCGCCGCCCACGCCGGTGATCACAGACAAGCCGGCAAGCCTGACGACTTCCACCAACGCCTCGCTGTCCTTCAGCGAGGGCGAGACCGCCGCGTCGTTCGTGTGCAGCCTCGACAGCGCCACGTACGCGGCATGCGCGAGCCCCAAAAGCGACGCGAACCTCGGCGACGGCTCCCACACCTTCAAGGTCAAGGCGCGCGACGCGGCAGGCAACCTCAGCGACGCGGCGTCGTGGACCTGGACTGTCGATACCACAGCTCCGTCGGCACCGAAGATCACGCAGAACCCGGGGCTGGTCACGAGCGCCTACACCGACACGTTCGCGTTCACCGATACGCAGTCCGACGTCAGCTATGAGTGCAAGCTCGACAGGGGCGCTTGGACTGCGTGCGCCACGCCGAAGAACTACTACGGCCTGTCGCAGGGCACCCACACGTTCGCGGTCCGCGCTGTCGACACCGCCGGCAACCGGAGCGGGGCGGCCCTTTTCGTCTTCGTAGTCAGCGTCTCATCACCAGGCACTCCATTCAAGATGAGCGGCGACGCCACCGGGGTTCTTTATCCCGGTGCCAACCCGGTACCGATCGCCCTGAAGCTGACGAATCCCGGTGCCAGCGCAATCACCGTCAACGCCGTCACGGTCGGGGTCGCGCCGGCGAGCCTTCCGGCGGGCTGTACCAGCGCCTGGTTTCAGATCGTGCAGTCGGATGTCGCGGACGGAAACGCGGTTGCGGTACCCGCGCATTCCTCGGTGACGCTCCCCGCTCAGGGGGTGGCGGCGCCGGCGATCCGGCTCATCGAGTCCAACACCAACCAAAACGCCTGCAAGAACGCGCACCCGACACTCACCTACAACGGGAGCGCGCACTCATGAGGCGCTTCGCCGTCCGGTTCGGCAGCGTGCTGATGGTCGCGCTCGTGGTCGCCGCCGGCGCCACGGCGTTCTTCGCTTCGAGCGGGGCACGGACGGCCGCGGCCGGCGCGATCGGCTCCGTCAACGCGCCGACGGGAATAACGACGGTGCAGACCGGCGCCAACGTCGCCGTCGGCTGGAACGCGGCCACGCTGTCGTCCGGCGGAGCCGTCGGCGGCTACACCGTCAAGCGCTCGGACGGCAGCGTCGTCTGCGGCATCCCTACACCGGTGACCGTCTTGAACTGTACGGACTCGAGCGTCGCCTCCGGGACCTACACGTACTCCGTGACCGCTGTGTTTCACACCTTCACCAGATCGACCACGAGCGGGTCGATCGCGATCCTTGCGGCGCCGACGATCACGGCCAAACCCGCAAACCCGAGTGCGACCTCCACGGCGAGCTTCAGCTTCACCAGCGCTTCGACCTACCAGTGTCAGATAGACGGCGGGACCTTCACGTCCTGCACCAGTCCCAAGTCGTACTTCCTTGTCAGCGGATCTCACACCTTCGCCGTCCGTGCCATCCAAGGCGCCTCGATCGGGCCGAGCACCGCCTATGCATGGACGATCGCCACGAGCGCGCCTTCGATAACCGCACAGCCGGCCAACCCCAGCCCGACCTCGGCCCCGTCGTTCTCGTTCACCCACACGCAGGCGGCGTTCACGTTCACCTGTCAGCGCGACTCGGGCACGATCGCGCCGTGCACGTCGCCCATTGCTTACTCGGGCCTCACCGACGGTTCGCACCTGTTCGTGGTCAGGGCAGCTGACGCGAACGGCGCCTTGACGGCGTCCGCCGGATACAGCTGGACCGTCGACGCCACGGCTCCCAACGTGTCGCTGTCGTCCTCCGCGGGGCTGATGTGGGCGAACAACACCAGCCCCAGCACCATCGGGTTCGCGAACGCTGACGGGACGAGCCCCAACCAGTCGCTCGTGACCGGGCTCCCCAACACGCGTGGCACCTTCTCGGACGGCCGCTACCTCTGGTGGGCGTCTGACAACGGCGCGATCGGGCGCTCCGACCGTGACGGCTCGAACGTCATCGCCAGCTTTGTAACCGGCGCAGGAAGCTTCATCCCGGGGATGACAAGCGATGGGACCTATCTGTACTGGGGCGACCGGAACAGCAATCGAATCGGCCGCATAGCGTTGAACGCCGCCAGCGGAACGAGCCCGACTTTCATAGTCACCGGCGCCAGCGCGCCCTACGGCGTGACGGTGAGTGGCACTCACATCTATTGGACACAGCAGAACAGCTCGGTCGGCCGCGCCAATCTCGACGGCACCGGGGTCAACAACTCATTCCTCAGTAGCTTCAGCCAGTCCGTAGGTATCACCGCCGACAGCTCCAACCTATGGATCGGGGACGCGAGCACGCAGCAGATCTTCCGCGTCGGGTTGGACGCAAGCGGCAACACGACGGGCAGTCCCACGGTGATCGTCTCGGGTACAAGCCGCCCATTCAGTATGAAGACAGACGGGACGTTCATCTACTGGTCCAACCAGGGCGGTGGTTCGGTCGGACGTGCTGCTCTGGACGGAAGCGGGGCGAATCAGAGCTTCATCACCGGCGGGAACACCCTCTGGACCGCCGCCTACGTCCCTGCGTCGACCCTTGCTTCCATCTCGGGCAGCACCGTCTACTACAACGGCAGCGTCGCCGGATCGTTGACGATGGCAGACGCGGTGACCGACTCCGGCACAGGCCCGGCGTCCGTGACTTATCCGGCGATCGCCACGACGGGCTGGACACACGGCGCAGAGACCGTCAACACGTCCAGTGGCGCGTCGCCCACGCTTCGGTACACCTCCAAGGCGTTCAGCTGGACTGCCAGCCCGGGCAGCCCGACCGGCTACTCGGTCGGCTCCGCGGACGCTGCGGGCAATCTCACCAGCACGCCACTGACTTTCGTCAACGACACGACATCGCCCACCGGCGGCGCGCTCGCCGTCGGCGGCGTCACCGCCGCCGCCGGCGGCGCAACGGGGGCTGCGCCTGCCAGCTTCTCGATCGGAACCCGCGTTGACTACTCAGAGGCAGCGAGCGCGACCCAGGCCGGGCTGCGATCAAGCACACTGACCGTGCAGTCCACCACGCTGACCGGCAGCACGTGCGGAGCGTCCGGATCCGGCGGCCCGTTCACAAGCATCACGACGGTCACCGGGTCCACGCAGCCGGCGGGCATCACCACCGGGTTCTGTTATCGCTACACGCTCACCGGGACCGACAAGGTGGGCAACACGACCTCGGTGACCGCAACGGTCCGCGTGCCGGTGCCGCCGACGGTCGCCTCGACGAACCCCACCGCCAAGGTGCAGGGCAGCACCGGCTCGGTGCTGATCGCAGGCACCGGGTTCCAGAACGGTGCGACGTTCTCCTTCTCGGGTTCCGGCGTCACAGTCGTCCCGGGCACGGTCAGCTTCGTCAGTTCTACACAGCTGAGCGCCACAGTTGCCGTCGCCGGCACCGCGACTTCCGGCGCCCGTGACGTCACAGTCACCAACGCCGACGGAGGTGTCGGAACCGGCACCGCTCTGTTCAGCGTCACGCCTGCCTTCACCGCGGCGGCCGGGTCCCCGTTCGCCACCACTGCTGCTGCCAACCCGCGCCAGGTCACCTTCAGTCCGGCCGGCGGTCGGCTCGCAGCCACCAACGGAGGATCCAGCAACGTCTCGGTCTTCTCCGTCAACTCATCGACTGGGGCGCTGACCCAGGTCAGCGGCTCCCCGTTCGCCACCGGCGCAACACCGTACGGCGTGGCGTTCAGCCCGTCCGGTGATCTGCTGGCAACGGCGAACTTCGACGCGAACACCGTGTCGGTGTTCTCGGTCAACGCCACGACCGGCGCGCTGACGCAAGTCGCAGGCTCACCGTTTCCCACCGGCTCCGGCCCGGTCTCCGTCGCGTTCAGCCCCAACGGTGGCCGGCTCGCGATCGCAAACTTCTTCGGGAGCAGCGTGTCGGAGTTCGCGGTCAACGCCACGACGGGAGCGTTGACACAAGTCGCCGGCTCGCCGTTTGCGACCGGGGCCAACCCGCGCTGGGTCGCCTACAGTCCGAACAGCAGCCTGCTGGCGGCGGCGAACTACAACGCCGACACCGTGTCGGTGTTCTCGGTCAACGCCTCCACCGGCGCGCTGACCCAGGTCGCAGGCTCACCAGCCACCGTCGGCGTCAACCCCGCATCACTGGCCTTCAGCCCGGACAACGGGCTGCTCGCGGTCTCGAACGTCGGCAGCAACACGGTGTCGATGTTCGCGATCAACTCGTCGACTGGGGCCCCGACCCAGGTCACCGGCTCACCGTTCACGACGACCGCCGGTCTGGTCTCGTTGGCGTTCAGCCCCAGCGGCGGGTTGCTCACGACTGTGAACGCCAGCACGGTCTCCCTCTTCTACGTCAACGCATCAACGGGCGCGCTGACTGCCGGGTCGACGGCCACCACCGGCACCAATCCGACCACGGTGGCCTTCAGCCCGGGCGGCGGGTTGCTCGCGACCTCGAACTTCGGCTCGAACAGCATCAGCGTGTTCCTCAACAACACGGGAGTTTGAGGAGGTGGAGTCGGGCCCTGACCACGAAGCTCAGGAATCGTGCGGGCGCAGGTCCGACAGCGACACCGCCCCGCGACGCAGCGCAGCGTTGGCCAACCGCATCCGCCGGTTGGACTCGTCCGCGGGAATGTCGAACTTCGCGTACAGGTTGCCGAGGTGCTGCTTGACCGCCGCGTCGGTGATCACGAGGTCGTGGGCGATCGCCCGTGTGGACGCGGGCTCCGTGAACAAGTCCCGGCCGAGCAGTGGCCGGCACAGGGCAACGAGGACGTCGTGCTCGCGCCGGGTGAGGTCCGGCGGGGACAGTTCCGTCGCGGTGAGTTCACCGCTGAGCGATCCGCCTGAGCGTACGACCAGTCGGATCTGTCCGATGCGGATCTCGTCGCCGTCGTGAAGCCGGCGAGCTGTGAGCAGCCGCTCGCCGTTGACCGAGGTGCCGTTCGAAGAACCAAGGTCGGTCAGCAACCACCCGGCAGGAAACCGCTCGATGACAGCGTGCAGCCGACTCGCCGTCTCGTCGTCCGTCAACACGAGGTCGTTCTCCGGAGACTTGCCGATCGTGGAGCGCTCGGAGTCGATCGACACGCGCCGCGTCCCGGACGCGGAGATCACCTCAAGCTGGAGGATCACGGCGAGCTCACCCCGAACGCCGCCACTTCGCTCGGCGTGAGCGTGCGCACGCTCTCCCGCCGACCACGGCGCGCCAGGGCCGTGGGGCTTTGGCATACGGCGCAGGTGTCCCAGATCTCAACGGCGTCTTGGTCCTTCACAGCGAACTCGCGGCCGTCAGGAGAGTAGGCGAGCGCCTCAATCGCGGTCGGCAGCGTGAGATGACGCACGACGCGGAGCGTGCGGGCGTCGAACTCGTCGACCGTGCCGTCGCGGCGTCCGACGACGTAGAAGCGCCCGTCCGGCGCGACGGCCACCGCCGTGCCTTGCTCGCCCGGGCGTTCGGTGACCGCGCCGGTGGCAAGGTTCACCCGGACCAGGCCGGCGTCCGCGACGAGCACCAACGCGAACCGCCCGTCAGCGGTGAGCACCGCGCCTGTCGCGGTGACGGCACTGCTCGCCGCGACGGCGCCATTGGAACGGTCCGGGAGCACCACGGTGCGGACGCGCCGCCCGGTCCTCGTGTTCCAGACCGAGAGATTCACGCACCCGTCCGTCATCGCGACGAGCCCGCCGTCCGCCGAGAAGGACGGGGTGGTCGCGTTGCAGCCGAGCGCGCTCGGGCCGGCCTCCAGGCGCCGGGTCCTGCCGGTGCGCGGGTCGATCACCTGAGCGCGCATCGTCGCCCCGTCGACGTAGGCGCTGGCGATCCGCCCGTCGTCTGCGACCGCCTGTGCCTCCAAACGGTCGACCGATACCGCCGCGACGCGGGCTCCCGTTCGGGTGTTGAGTTCGACGATCCGGGGGGTGGCCGATTTCGGATCGAGGTAGGTGAGGCGGCCGAAACCAGGGGACACAGCGAAACAGGCCGCTCGACAGGTGTTGAAGACGGAGTCCGAAGGGAATCCGGGGTACGTTCGCTTCGTCCGGCCGGTGGCATTGTCGAACTCGACTCCGCGCGTTCCGATCAACACGGGGTTCCGTGAGCCCTCGGGATATCCGAGTGCCGGAGCGTCGGGGGCCCGGAACTGCAGTCGCTCGCCCGCGGTGTTGCGCCACACCCCGAAGACGCCGTCCAGCGTCACGATGACGAGCGTGCGGCCGTCCGGCCCGAACGCCACCCACCCGGCGAAGTTCCCGCGTCCGCGGTGGCGCACGGTCAAGGCGCCAGTGCGCGCGTCGAGCACGTCGGCGATGCCCTGGGTGTATCCGGTGGCGACGAACCTGCCGTCCGCGGTCGTCACGACCGGAGCTGTCCGTGTGCCGGTCGGGCCGTGCGCGACCCACCGCAGACGGCCGCTGGCGAGGTCTACCGCCCAGACGGCGCCCGATTGGTCTGTTTGCGCGGCATTGAACTCAGAACCGGACACGTAGGCGACCCGGTGGTCGGGCGACAGCGTGAAGGCCGTGACAGAGGCCAGGCCCCCGGGGGCGACGGGTAGCGGGTATCGCCTGAAGCGCCCGCTTCTGACATCGAGCGTGCTGAGGCCTGCGGGCAGGGTGCCGTTGCCCTGCGTCTGGCCGGTGCCGGCGATGAGCAGCCGGCGGTTGGAGACCCAGCGCAGGTAGACCTCGAAGTTCACGCTGAGGTCTGATCGCGCGACGGTCCGTGCCCGTTTCGTCCGCACGTCGACGACCGCGACCGTCTCGCCGTTGCCCACTGCGAAAGACCGGCCGTCGGGGCTCACGTCGACGCTGTAGATCGGGAACGGCGCTGTGAACAGGGTGCGCAGCCGGCCGCTCGGGACGTCGTAGGCCAGCTCTCGGGTCCCTGCGGTGAGGAGCAGGGTCCGCCCGTTGTCGACGGGAGGGAGCAGCACAGTCATGCTCGGCGCGATCTTCACGCGCTTCGTGATCTCGCCCTTTTCCAGGTCGGCGAAAACGAGCGACCCGTCGCAGGTGTTGTCGACGGCGGTCCGCCCCTCGTCGAGCAGGTACATGTAGTTGGCCGCGAGGCACTTCTGGACGCCGAAGGACGGCAACTGCTTGAGCACCGTGTTCGCGTCGAGCGCCTCCGACGTGGCCAGCATCGCGGCCGGCGTCGGCGCCGCCTTCAGGGCGGCGCGCGCCAGCAGCAGTGCCAGTTGTGGATCGTGGGAAACCTGCTCTCGCGCGACGGCGGAGAGGTCCTGGGAGCGGAACGTGGCGCCCTTCACGCGCGCGGAGCCCTCCGCTTGCACCGCGTCGTGGCGGCTTGCCAAGGTGACGACCAGCAGAACAGCAGCGACGAGCAGCAGACCGGCTGCCAAACCGGCCGCTTGTCGCAGACGACGGTTAGAGATCGCCTCACGCTGTCGCTGCCGGCGTGATTCCTCGATCGACGCGTCGAGAAACGCGCGTTCGCCGGCATTCATCGCCGAGCCGTTGGTCTGCACCCACTCCTGCAGCGCCTCCAAGCGCGTGCCGCGGTAAAGATCGGTCGGGACGCGACCACCCGCTTCCCACAGTCGCGTGACGTCGCTCAGGCGGCGGTGCAGCCGGATGCCGTCGCGATCCTCGTCCAGCCACGCCCGCAGGGTCGGCCAGTGCCGGATCAGCACCTCGTGAGCGACCTCGGCGGTGCCGGCGTCCAGCGTGACGAGCCGCGCCCGCGAGAGGCGCTCGAGCAGCTCGCGTGCCGCGGCGCCGCTCTCGCCGGGCGCCACGAGCTCGTCGATCGGTACGCGGCGCCGTGTGTCCTCGAGATCGTCGCCGAGCTCTGTCATGCGCACGAACATGCCGCGGAGAAGGTCGCGGTCCGCGCCCGGCGTCGTTGCCAGGACCGCGTCCGCGGTGCGGGCCACAGCGGAGGTGACGCCACCGCTCGCCTCGTAGGCGGCAACGGTCAGGGTGCGGCCGTCGCGCCGCTCCCAGGTCGCGTGCAGCGCGTGCGACATCAGAGGCAACGCCCCCGGCTGGTCGTCGACGTCACGGAGCACGCGATCGACGAGCCCCGGCTCGAGCCTGAGCCCCGACCGGCGCGCGGGCTCGGCGATCGCACGCCGCAGATCGTCTTCGCGCATCGGGCCGAGCAGCAGCTGGTTGTCGACGAGTCTTGCCGCGAGCTCTCCAAACACGGTCGTCTCGCCGTAGAAGTCTGCCCGCAGGCCGATTGCCGTCGGCCCCGACCGGCTCAGCAGGCGTCCGACGAACTCGGCACGGAGCTCTGGGTGCCGGCACAGGGTGAACAGTTCCTCGAACTGGTCGACGATCAGCAGCTCGTCGTCAGGGCCTTCGGCGTCGCCGGGCGACGGCTCCGTCCCCGGAGTGATCACCCGTACCGACCGGACGCCGCGGATCCCGCCGTCGCGGGCGGCGGAGGCGATGCCGGCGCCGAGCAGCGATGTCTTGCCGCTGCCAGACGCACCGATTACGGCGAGGAGTCCACCGGGAGAGATCCGAGTGAGCGCTTCGGCCAGCGCCGCTTCGCGACCGAAGTACAGATCGTGGTCGTCTGGTCCGAATGCCAGCAGACCGCGGTACGGACATTCGCTTGTCCGCGGCGTGCTCAACCCCGGGCCGGTGATGGCCTTCAGCTTCCCGGGTTGCCGTCCTGCTCCGAGATCGAGCGAGCCGACGTCGAGGACTGCGTATCCGTCGGGGAGTCCGGCGCCGACCAGGTCGGCCGTCGTGCCGGAAATGAGCACTTCGCCGGGCTCGGCCTCGGCGCGGATCCGCGTCGCGACGGTGGTGGCCGTACCGAGATAGCTCGCACCACGGACCTGTACTTCCCCGGTGTGCACAGCGAAACGGGCGAGCGCGGTGACGTCGTCGACGGCCCCTGCGAGCGCGCGTGCCGCCTCGATGGCGGCAGTGACTGCCTGCTCTGCGGAGTGAAATGCCGAGATCGTCGAAGTGGCCTCGCCGATCGGCTTCAGGAACCGCCCATCGCGCGCTTCGACGATTCCGGCAACGATCTCGTCGCAGCGGACCAGCGTTTCGGCGGCGCCGCTCGGGTCGGAGTCCCAGGGCAGCGAGTCGGCGTCGATCTCGGCGGTGACGATGCTGACCACGCCGGTCGGCAGGGTTGACGCCCACCCACCACGCAGGAGCTCGACGAGCTCTCCCGGGGTGGCGGGCCGCTGTGCCGGGTCCGTGGCGAGCCCGGCCCGCAGCCCCGCCTCGAGCCGCTGCGCGCGCTTCTCATCCAGACCCGCCCAGTTGGGCAGAACCCCATCAGGCGGTGAGCCGGTGATCAGCGCGAACGCGGTCGCGGCGAGGGCGTAGACGTCACCGGCTCGCGACGGTGGGCCACCCGCGGCGAGCTCGGGGGCTTGATAGCTGAGCGTGCCGGATGTCCTGCCGGCGACCCCAGGCGACGAGGACATGCCGAAGTCGACGAGCGTGATCCGGCCGCCACGGGCGAGGATCAGATTGGCCGGCTTCATGTCGCCGTGTATGACGGGAGGGTCATGCTGGTGCAAGAACGTGAGCGCCGCGGCTGCGTCGGCCAGGTAGGCGAGCACGCTCGACGGCGTCAAGCCTGGCGTGCCCTTCGTCTGTAGCACCGTCTCGAGGTCGGACCCTTCCACCCAGTCCAACACGGTGTAGTGGACGTCACCTTCGAAGAAGTCCTCACGCACCAGCGGTAGAGCGGGGTGAGGGGTGAGGCCGAGCAGCGCCCGCGGCTCCTGCAGCACCTGCTCCACCGGAGTGTCCGGCCGCACGGTTCGGACCTTGAGGGCGACAAGGCGGTCGTGCTGACGGTCGCGCGCCTGAACCACATGTCCTTCACCACCTGCGCCGACTGTCCTGAGCACCTCATAGCGCCCCCTCAACAGGAGAGGTGGATCGCCCGTCCCCACGTTCACATCAACCCCCTGAGTTGTGCCCCCCCGGCACGCGGGAAGCGTACACACACCAGGAGAAGGCCGGAGCAGTGTCTGGGGTCGGCCCGCCACCTCGTGCCAAGAAGCGGCGACCTACCAGCCCGCCCCGCCGGCAGGATCCTCCGTTTGCCAATAAACGGTCGCTCACCCGGCGGGACCGTCGAGCGGCCAAGTCACAGTCAGTCGATCGCCGCCTCCGGCGGCTGGCGGCCTAATCCCGACCGCAATGAGCTCGTCGCCCGCGCACCCGCGGTGAGGCTGGGGGAACCGAGAGGGAACATTCGCGCCACCGACACGGTCTGCCGATGACCGGCGCCAGCGGCAAACCTCGATAAATGCTGAACTTCGCGGACCACCTCGGACAATGCGGGCCGTCGCGAGCCCCTCGTAATGAAGGGGTCCCCGGGTCGAATCCGGGCGTCGGCTCGCCCATGGAATGGGCGTTGGAGCGCCCGCGCGGTTGCGGCCATGAAAACGCGGTCCCAGGGTCGGAGCTCCGGCCTGGGATGTTGCCGGCGCAGGACCTGCAGCTGGTGGCGAAGCAGCACGATCTCCACATCCTTCGCGGTGCCGGGCCGGTGCTGCGTACGAGCATCTTCAGCACGCGCGAGGAGGGCGCGGTACATCCGCGGTGCGGTCATCCGGTGATCGTGACGAGCGCGCCGAATCTCAGGCGTCGCGGCGGCCGAATACAGTTTTGGCACCCTTCACGGTCTGTCCACAGGCACACGGAGCGTCATGGCGAGCATCCAGGGGACGGACCATAAGCCCGCGTCCGGCGGCGGGCAGCGCTCGATGTACGACCCGTGGGAGTAACCCCCGACGACGGCTGAAGGTCGTTGCGGGGTACGTGAGCGGTCAACGGGGCAACGTGATTTCCGCGGCCCTGGCTTGCTTGCGAGCGGCGACCACGT
>JAOPZJ010000316.1 GCA_025964155.1 Solirubrobacterales bacterium
AACCTTGTCGGCCTTGTCGGCCTTGTCGGCGCCGTTGTTCTCGGCGGAGACGTCGGTGACCTTGCCGGGGACCTTGGCGAGCGCGGCAGCCTTCGCCTGCTCGGCAGCCGGACCGGTCAGCGTGTCCGCGGACTCGCTGTCGCCCTTCTCCGCGCTGTCGTTGGCCTCGGTTCCGGGCTGCTCAGCGCCGGACTGCTCGGTCGCCGGCGCGGTGGACTGGCCGTTGCCCTGGGCGCCGGCGAGCTGTGCGCCGCCGAAGGCCAGTGCGCCGAACGCGACGACGCCCATCAGCAGCTTCTTGATCTTGTCGGTCATACGGGGTGTGTCTCCCTGTGTTGGATGCGGGACGGGCAGCACGGTGACGTGGGGGCATGAGATGACCGTGAGAGGGCATGAGAGCCCCCCGCGATCGTGTCGTGTATAAACTCCTCTAAGTTGATAGGGAATAACGGCATTACGACGGCGGCCGCCCTTCGGTGGCTCATGGTGCGGGTGCTCCCGCTCATCGTGCTGCTCAGCGCGTGGTGGCTGGTCGTGCGCCTGAAGGTCTGGCCGGAGGTCTTCGTCCCTGACCCGAGGGACGTGTGGACGAGCCTCCTGGACTCCGAACGCACGCATGACGGCCAGATCGGTCTCAGCGGCTACTACCTGCACGAGCACCTGTGGGCGAGCCTGCGCCGGATCCTCGTCGGCGTGAGCCTGGCGATCGTCTTCGGGACCGCGCTCGGCCTTGCGCTGGCGACGATCCGCCCCCTGCGTCTGGTCGTCGAGCCGTACGTGAACTTCATCCGGTCACTGCCGCCGCTCGCGTACTTCAGCCTGCTCATCATCTGGTTCGGCATCGAGGACCAGTCGAAGATCTGGCTGCTGTTCCTCGCCGCCTTCCCCCCGGTCGCATTGTCGGTCCTCAGCGGAGTCCGGGGCATCCGCCAAGAGCGCATCGACGCCATCCGGTCCCTCGGCGCCAACCGGCTGCAGGTCGTCCGTCACGTCGTCCTGCCCGCGACGTTGCCGGAGCTGTTCACCGGCGTGCGGCTGGCCATCGGCTTCGCGTGGACGACGATCGTCGCCGCGGAAACGATCGACGGGATCCCAGGCATCGGGGGGCTCGCCTGGTCCACCAAGAAGTTTCAGCAGACGGACGTCGCGGTGCTCTGCATCATCGTGATCGGCCTCTCTGCGATCGCGCTCGATCAACTGGTCAAGTGGCTCGAGCGCACCGTCGTCCCTTGGCGCGGCAAGGCATGACGTCGATCCAGCACCGTTCCGCGGCCGCCCGGGAGGCCGGCCGCGACACCCACTTGCCGCGCCGTTCCGGCGAGGTACGTCTCGCCAACAATTCCGAGGGAACTCCATGACCCATCACCGACTGCGGCACCTGCCGCGGACGCTCGCCGGTGCGCTGACCATTCTCGCCATGACGGCCCTCGCGGCCTGCGGCTCGGATGACTCCGCGCCCGCAGCAGCCAAGAACGCGACGCCGACGGCGGGCGCGACTGCGGCCGTTCCGAAGACGCTCACGATCGCCTATCAGGCAATCCCCAACGGGGATCTCGTCGTCAAGCACGCGGGGTGGCTTGAACAGGCGCTCCCTGACACGAAGATCGAATGGAAGCTGTTTGACTCCGGTGGCAGCGTGAACGAGGCCGTCGCGGCGCGCAGCATCGACATCGGCCTGGCCGGCTCGAGCCCCGTCTCCCGTGGAATCTCCCAGCCCCTCCCCTACCAGGTGCCTTGGATCCACGATGTCATCGGGAAGGCCGAGGCCCTGGTGGTCAAGCCCGGGATCACGTCGATCGCCGACCTGAAGGGCAAGAAGATCGCCACGCCGCTGGCGTCGACGGCGCACTACAGCCTGCTGGCGGCGCTGAAGGACAATGGCCTCACGGACAAAGACGTGAAGATCATCGACGCCGAGCCCGACGACATCTTCGCGGCCTACAGTCGCGGCGACATCGACGGGGCGTACGTGTGGAACCCGACCCTGGCAAAGATCGTCAAGAACGGCGGCAAGCTGCTCATTACGAGCGCAGACCTGGCCAAGGAGGGCAAGACGACCTACGACCTGGCGGTCGTCACGAACGACTTCGCGAGCAAGTACCCGGCGGCGCTCAAGACATGGGCGCAGGCGCAGGACCGGGCGGTGAAGCTCTACCGCAATGACAAGGCGACCTACGGTCAGGCCTTGGCGGCCGAGCTGAACATCGGTGCGGACGAGGCACTCGCGCAGGCGGGCGATCTCATCTTCCTGGACGCGTCGCAGCAAGCCGGAGCTGACTACCTCGGCGGGGGTCTCGGCCGCAACCTGTTCGCCGCGGCGACCTTCAACAAGGAGCTTGGCCAGATCGACGTGGTCCAGCCCGAGGCCGCCTACACGAGGGCCTCGAATCCGCGGTTCGCTGCGGCCGTCGGCAAGGGCTGACGTGGAGGGCGCACTCCGCGTGGAGTCCGCCAGGTCGCCCGCAGGGTCACCCGGCGCACCCAGCCGCGTGACCCTGCAGGCTGTCGCGCACCGCTACCTCGCCCGTCAGGGTGAGGTGGCGGCGCTCGGCCGGACCGACCTGCAGGTCAACACCGGCGAGTTCGTGACGCTCGTCGGCCCGTCGGGCTGCGGCAAGTCGACGCTGCTGAATCTGATCGCAGGCTTTCTGGTGCCCACCGAAGGCGAGGTCCTCGTCGACGGCGAGGTCGTCACCGGCCCGTCTCCAGACCGTGGCGTCGTCTTCCAGCAGGCGAATCTCTATCCCTGGATGTCCGTGCGCGACAACGTCGCGCTAGGCCCGCGGCTGCGCGGCGTAGGCAAGGCCGAGCGCCGCACCGCAGCCGACGAGTTGCTCGCACTCGTGGGTCTTGAGGAGTTCGGCAACGCGAGGCCGTACGAGCTTTCGGGAGGCATGCAGCAGCGCTGCCAGATCGCCCGCGTGCTCGCCAACGACCCCGACGTCCTGCTGCTCGACGAGCCGTTCGGGGCGCTTGACGCCATCACCCGCGAGCACCTGCAGATGCAGCTGCATCGCATCTGGCTGCGCTCGCGCAAGACGGCCGTCTTCATCACCCACAGCGTCGAGGAGGCCGTCTTCCTCGGCACCCGGGTGATCGTGATGGGCGCCCGCCCCGGGCGCATCGTCTTCGACGAGCGTCCCCCGTTCCGGCCCGAGGCCCGTACCCCCGAGCTGCGCGCCACCCCCGCGTTCGTCGCCTGGCGCGAGCGCGTCTCGGCCGTGCTGCGCGGCACCTGACCCTTCTTTCCCGCGGAGCACTTGATGTCGATCACCCTGCATTGGTTCTGCCCACCACCGGCGACTCCCGCAGCGACCTCAGCCTCGGCAGCGCCGTGGGCACCGAGGCGCTCACGGGCGTGACCACCGGGGTACACCGGCCACCGACGATCGACTACCTCCCGTGGACTGCAGGCCGGTGGCTACCGCGCCGGAGGCGTCGCGGGCGGTGGTGGCCTGCTCCTGCGGACCGGTCCGCGGATAGGCCGTGACCGTCACGACTTTCCCGTCCGGCGATGTTGCGGGCGGGGCGACGAACGTGAAGTCCTGGGTCGCCGGCGGGCGCAGGGTGCACCCGTGCGCCGCAGCGGCGGAGAGAAGCTGATCGAGGGACGCTCATGACCGCGCAAGGTCTTGGGCCCGCTTGGCGAGCGGGCGGCCATAGGCGAACGCGGCCCACGCCATCGTTCCCGCTACCGAGCGCGGGAAGGCCTGTGCGTTGAGGCGCTGGCGGACCTCGGCGGTCCAGTCGAGCTTGAAGCCCTCGTCCACACCGAGGAACTCGTAGGTCTTCAGACCGCGGGCAAAGGCCCACTCGAGCATGCCGCGGATCAGCAGCATCCCCGGTGCCAGCTCCCGTAGCTCGGGGTCGTAGCCGCCCTTGAGCAGGTAGGCCGCGCCGCCCTCCTCGATCGTGAGGTGGAACGCGATCGGACGCTCGTCCAGCCGCATGAACGCGAGTCGCAGCGAGCCGCTCGCAGCCGCCCACCGGGCGACGGCGGTGTAGAAGGCGAGGGTCTGCGGACGCGAGGCGATCGCAGTGCCCCGGTCGCCCTTCCAGCCCAATCCCTCTACGGCGAAGCCTTCGGCCAGCAGGTCGTCGAGGCGCTCCCCGCCGTCGGCGATCTCAAGCCGTACCTCGCCGCGGTCGCGCAGGCGCCGCTCGCGGCGGCGAAGTTCGGAGCGCCTGCGCCGCGGCAGGCTGCGCTCATAGGCCACCCAGTCGCCGGCGAGGCGAACGTACGGCGAACGCTCCACGCCGCGCACGAGCACCCGCATCCCGGCCGCGCGCGCCGCGGCGGTGAGGACATCGACCTCCGCCCGGCCGGCCGTCAGCAGACCGAGCGAGAGCGGGACGTGCGTGCGCGCAAGCACGCCGCGTAGCAGCGACTCCCGCGCCGCCGGGTCGACGGCCGGCACCTCGAGCTCCGGGGTATGCCAATTGGTCAGGCCGCTGCGGACCCCGCGGTGGACGTGGAGCGGCAGCAGCGCGGCGAGCCCGTCCGCCCGACGCAGGGCGACAATCTCCAGGCGCCCGCGCCCGAACGCCTGCCACCAAGCGTCAAACCAGCCGGGCCGCGAGAACGGCCCGGCACCGGCCCGGGCGACGAGCTCCTCCCACTCCGCGGCGAGCGGCGCGATCGAGTCGTGAATCTCGAGGCTAGTCACCGTACAGGTTTAGCAGGCGGAAGGCGGTGAGCGGGATCGGCTGACGGTTCGCGCGTGGATAGCGCCGCGCCGTCACCGGCGCCAACCAGTTCCTCGCCCTCCGCGCGTACATCAGCACCGCCCACAAGAACGGCCAACCCATCGCCGACGTGCTGACCGCGCTTGCGACACACGACCCCTGGCTGCCCGTGACCTGACCCCGACACACACATGCCGAACGCTTCCCCGGAAGCGCCCTACCCCACCTGAACAGTCATCTGAGTTGATGGGAAATACCGACAGACGGCCCGATGGTAGCCCCTGCACCTCCGGCCTGAGGACGGTGAGCGGGTCCGGACACCTGCGTCCGGACCCGCTCGAGGTTCACCGCGCACGCGCTACACGGGGTCGGGCACCGGCTCGGCCGTGGTCGCGCGCCCGTGCGATTCGGGCTCGATCGCGAGGCGGGGCAGGCGGCGGTCCAGCCACGCGGGCAGCCACCAGGCGTGCCGCCCGAAGATCTCCATCAGCGCCGGCACCAGTAGGCAGCGGATGATCACCGCGTCGAAGAACACGGCG
>JAOPZJ010000331.1 GCA_025964155.1 Solirubrobacterales bacterium
GTGTTCGAGCTCGACGGCGACCGGGTGGCTGCGCCCGCCGGGACGCTCATCTTTGCGCCTCCCGGCGTGAAGCGGACGGCGTTTGCCGAGGAGCCCGAGACGACGGTCATCGCGCTCGGCGGCACGCCGGGAAAGGCGTACGAGCCCAACGGCTGGGAACTCTGGGCCCCGCTGAACCCGCTCTACGAATCGGGCCGGTACGCCGAGGCGGCCGATCTCGGACGCCAAGTGGTCGAGGCTCATCCGCAGTACGCCGGGTTGTTCTACAACCTCGCCTGTTGCGAGAGCCTCGCGGGCCGGACGGCTGACGCAGTGGATCACCTCGGGCGCGCGATCGACCGCTCGGAGCGCTCTCGCTCGTACGCGAAGGATGATTCGGACTTCGATCCGATCCGCGATGAGCCCGCGTTCAAGGAGTTGATCGGGCGCTAGGAGTCGACGCAGCAAGCGCGCCGCCGCTAGCGCTTGCACGTCGGCGGACAGCACCCGCCGGGCCGGGCTCCGGCGCTACGGTGCACCGGTGAGCACTGTCCGGCTCGTCTCCCTCACCGGCCCGGTCATGAGCGCGCTGCTCCAGCGCGATCTTGAGACCGCGAGTGCGGCGGCGGGCGTGGCGCTGCCTCCGGCGTTCTTGGACGAGGAGCGGCTCTGGTCCCTGCGCGTGAAGCAGGTCACCGCGGATCCCGCCTCCGCCCCCTGGTTCGTGCGCGCCGTGGTCGCCGAGCCGGACGCCGTCGTCGGTCACGCCGGCTTCCACGGTCCTCCGGACTCCGACGACATGGTCGAGATCGGGTACGCGATCCTGCGCGAGCACCGCCGCCGCGGGCACGCCCGCGCCGCCGTGGGCGAGTTGCTGGCCTACGCCCGCGAGCACGGCGCGAGGACGGTCCGGGCCTCGGTGAGCCCGGACAACGAGCCGTCGCTCGCCCTCGTGCGCTCTATCGGCTTCGTGCGGTGCGGTGAGCACTGGGATGACGAAGACGGGCCGGAGCTGGTCTTCGAGCGGGCGCCTTAGCGCCATGCCACCGGGCCGCCCCGACGGTGGACAACACTAGCTCTCCGCGTCGGACTCCTCGACGTCCATGCGTGTCACCAGGTCGTCACGGAATTCGTAGACGTGCACGACGCGACCTTCCCCGAGCAGCGCACCGTCCAGGGCGTGAGCGACCTGATGGACGTCAACCGCCACGCGGCCGTCGGGGCGCGTCGAGAACCCGACGGGGTGCACGCGCGGATCGATCGCGGCCCACTGGCGCGTCCAGTAGGCGCGCACCGCGTCGTGCCCTTGGACCCGGCCACCTTCCCAGGCGTTGGGCCAGTCGACGTCATCGGCCATCGCGGCCAGCACCGCGTCGATGTCGCGGGCGTTGAAGGCGCTGTAGATGATCCGCAGCCGGCGCTCGTAGTCCATCGCAAGAGCCTAACGCAACCTGGTGGTTGCCTTTCTGAGTCCGCATGCCCCCGAACGGTCTTCGGCGTATCCGCTCGACGACCGCCCATATCATCGGCGCGTGCTTCGAACCTTGCCTCGGTGGACTGCAGCGGTCGCCGCGGTCGGGACGTTGCTGCTTGGCGTTTCCGCTCACGCCGATGCGCCGCCGGCGTCCGCGAACCCGTGCGCGCCCGCGCCGCCGGTCGCGGCGCAGTTCGGCGCCAACACGAACCGGCTCGGGCTGGTGGACTTGCACTTCTTCAACGCCCAGGGCGCCACGGTCACGTATTTCGAGTGCGTCGGCGACCGTGCGTACCGGCTGGGCGAGCGATCCTTGGCCAACGGCGCGATCACCTCCATGTGGGCGGCGACGTACTGGCGCTGCGGTCGCCTGACGCGGCACTTCGCCGCCACCGCGACCCTGTCCGACGGCTCGCTCACCCGGGGTACGAGCAGCGTGCGGACGATGTCTTGTGCCCATCGCTTCCAGCTCGACCTCCCGCGCCAGGTCGCTCGCGGGCACGACACCCGCGTCCGTGTGATCGATCGATGGGGGATCGGCGGCATCCACACGCAGCTGTGCGTCACGCCGCCACGCGCCCGGCACACGTGCCGGACCGTCGCGTTCGCCGCGGCCGCCGACGTCGCCACGCGCCACTTCCGCCCGACGACGCCCGGAAGCTGGCGCGTCGAGTTGCGCGTGCGCAGCTATCGCGTCCGCGGCTCGATCGCGGCCGGCGTCCACAGGGTGGCGCCGACGGCCCCGCCCCCGACGGTCCTGGCCACGGGCGACTCCACGATGCAGGGCGTCGAGAGCTTCCTCTCCGATGATCTCGGCGAGGAGGCGACGGTCGTCAGCGACGTGCACCCGGGGTTCACCATGAGCAAGGAGAACGCATGGGCGGCGATCGCGGCGTCCCAGGCGGCTCGGGTGCGGCCCAGCACCACGGTGATGTCGCTCGGCGCCGCCGAGGGCTTCCCGATGAAGGCCACCGACGGCAAGCTGCACGACTGCTGCGACGAGCCCTGGGTGCAGGAATACACACGCCGCGTGCGCAAGACGATGCGCACCTATCTCCGCCAGGGCCGCGGCCGCGTCTTCTACCTGACGATCCCGGCGCCGCGCGATGACGGGCGCGCGATCATCGTCGCCGCCGTCAACCGGGCGATCGTCCGTGCCGGCGAGGGCCTCGCCGGCGTGCAGATCCTGCGGATGGACCTGTTGTTCTCGCCGAACGGCTTCCGCGAGGTCATGCGCTATCGGGGGCGGGACGTGGACGTGCGTGAGCCGGACGGCATCCACCTCAACGTCTCGGGCACGGCAATCGCCGCCCAAGTGGTGGCGCAGGCGCTGCGGGGGCACTGACTCCGCCGGCGCCACGCAGGACCCGGAAGCAGCGACGTTGCCAGACGCCCGTCCCGAGACTCATCCCAGCGCCCTCGCCCGGGTCGCCCAGACCTCCGGGCAGCGTCAGAGCCGATGCCAATCGCACCGGAGCGGCGAGTTCCGGAGGAGCGACACGACCGAAGGTTTATGTCCGGCGATGCGTGCTCGCTCGTGGTTCCGGGGACACGTCAGCGATGACCCTGTCGCGCATCACGCTCGTCTGCGCGCTTCTGGCTGCCGCCCCGGTTGCAGGCTGCGGCGGGGGGCAGGCGCCGTCGGGGGACGGGGTGCCACGTGATCTGCGCGTACGGGTCGCTGATGCCACGGTGGCCGTCGTCGGACGGGTCGGCGAGAGGGTGGTCCGGCAGACCGGCACGGTGGTCGACGCCCGGCAGAACCTGGTCGTGACCACGGCGCACAGCCTGTGGGGCGCGCGCTCGTTGAAGCTGGACACGACGCTCGGCACGCTGCACGGCCGCGTCGTCGCCCTCGCGCCCTGCCACGACCTCGCACTCCTCGAGACGTACCCGAAGCTGCCCGGCCTCGGAGCGCTCGAGGTGACCGCTGCGCGGGAGGCCCTGCCCGGCGACCTGCTGGAGGTGTTCGGCTTTCACTGGACCGCTCCCCAAGGACCGGCCAAGCAGCTCCGCGTCGAGGAGGTCCGGAAGGTCCGGTCCGGCTCCGACGTCCGCGTGGGACCAGGGCTTCCGATCCTCCGGGCGGCGATGGTGTACGACGGCGCGCCGCCCGTGGATCTCACCGGGGGTCCCGTCATCGACGTCCAGGGCCGGATGGTCGGCCTGGCGACGATGGGACCACGCGCACGCAACGCCGCGGTCGACGGCGCCACCATCAATGCGCTCCTCGGCAGCCTCGAGCACGGTGACGGTGCGGCGCACGGCGGGTGGGACGACGCACCCCGCTGTCACCGGCAGCTCGACGACTGGGCCGCGGCCCGGCGGGCGGGCTTCGTGGCGGCGGACGCCAAGCTCGGCCCTCCGCTCGACCGCACGCAGCATGATGACGCCGCACCCGCTGGCGACGACGCGAACCGCGACCGGGGTATGACGGTGCGGCGACTTCCGGCCGGCGAGGTGCCGACGGACGTCGCCGTGGCCGGAGGCACGGTCTGGGTGACCACGGCTGGGAACGACCGCCTGATCGCGCTGGATGCGCGGACGGGCGAGCTGCGATCCGGCAGCAGCCCCACGGGCGCCAACCCGCTCCGCGTCGCTGCGACCCATGCCGCTGTCTGGACGGTCAACGCCGAGGACAGGACGCTCACCCGCGTCGACCCGCGCCTGCCCGGCGATCGCGGCGCGAAGCAGGTGAAGGGCGTCGACGCCCTCGACGTTGCGGTCGCGCCGGACGCCATCTGGGTCACGAACGGCAGCGCTGGGACCGTCACGCGCCTGGACCCGGTGTCCGGTGCGGTGCGTGGCTCCGTCGCCGCCGGTCGCTACCCGACGGCCGTCGCGCTCGGCCGTCGTGACGTCTGGGTGATCGACAGCGGCAAGGGGACCGTCGTCCGCATCGAGCGGCGTGAGAACCGCGTCGTCAGCAAGCCGGTCCAGGCCGGGCGCGATCCCCAGGACGTGGTCGTCGCCGATGGCTCGGTGTGGGTCGCCAACCGCGGTGACGGGACCGTCTCGCGCTTGAGCGAGCGAACCGGCCACGCGGTGGGCAGGCCGATCCGCGTCGGCGGGGCTCCGACCGCGCTGGCCGCCGCCAACGGCCGCGTCTTCGTCGTCGATGCCGTGGGCGCGCGGCTGATCAGCATCGATGCGCGCTCGGGCCGTCCCGGTCGCGTGCTTGCCGTCGGCGGCTTCCCAGGGGCGGTCGCCGCCTCCGGCGGGGTGGTGTGGATCACCGATGCGCGGAACGCCGACGTGCTACGCCTCAGGGGCTGACATGCGCCGCTTGATGACATTGGTCGCCGTCCTGACGTTGGTAGCCGCCGCGGCGGTCTTCCTGGCGACCGGCCGGGGTGGACCCGGCGACCCGACGCCGCGCGTCGGGGTGGGTCCACTCGCCCACCTGGACGGCGGACAGCTCGTCATCGTTCGATCGGGCGCGGTGCCCAGGCCGGCGCCGGACGTCAAGCCGCCGGCGTCGAGCCCGCAGGCTGACCGCGCGGCCCGGCAGTCGGCGCCCAGCGCAACGGTGGACACACCGACGTCGGTCCCGCCCGCGACGCCGGCACCCGCACCGACCGCCCCGGCCCCTGGCACGCCGCCGAGTCAGGTCCCCAC
>JAOPZJ010000370.1 GCA_025964155.1 Solirubrobacterales bacterium
CGTGTGCTCTTCCGATCTGGCCGATGCCGCCGGCCGCGCCGGTCACCAGCGCGACCGCGCCCTGCAGCTCGCCGGGCGGCGGCGCCAGCGACAGCTTGTACAGCTCCAGCGGCCAGTACTCGATCGCAAAGCTCTCCTCGTCGGTGAGCGACGTGAAGCCGCCCAGCGCCTGGGCGCCGGCCATCACCTCGATCGCGCGGTGATACAGGTCGCGCGACAGCCCCGCCGCCTTTGTCGTCGTGCCCACACCCACCAGGCCCAGGTGCTGGATCAGCACGACGCGCGCGTCGGGGTCGGCGGGCACGGTCGTCTCGTCGCCGAAGCGCTGCACGTAGGCGCGGTAGTCCTCGCGGTAGCCGGCGGCCAGGTCGCGGATCCGCTGCGCCAGGTCGGCCGCGCTCTCGGCCGCCGGGTCGAACGGCACCCACAGCGGCACGCGCTTGGTGTGCACGAGGTGGTCCGGGCAGGCGGCGCCGACCTGGGTCAGCGTCGCCGCCTCGGCCGAGCTCACCAGCTCGACCGCGCGCGCCGACGTGTCGACGGTCAGGACCTTGGGGCGCTCGCTGGACACCGCGCCGCGCAGCGCCGGCAGCACCTCCGCCAGCAGCACCGCGCGCCGCTCGTCGTCGACGAACTGCGCGTCGCCCCCGGCCGGGCCGCCGAAACGCGCCGTGTCGCCCAGACGGTCGTTGACGAAGTCGACCGCGCGGTCGATCGCCTCGATCGTGCGCTTGTAGGCCTCCTCGGCCGTGTCGCCCCAGCACACGAGCCCGTGCTTGGCCAACACCATCAACTTGAGCCCGGGGTTGTCGCGCACCGCCTCGCCGACCTGCTTGGACAGCGTGAAGCCGGGCCGGATGTACGGGATCCACGCCGCCTCGTCGCCGAAGCACTCGGCGATCAGGCGCTCGCCGTCCTCGGTGCCGGCCATCACGTTGATGCCGTCGGGGTGCGAGTGATGGACGTGCGGCGCCGGCACGAAGGCGTGCAGCAGCGTCTCGATCGACGCGCGTGGCATCGCTGGATCGACCATGCAGCGCCCGAGGTGGGCGACCATGTCCGCGTCGCTCATCTCGGGCAGCGTGATCAGGGGCTGCACCTCGTCGAGGCGCAAGCCCGTGAAGTGCTCGGGGCCCATCGTCGCCAGGTCGCTGCCCGAGCCCTTGACCCACATGACGCGTTGGTCACGCCCGGCGTGGTCGACCGCCGTCCCCTTGGCCGACGTGTTGCCACCGCCGAAGTTCGCGACGCGCCGGTCGGAGCCGAGCAGGTTGGAGGCCAGCACGAGCTGGCCCAGCGCGTCAGCGGGAACCGCGGCCGGGTCGGCCGGCCAGCGATCGTCGACGCGATCGACCATCTTGGTGTCCACCGGCGCGCTCATCGGCCCCACCCCCTGACCACGTCGGCTTCGGCTCCTCGCTCGGCCACCACCCGCTCCACGTAGCCGGAGGCGCGCAGCGCCGCGACCGGGTCGCGCTCGGCGCCGAGCTCGGCGCGGGCCGCCGCCAGCAGCGGGCGCACATCCGTCTTGTAGGCGTCGATCAGGGCCTCGTGGCCGCCGAGCACGTCGCCCGCGGCCTGGGCCGCGGCAAGCGCCGTCCGATCGACCAGCAGCGCCTTGGCATAGGCCTCCTGGATGTTGACGACGGACAGCACCATGGCCTCCACCTTCGCTTCGACGTTGTGGGCCTGGTCGATCGCCAGCCGCGGCAGCGGGCGGTCGGCCCCGAGCAGCTCGACGAAGATGAGGAACAGCTCGAACGGGTTGACGGAGCCGACGACCAGGTCGTCGTCGGCGTACTTGCGGTTGTTGAAGTGGAAGCCGCCGAGGCGGCCCTCGGCGTCGAGCACCGCGACGATCTGCTCGACGTTGACGCCCTGGGCGTGATGGCCGAGGTCGACGAGCACCTTCGCGCGCTCGCCGAGCTTCTGGCAGGCCAGCAGCGCCGCGCCCCAGTCCATGAGGTCGGTCGCGTAGAACGCGGGCTCGAAGAGCTTGTACTCCAACAACAGCTCCTGCTCGGCGGGCAGCGCCTCATAGACGCGCGCGAGCGAGCGCTCCAGCCGGCTCCGCCGCTGGCGGAGGTCGTCCTGGCCGGCGTAGTTGGTGCCGTCGGCGAGCCACAGCGACTGCGCGGTGGCGCCGAGCTCGGTGCCGACGCGCACGCAGTCGAGCAGCTGCTGGACGGCCTTCTCACGGATTGCCTCGTCCGGGTTGGTGATCGACCCGAGCTTGTAGTCGGCGTCCTGGAACAGGTTGGGGTTCACCGCGCCCACCGCGAGGCCGTGCCCGGCGACGTGGTCGCGGAGCGCATCGAGGTCGTCGACCGCGTCCCAGGGGAAGTGCAGCGCGACCGCGCCGGCGCTGCCGGTCAGGCGGTGGACCTCGGCCGCGTCGTCGACGCGCTCGAAGACGTCGCGCGGGCGGCCCGCCTGCGAGAAGGTGGCAAAGCGCGTGCCGGAGTCGCCGTAGCCCCAGGAGGGCGTCTCGATGACGAGGTCGGCCAACGCGCGCTGCACGTGGAGGAGAGAGTCAGGGTTCATGTCGGTCCTTCGTGGTCATGGTTCAAGCGATGGGGGCCGGCGCGGCGAGGCCGGTCACGTCGAGGAAGCGGTGGTAGGTGGCGTCGGCGCCGGCACGGTCGGACGTCGGCTCGTAGACGGTCGGGCGCGCGCTGGCCGCGACGACCGCGCGCATGTCGGCCAGCGAGGCCAGCTCGCCCGCGGCGCGAGCCTGGACGAGCACGTTGCCCATCGCGGTGGCCTCGACCGGGCCGGCGAGTACCTCGCACCCGGTCAGCTCCGCGGTCAGGCGGCACAGCAGCGCGACTCGCGCGCCTCCGCCGATCACGTGGATGCGGCGCACGTCGCGGCCGCTGACGCGCTTCAGGCACTCGAGCACGTAGCGGTACTTGCAGGCCAGCGACTCGACGATGCTGCGGACGACGCCGGCGCGGCCCACGGGCGCGACCTGCCCGGTGCGCGCGCACGCGGCGGCGATCCGCGCCGGCATGTCGCCGGGCGCGAGGAACGCGTCGTCGTCGGGATCGAAGAGCGGGCCTTCGGCCGGCGCCGCCGCGGCGTCCGCGAACAGCTCGGCGTGATCGGCGCGCCAGGCCCGCGCGCACTCCTGCTCGAGCCAGAGGCCCATCACGTTCTTCAACAGCCGCGTGGTGCCGTCGACGCCGCGCTCGTTCGTGAGGTTCGCCTCGCGCGCCGCCTCGCCGAGGATCGGCGCCGCCAGCTCGAGGCCCAGCAGCGACCACGTCCCGGAGCTGAGGATCGCGCTGTGCTCGTCGGCGACCGGCGCGGCGACGAAGGCCGAGGCGGTGTCGTGCCCCGCGGCTGTGTAGACCGGGACGCCCTCGCCCAGCTCGTGCGCCGCCAGCGCCGGGCCGAGCAGCGTGCCCGGCTCCACGAGGTCGCCGAACAGCCTGCCGGGGAGCCCGAGCGCGTTGACGAGCGCGTGCGACCACGCGCCGGTGCGCGCGTCGAGCAGGCCGGTCGTCGAGGCGCTCGTGCGCTCGTTCGCGAGCTCGCCCGACAGCCACAGCGCCAGCAGGTCGGGCACGAGCGCCAGCCGCTGCGCCGCGCCCAGCGCGGCGCCGCCCTGCTCGGCCACGAGCTGGAAGACGGTGTTGATGGGCATGGTCTGGATGCCGGTGATCGAGTACTGCTCCTCGCGGGAGACGCGCGCGAAAGCCCGGGCCACCATCGACTCGGAGCGGCCGTCGCGGTAGTGGAACGGCAAGCCCAGGACTCGTCCGGCGCCGTCGAGCAGCGCGTAGTCCACGCCCCACGCGTCGACCGCCACACCGGCCAGCGGCCCGGCCTCGCGCAGGCAGGCGACGCTCTTGGCGAACAGCGTCAGGAGGTTCCAGTGCAGCCCGCTCGGCAGGCGCACCGGGCGGTTGGGAAAGCGACGGCGCTCGACGAGCTCCAGCCGCTCGCCGTCAAGCCGCCCGGTGAGGACGCGGCCGCTGGACGCGCCGAGGTCGATCGCCGCGTAGGTCGGCGCGCCGTGCTCAGACAAGGTGGAAGACCTCCTCCAGGCGCAATAAGCCGCGCTCGCCGTCAGCGCGCTGTGCGCCGGAGAAAAGGCCGGCCATCTCGCGCTGCCAGCGGTCGTTGACCGCGGTACGCGCCATCGCCTCCTGGGCGGCGGCGAAGTCGTCAGTCTCCAGGTAGCCGACCAGCAGGCCGTCCGGCGCGAGGAAGAGCGAGTAGTTGCGCCAGCCCGCGGCGGTCAACGCCTCCAGCATCTCCGGCCACACCGCGGCGTGCCGCGCCCGGTACTCGTCGATCGCCTCCGGCCGCACGCGCAGCAGGAAGCAGACGCGCTCGCCGCTCATCCCTTCAGCCCCGACGAGAAGCCGGCGATGATCCGTCGCTGGAGCAGCAGGTAGAACGCCATGATCGGCAGGAGCGCGAGCACGAGCCCGGCCGACAGCGCCGGGTAGTTGGACACGTAGCGGCCTGCGAGGCTGAAGACCGTCACCGGCAGCGTCTCCTTGCCGCTGCCGTTGAGGAAGATCAGCTGCCCGAAGAAGTCGTTCCAGGTGGCGACCGCGTCGAGCACCGCGACCGTCGCGGTGATCGGCCGCAGCAGCGGGAAGACGACCTCGACGAAGGTCCGCAGCTCAGAGGCGCCGTCGATGCGGCTGGCCTCCTCGAAGTCGCGCGGCAATGCGCGCACGAAGCCCGTGTAGAGGAACACGGTGAACGGCGTGAGCAGCCCGATGTAGAGCAGGATCATGCCCTGCCGCGTCCCGGCCAGGCCGAGGTCGCTCATCTCCCGATACAGCGGGATGATCGCCAGCTGCGCCGGCACCGTGATGCCGATCAGCAGCGAGACGTAGGCGACAGTCGACAGCCGGCTCGTCCGGCGGCCGAGCACGTATCCGCACAACGCGCCGATGATCACCAGCACGACGACCGACACCCCGGTGATGACCAAGGAGTTGACGAGCGCGCCGCCCAGCGACGCGGTGCCCGTGCCCGACGTGCCGTGCCAGGCGTCGGAGTAGTTGGCCGTATGGGCCGGGATCGCGGGCGCAAACGGCTTGGCCGCCAAGCCCGACGGCGTCTTGAGCGAGATGTTGACCAGCAGGTAGATCGGCACCAGGAACAGCGCCGCGCCGGCCACGAGCACCGCGCGCAGCGCCACGGTCCCGGGTCGCAGGCGCCGGCCGTTCACGACCGCACCTCGCGCCGGCGCAGGATGAGCACCTGCACGGTGGTCAGCACCGCGACGGCGACACCCAGCTCGACCGCCAGGGCCGCCGAGTAGCCCAGGCGTCCGTTGACGAAGCCCTGCTTGTAGATGACGGTCGAGAGCGTCTCGGTCGAGAAGCCCGGACCGCCGCCGGTCATCGCCAGGACCTGGTCGAAGAGCTTCAGGCCGGTGATGAGCGAGAGCGCGACGTTGATGGTGATGGCCGGGACCAGCAGCGGCAGCGTCACGTCACGGAAGACCTGGAAGCGCCCGGCGCCGTCGAGGGCGGCGGCCTCCTTGAGCTCCGACGGCACGCCCTCCAGACCTGCCGAGTAGATGATCATCGCGTAGCCGGCGAACTGCCAGACCACGGTCGCGGCCACGGCCCACAGCGCGATCTTCGGGTCGCCGAGCCATGTGGCCTGCAGCGCCTCGAGGTGCAGCGTGCCGAGCACGCGGTTGAGACCGCCGTCCGGGGCGTAGATGTACTGCCAGAGGTAGCCGATGATGACCGGGCTGAGGATCACCGGCGCGAAGAAGATGGTTCGCAGCAGGTTGCGCCCCCGGAAGCGCCGCTCGAGCCCCAGGGCGAGCAGCAGGCCGAGCACGTTCTGGGCGACGACAACCGCGACCGTCAACAGCAAGGTGTTGCGCAGCGAGCCGGACGCCTGGTCGTCGCTGAAGGTTCTGGAGTAGTTGTCGAACCCGACCCAATGGGCCGCTCCGAGGCCCGTCCAGTCGGTGAAGGAGTAGGCCAGCGCCGCGAGCGACGGCACGACGACGATGGCCGCGAAGGCCACCAGCGCGGGCGTGGCAAACAGCCACGGGACGCCGGCGTGTGCCCGCCGCAGCGCACGGCGGCGCGGCAGCGAGTTGGGAATCGTATTCACGAGGCGGCGCCTCCGGGGCAGAAGGTCGGCATGACGGTCATGGGCGTGAGCGGGGCGGGCCGAGCGGCGGATCGCCGCCCGGCCCCTGGCCCCATCCGCTAGGTCAGCCGCCCTGCTTGTAGGCGTCGTCCATCTTCGTCAGGGCGCCGTCGATCGACGTCTGGCCGGTGAACAGCTCCTGCACGACCGCGTTGTGCACCGTCTGCACCTCCGCGTTGGGCCACGACTGGTCCGGGTAGCCGGCCACGTGGCCCGCCTTGATCGGCGGGACCATCTCGGTGATGCCGGGGGGCGCCGTCGGGTTGTCGCCGAGCGGCAGATCCCCGAGCGAGTTCGCCCACTTCGCTGCCTCGGCGGGCGAGTTGATGAAGTCCAGGAACTGCTTGGCATCCGCCTGGTTCTTGGACCGTGCGTTGACGCCGAAGCCGACCGACACGTTGCTCGGAACCCAGTTCGCCGCGGCGCTGTCGGCAGCCGGGAACGGGAACATCGCGATCTGGCTCGGGTCCTTGGCCGCCTGCTGGATGGCCGGGAACGCCTCGCTCACCGTGACCTCCATAGCGGCCTTGCCCTGGGCCACCATCTTCTGGGCGTCGTCGAACGACGTGCCGGTGAAGCCCTTGTTGAAGCAGCCGCCCTTCTGCAGCTGGACGTAGCGGGTGAACGCCTCGCGCCAGCCCGACTTCGCGAACGTGGCGCTGCCCGCCGCCTGCTGCTGGTCAAAGCCCGGGTCCTTGGCGTAGACGAGGCTCGGGACCATGGCGTAGGAGATGAACTGCGGGACGAAGTCGGTCTTCATGCCGATGGCCATCGGCTCGACGCCCTTGGCCCGGAACGCCGAGCACGCGCTGAGCAGCTCCTGGAACGTGGTCGGCACCGCGACGCCGGCCTTCGCGAAGACCGCCTTGTCATAGGCCACGCCGATGACCCCGGAGGCGAGCGGGAAGAAGTAGCTCTTGCCCGCGGATGAGACCAGGGGCTTGGCGCGCGCTGGGATCTGCGCGGCCCACGAGGCGTCGGAGAGGTCGGCGAGCACGCCGGCCTTGGCCAGCGGCCCCATCGACATCGCGTTGCCTGCGCCCGGGAAGACGGCGATCAGGTCGGCGCCGTTCGAGCCGCCCAGCTGCGCCCGCGTGGCCGTCACGTACTGATCGGTCTGCGTGAAGCTGGACTGGATCGTGACGTTGGGGTACTTGGCCTTGTAGTCGGCGATGACCTTCTCGGCCGGCGCCTTGACGTCCGCGGTGCCGACGAGGCGCAGCGTGACCTTCTTGTTGGGGTCCGGCTTGGCGCTGGCGTCGTTCGCGGACGACGAGGACCCGCATCCGGCCAGCGCGCTCAATCCGAGGGCGCAGACCAGCGCCATCGGTGCCGAGCGCGAGAACATCGATCGCATGGCATTCCCTCTCCTGAGTGACCCGGACTGAAACATTTCAATCCGCTGATGGGCGCCACTCTAAGCCGCTCTCTTTCCGAAAGTCAACCACCAAAGGGAAAATTATGCTGCTCTGAGTTGACACGGTTCAGTCGTTCAGGGGAAGGTACCGGCGATGCCCCCCGGCCGCCCTACTCCCACGCCTTCGATCGCCACGCCCGACACGCCGGCTCGACGACCGACGGTCCGTGACGTCGCCGAGCGCGCCGGGGTCTCGCTGGGCACGGTGTCCAACGTCCTCAACCGGCCCGAGCAGGTTGCGGCCAGAACCCGGGCCCGCGTCGAGGCCGTGGTCGAAGAGCTGGGCTTCGTCCGCAACGCCAGCGCCAATCAGCTGCGCACCGGCCGCCACCGGGCCCTCGGCCTCGTCGTGCTCGACATCGGCAACCCGTTCTTCACCGAGGTCGCCCGCGGCGCGGAGGCCGCGGCCAGGGAGGACGACTGCGTGCTCGTGCTGGGCAACTCAGACTCGTCGGCCGAGCAGGAACTGCGGAACCTCCGCACGCTCGCCGAGCGCGTCGACGGCATCATCGTCTCGCCCGTCGACGAGCACGCGGAAGAACTCGTGCGACTCGGCGCGGGCGCGACGCCCCTGGTCCTCCTCGACCGCCGCAGCCCGCGTGGCCGCCACTGCTCTGTGTCGGTCGACGACGTCCTCGGCGGCCTGCTCGCCGCCGAGCACCTCTTTCAGCTCGGCCACAGCCGGTTGACGGTCATCACCGGACCGCTGAGCCTGCAACAGTGCGCCGACCGCGTCGAGGGCGCGCACGCCGCCGCCACCGCCGCAGGGCTGGACGCCAAGCAGGCCGTCCGCGTCGTCGAGGTCGACAACATGACCGCCCGCGACGGTCGCGCGTGCGTCGCCGAGCTGGGCGACGATGTCGGCGGCGCCGTGTTCTGCACCAACGACCTGCTCGCGCTCGGCGCGCTCGCGTCGCTCCAGCAGGCGGGCCGCCGTGTCGGCGAAGACGTCGCGCTGGTCGGTTACGACGACATCGCGTTCGCCGCCGACGCCGCCGTCCCGCTCAGCTCGGTGCGGCAACCGATGTACGAGCTCGGCTACCGCGCCTGCAAAACCGTTTTGGCCGAGATCGCCGAGGGCGAGCGCCACCGTCACCAGCAGATCGTCTTCCAGCCCGAGCTCGTGATTCGCGAGTCGTCCCGTCCCAACCCTGTCCCGGAGCAATAGTTATGGCCCACGTCGAACTCGACCACCTGACGAAGCGCTACCCGAATGGGAGCCTCGCCGTCCAAGCACTCGACCTCGGCATCGAGGCCGGCGAGTTCCTCGTGCTCGTCGGCCCGTCGGGCTGCGGCAAGACGACCGCGCTGCGGATGGTCGCGGGGCTGGAGGAGATCACCGAGGGCCACGTTCGGATCGGCGGGACCGTCGTCGACCACGTTGCGCCGCAGGACCGCGACATCGCCATGGTGTTCCAGAACTACGCGTTGTACCCGCACATGAGCGTGCGGCAGAACATCGCCTACGGGCTGCGGATGCGGAAGGTGGAGAAGGCGGAGATCGGTCGCCGCATCGACCGTGTCGCACGCATGCTCGACGTGGAGGCGCTGCTCGACCGCCGACCGGGCCAGCTGTCCGGTGGTCAGCGCCAGCGCGTCGCCATGGGACGCGCCATCGTGCGCGACCCGCAGGCCTTCCTGATGGACGAGCCGCTGTCCAACCTGGACGCGAAGCTGCGCGTGCAGATGCGTGCGGAGATCTCCGCCGTGCAGCGCGACCTCGGCACGACGACGATCTACGTCACACACGACCAGGTCGAGGCGATGACGATGGGCGATCGCGTCGCGGTGATGCACGGCGGCCTCCTGCAGCAGGTCGAGTCGCCGCAACGGTTGTACGACGAGCCGGCAAACCTGTTCGTGGCGGGCTTCATCGGCACGCCGCCGATGAACCTGGCACTGGCGACGGTGCAGACCGCGGGCGACGCGGTGTGGGTCGCGCTCGGCGACGCGCGCTTGCGGGTGCCGGAGGCGCGCCTGGCGCAGAGGCCGGCGCTACGCGGATACGACCGCCGCCAGATCGCGGTCGGTATCCGGGCCGAGGACCTCGGCCCGACCGACGGTCGCGGCGAGGAGAGCACGCTGGCCGTCGGCGTGCGCCTGGTGGAGGCGCTCGGCCCGGAGGAGCTTGTGCATCTCGTGGTCGACGCGCCGGCGCCGGCGACGCCCGAGCTGGCCGACGCCGGCGCGGCACCGGTCGGTGGCCCGCTGGTGCAGAGCGGCCAGACGCGCTGGGTCGCCTCCGTGCGCCGCCGCGAGGCGTTCGCCGCGGGCGAGCGCGCGACGGTCGGCGTGGACGTCGGGCGCCTGCACTTCTTCGACCTCGACTCCGGCGCGGCGATCATGACCGCTACGGCGCCCGCCACCACGGCGGCCGCCGCGGCATGACCGAGCCCACGGCGGCCGTCTCGGTCGAGGATCTCGTCCCGCAGGTCCACGGCGCCGACCCGCGGTTGGCGGTCTCGCGCGTCGCGATCGCCGAGCCGGAGCCGCTGACGCTGGATCGCGCCCGCTGGATCGCCGACGGTGGCGACGGCGTGGACGTCCACGCGGGGCTACGTGGGCACGTGCGGCTCGACCGCGCGACGCGGGTGGAGGTGCGCGTGCTCGGCGCAAGCGCCTACCGGCTCTGGCTCGACGGCGAGCCGCTCGGCTGGGGCCCGCCCCGCTTCGCGCCCTCCGGACCGGAGTACCACACCTACGCCTTGGAGCTGGCGCCAGGCGCGCACGTGCTCGCCGCCCACGTCCACTCCGACGGCGTCCCGACCCGCGTCCTCACCGACCTTGCCCCGTTCCTCGCCTGCGCGCTGGTCGCCGACGACGGCGAGGAGCTCGCGGTGCGCTGGGTCGGCCGGCGCTTGTCCGGCCACGTCCAGACGCGTCGTCGCATCAGCCCGATCCTGGGCTGGATGCCGTGGTGCGTCACCGGCGTCGACGGCGCCTGGTGGCAACCGGAGACCGACGACGCCGCATGGCCGGAGGCGACGGTCGTCGACACCGGCCTGCCGCCGGCGCGACGCTGCGAGCTGGCCGAGCTGCGCGAGCGGCCGCTGGAGCTGGCCGCCGCCGCAGGGGGCGTCTACGCCGAGCGCCACACCGGTTACCCCCTCGACGACCCCGCGTTCCAGTTCGCCGCCGCCGACCTCGACGCCGGGCGTGCGGGCGCCGCCGTGCCCCCGGACGGCCCATGGCGCCGCTATGACCTGGACCGCCAGCGGTCGGGCACGCTGGCCATCACGGTGACCGCACCAGCCGGGACGATCGTCACCGCGGGCGTGGCCGAGGAGCTGTGCGACGGTCGCGTGTTCCCAAGCGTCCCGAACTCCGGCGGCCCGACGTGTCTGCTGGCGCGGTGGACGACGGCGGGCGGGACCGAGACGCTGACGACGCTCGACGGCATGGGGCTCGGCCACCTCGAGGTCCGGGCCGCGCACCCCGAGGCCACGATCGACCGCGTCGTGCTCGCCGACCGCGACCTGCTCGGCGATCCCGCCGGCGCCTTCGCCTGCGGCGACGCGCAGCTGGAACGGATCTGGCGGGTCGGGATCGACACGCTGCGCGCGTGCACCGACGACGCGGTCACCGACTGCCCGACGCGCGAGCGCGGCGAGTGGGTCGGCGACGCGGCGGGCATCGGGCTGGAGATCGCCGCCGTCGCGTACCACGACCTCGCGGTGCTGCGACGCACGCTCGTGCACGCGGCGGAGTGCGCGGACGCGCGTGGGCTCGTCGGCGGCCTCGTCCCCGGCGAGGTCATCTACCTCGGGACCTACGCGGCCCGGTGGCTCTCGGCGGTCTGGCGCCTCTACGAGCTGACCGCCGACCCCACGCTGCTCGAGCAGCTGCTCGACTCGGCGGTCGCCAACCTGCGATGCCTGGCCGAGCGGACCGACGCCGACGGCACCGTCCGCGACATCCCGTGGATGTTCGTCGACTGGGGCTACGCGGTCCCCGAAGACGCACCGGACCTCGTCGTGCTGCTGCTCAACCTCGCCGCGGCGCGCGACCTGCGCCGCTGGGCGGACGCGGTCGGCGCCCGCGGTGCGGAGGCGGCGGCGCTGGCCGACGCCTACGCGGCACGGCTCGGCGCGCTGGTGGCCGGCATGCTGCCGGCGGGCGACGACGGCTGGGACGACGTCAGCTTCCATGGGGCGGTGCTCGCGCTGCGCCTTCTGGGTCTCGACGCCGCAGTGCGGGAGGCGGCCGTTCGCCGCGTCCTCGCGCACCTCGAGATGTGCTTTCCCAATGCCGTCGACGCGCCGCGCCTCCGCGATCCCGCGATGCGCGAGACGCGCCTCATCACGCCGTCCTTCGGCCACGAGACGCTCGCAGCGCTGCTGGAGGCCGGTCACGGCGACGCGGCCGTCGCGCAGTGGCGGCGCTGCTGGGGCTGGATGCTCGACCACGGCGCGACCACTTGGTGGGAGGTCTTCGACCCCCGCTGGAGCCGCTGCCACGCATGGTCGGGCGCGCCGACGTGGCAGATGTCGCGGCACCTGCTCGGGCTGCACCCGCGCGGGGATCTCGGCGTCAACACCTACGAGTTGGCCGTCTCCCCCACGTCCCTGCCGGCCGTCTCGGGCCGGCTGCCCACGATGGACGGGGGCGTCATCGACGTCAGCTGGCGCGCCGAGCCCGACGGCGCGCTGGCCTGGACGGTCGCGGCCTCTGTGCCGGTGACGGTCCTGCTCCCCGACGGCGAGTCGCTCGCCGTCGGGGACGCAGAGACCACCGTCAGGGTGCCTGCGCGTTCGCGATGAACTCCCGGGATGACACGTTGAACTGATTGAACGGTTTCAACCATCTTGCTTCTCGACCGTTCCGCGCGCAGGACCCGGCGTCGCCGGCGCGGGCGCGGTGGACGCGGGTGGCTCGACGCTCAGGCTCGGACCGCGCTGAGCGGTAGGCCCAGCAGCCGCGCGACGCATCGCAGCTCCTCGAGGTGATGGCCGACGCCGAGCGCGACGTGGTGCGTCGGGCCCTCGGCGCACCAGCGCTCCAGCAGCTCGGCGGGCCCGAGCCCGAACACGAGCCGGCTGTTGGTGTTGCCGATGCGCATGGTGGG
>JAOPZJ010000394.1 GCA_025964155.1 Solirubrobacterales bacterium
CGTCGAGGACTCGGGAGTCGACGTCGTCGTCCTCCCCGACCACCACATCCGGATCCTGGCGGCCACCGGGTCCACCGGCTCCTCCACCCGCGACGGCGCGATCGTCGGGCTGATGCCCGACGGCACCCGGGACACCGCGTTCGGCGCCGCTGACGGCGTCGCAGACGGCATCGTGACCTTCGCCGGGGCGTTCTCGCCCGACATCCCGGCGGCGATCGCGGCCGCGCCCGACGGGCGGCTGGCGGTGACCGGCGATGTGGCGCGCAACGGCAACGACGACACCTTCGTCTCGATGTTCAACGCCGACGGGACCCCCAACACCGCGTTCGGCGCAACGGGCACGGTCATGGTGGACCGCAGCGGCTACACCAGCGCCGACGCCGGCGTCGACATCGCCTTCCGGCCGGGCGGCGGCGTGGTCGTGCTCGTGCAGCTCGGGCCCGCGAGCAGCGCCACCAGCGCCCTGCACGCGTTCACCGACAGCGGCGGCGACGACACCGCGTTCGCCAGCAACGGCGACCTGCCGTTGGCCGTGGGGGACGCCCCGACGCTGCCCACCGCGCTGCTGGTCTACGCCGGGCGGCTGTGGGTGACCGGCAGCACCCGGACGGGCGCGGACACCACCGCGTTCCTGGCGCGGGCGGAGGCCGACGGCAGCGGCCTGCAGTCGCGCCAGTTCGACATGCGCGGCCAGCTGATCGACCCGAGCCTGGCCGTCACCAGTGCCGGTGAGGCGATGACCATCGTCCCAGGCGTCTCGGGCGGCCCCGACACGCTCGTCGTGGCGGGCTCGGTGACGAGCACGTCGTCGACCGATTGGGCCGCCGCGGCGTTCAACGGGCTCGACGGGAACCTGGCCGACGCCGGCTTCGGCGACATCGCGATCCAGACGCCGGGCTCGGCCGGGCTTACCGGGGTGAGCGCCGGGCAGGGCTGGGTCGCCATCACCGGGCCGTACCAGGACACCGTGACCACGCCCACGAGCCAGAGCACCTACACCCGCTTCGGCGACGCCCGCCTGCTCCTCGGCGGTGGGCTCCCGCCCGTCGTCCCCGATCCGAACGCCGGCAAGACCTGCAACCTCGCCCTGTCCGTGACCCGGCCGCTCGAGCTGACGCTGCCCTGGACGCAGACGGCCCCGGTGACCTTCCAGGTCGCCAACAACGGGACGCTGGCGTGCGGTGGCTCGATCAGCGTCTCCGGCTCCTACGGCCTCACCGACAACGGCGTAGCCGGGCCGATCGCGACGGGACCGGTGGCACCCGGAACGAGCTTCACCTCGGCCGCCGCGCGGCTCGGGTTCCTCGGTGGCCTGCGCCCCGAGGACACCGCGACCTTCACGCTCGCGGCGACCGGCGACACGGACCTCATCGACAACCTCGCCGCGCTGCATGTCCGCTTCAGCTACTGCGACCTCGGCGTGGCGGCCGCCAGCCGACCGTCGTTCGTGCCCAGCGAGGGGACCCTCGACTTCAGCCTGACGGTGAGGGACGCGGGCACGGCCACGTGTGGCGGGGTGCGCGTGGCGGTCTCGGGCGCCGGACGCCGCGCGACGACGGAGAAGGCCTATTCGGTCGACGCCGGGCACGACGTCGCCGACGAGGTCGCCGCCGGGGTCCGCAAGCCCGTCAAGGCGGGCAGCAAGGTGAAGATGATCTTCGGCGTCGCGCACGCCGGGGATCCGGTGGCGTCCAACAACTCCGTGACGATCTCGCCCCGGCTGCTGGACGTGGGGGACACGAACGCGACGCGCCCCGCGGGCTCGGCCGCGACGCTGCGTGGGGCGGCCAGCCCCGGGCGCGGCCCGGCGAAGGCGAAGCTCCTCCGGGTCACGCGGGTGAGCGTGGCCGTTCGCCGGCTGGGGGGCGGATGCCGCTGGCTGGCCTCCACCCACGGAGGCTTCCGCACCAAGCACGTGGCAGCCAAGGCATCCTGCGCGCCCACCTGGCTGACGGCGCACGGCACGACGCGCTGGACGCTGCCGACGGGCGGGCTGCCCGCCGGCCAGTACGAGCTCCTGTCGCGCGCCACGATCGGCGCGGGCTTTCGCGAGGATTCCTTCACGACCAAGGACCGCAACCGGGTCCTGTTCACGGTGCGGTGACCGGTTGGGGCACCGCCGCCCGGTGACGCGGTCACCGCGTCCGGCGCGAGTATCGAACATTCGTTGATCCTCATCTGGGTCTGGGCGCTGTCAGGTAGGTTCGGACGGAAGACGCCGACGCGCGACGTCGTGTCGGAGTTTTGACATCTCCAAAGTTTTGGGGATGAGCAATGGCCGATCTGACGGTCATGATCGTTGTGTATTCCGGTGGTAGCGGCATTTTGCACGCTCTTGCCGCCCGCCACGCCCCCCGGTCCTTGTCCTCACTCACCCCGTTAGCTGCCGGTTCCGGCTCGACCCTCGCCCTGCCCGGGACGAGCCTCATCGGCCTGCGCGAGAGCCGCTGGGGGCGGCTGCTCGTCCTGCTGGCGCTGGCCACGCTGTTCGTGGGCTACGTCGTCCCGCCTGGCAGCGCGCTGTGGGCGCACGTCACGACCGAGCCGGCCGCCCTGCCGGCCGTGACGCTGCCGGCGATCGACTTCCCCGCTGTGAAGGCGCCCTCGGCCAAGGCCGCCGTCGCGCCGCACGCGGCCACGCCGGCC
>JAOPZJ010000053.1 GCA_025964155.1 Solirubrobacterales bacterium
GCGCGAGCTGACCCGGGCGACCACCGACACGCCCATCGCCTACCTGGACGCGGCCCTCTCCGGCCTGGCCCTCGCCTTCGACGGTGAGACAGTCCTGGCCGGTGTCGACCGCGAGCTCGCGTTCGGCTCCGCCCCCGGCCGCGACCTGATCGACGGCTGGCGACCGGTCACCGGCTCCTCACCGCAGCCGGGGCTCACCGCGCAGCTCTCTGGTGCGCTCGGCGGCGGCGGGCCACTGCCGCGGACGGGCGCCCTCGAGGTCCGCGCCTTCCCCACCCGCCAACTGCACATCACCGCCGGGAACTCCCCGATGATCCCCGTCATCTCCGCCGTCCGGGGGCTGGCGGTCAAGGGGGCGGTGACGCTCAAGATGCCCTCCGGTGCGCTGGCCGCGGGTGCCGCGCTGGCCGTCGCGCTGTACCTCGCCGGCCCGGAGCACCCCCTGACCCAGCACGCGTCGATCGTCTACTGGCAGGGCGGCGACCCGCGGATCGAGGACCGGGTGCTCGCTGCGGAGGTCTTCGATCGGATCGTCGTCTGGGGCGCTCCGCACGCGGTCAACTCCGTGCGTGCCCGTGCCGGCCTGACCAAGACGCTGACCTTCAACCCCCGTTACGGCGCCAGCCTCATCGGTGCCGAGGCGCTCACCCCCGGCAGCTTCGACGAGACGATCCGCCGCGCGGTCACCGACACGCTGATCTGGAACCAGAAGGCGTGCATCGCCTCGCTCGTGCACTACGTCGAGGGCGACGGCGACACCGCGCACCGCTACGCCGACGCCCTCACCCTCGAGCTGGCCCGCTGGGACGCGCGCTTCCCGAGCCCGATGAACCGCGACGCCGCCGCGCGCCTGCGCCAGGCACGCCGGGGCGGCATGCGGCACGGCACCTGGCACGTCAACGGCGACGCCCGCGCGCCCACTTCCGCCGCCGTCGTGTTCGGCAGCACCTTCGACCTCTCCACCCACCCGGCCAGCCGGATCATCGCGGTGCGGCCGGTCGCCGACCTCGACGACGCCATCCGGACGTTCCACCCCGGCGTCTCGGAGGTCGGCGTCGCGCCGGAGGCGCGCCGCACCGAGCTCCGGGACCTCGTCTGCGCCCACGGCGTCACCGGCGTGCCGCCGCTCGGCGAGGCCGACGCGGTCGACGTCGTCGGAATCCCTCAGGACGGCATCCGCACGCTCAGCGAGCTCGTCTCGTGGGCGACCGCGTGAGCGCGGGTCAGCTCGGGCGCGCGTCCGCGGGGTCGTAAGTCCCGTGCCAGACGTTCCCGAGGATGACGACGGTCATCGCGACCAGCCACGCGAAGCAAGTCGTGACCGGGAGGGCCACAACGTGCAGGCGAGGACCACCAGCGCCGTCGCCGTCGCCACGCTGGGAATCACGGTCCACAGCGGAGAGACAGGGATTCGAACCCTGGGTACCCCTGTCGCGCCGACGATCGGTGCGGTCACCACGCAGTTGCGCAGGCCGACGCCAGCGTCGCGTCCGCCGGCGACGCCGCGGGCCGGTGCCGGGGTACGTCAGCCTGCGTCAAGCGCGACGCACCCCCACGCTCACGGTGCGGCAACCGGCTCACGTGTCGCGGAGCGCTCGCGCCATGCCGCGATCAGGTTCGCGTTCTCGGAGGGGCGGCTCCCGTAGATCGCGATCTCGTCGACACCGGCGTCCCGATAGCGGTGGAACTGGCTGACGCACCGCTCCACCGAGCCGATCGCTGCTGTGTCGGTGACCCACTCGTCGGGGATCACCCGCGACGGCTCGATGAGGTCGATGCGGTGAAAGCTCTGGTCGGCGCTCATGTCGGGCATTGCACGTAGTGCGTCGTGGTGGCGCAGCCGGGCCAACACGGCCTCGTCCCAGCCGTTGGCCCGCGCGAGGATCTCGCCGTGCCCGGGCCACTCCAGGTAGGTCACGAGCCGAGCGTGCGCGTAGGCCCTCGTTGTCAGGTCGTCAAGATCGTTCGCGACCACGATCGGGTGGCAGATGCGCAGCGAGTCGGGGTCTCGCCCCCGGTCGGCGCAGGCGTTGCGCATCCGCTCGACCGCGGTCTTGACCGCTTCGACGGTGAGAAACGGGTAGAGCATGACCCCGTCGAACGCTTCATCGGCGCACGCCACCGCCGCTTTCGGTCCCCCGTAGGTGCAGTACCACAGCTCCGGACGGGGGACGTCACCCAGCGCATCGACCGTGCGCAGGTCCATGGCCTCCGCGGCACCGGCCGGCTGCCATGAGACGATCCCTCCAGCCCAGAGCCCCTTCAGGGTCCGGGCGTAGTGGACGATGTCGGCGATCTTGTGGACGGTCATGCCGGGCATGCCCGCGCCGCGCCCGAGCCCGAGGATCGTCCGCGGGCCGTACAGCCCGTTCATCGTCGCTCCGAACGAGGCGGTGACGAGCGGATGTCGTGACGACGAAGCGAGGGCCGCTGTGCCGACGTCAAGCCGGGTCGTGCGTGCGGCGACCCCGGCGAGGATCGCGCCGGCGTCCTTCAGGTCGAAGCGCTCGGAGAGCCAGACGCGGCGGAAGCCGAGACGTTCAGCTTCAACGGCGTCCGTCAGCGCGGACGTGATGTGGGTGTGCCCGGGCTTGTCCTCGGTGGTCACCCTGCCGCAGACGATGAAGGTGCTCAGGTCCTCGACGACCGGCGCCAGCGCGTCGTGATCCGTGTGCGTGGTCTGAGTCTGGGTCATGGCGCCTTCAGGTCGGTTCGGTTGGTCGGGCACGGGCTCAGAGCACGTGCTTGGGGATGAAGGGACCGTCGTCGCGGCCGACGAGGCTCTCGCCGCCGATCGCGTGAAAGCCGTTGGCGATCAGGCCGTGCTGCATGCGCTCCGGACGCCGGTCGCCGTAGCGGAAGTTCATCGACGTCTCCACGTGGCCGGTCCCCACCCGGCCGTCGTCGAGCGTGGCCCGGCAGAGCGTGTTGATGTTGAGGAAGCCGCTGACCTCGTTGAGCAGTCCGGGGGCCACCGCCGTCAGCTCGCAGGAGAGCTGCTCGCCGTCGGCCAGCGAGAGCACGATGCGCCCGCCGCGGGTGGACGCCGAATCGACCTCGGCGTACACGAGGATGTCCACGTCGACGGCGAAGATGACCTCCTCGTCCCGCACGACCCAGGCGAACGTCTCGATGGTGTCGCTGACCCCGTTGTGGATCGCGTAGGCGCAGAAGGACAGGTCGGGTCCGAAGCACCCGGTCACGTAGCGGTGGGAGAGCATCGTGCCGAGCACGCGGTGACCCCAGCCGTGATCCCGCAAACCCATGCCGTCGACCTCGAACGTGCCCCCAGGAACGGTGATCGTGCCGGTCACCGGACCGGAGACGTCGATGTGGTGCGCGGTGATGTCGCTCGCGGTGCGGCCCGCCGTCGGGAAGCCGAGGAACCCGTCGTGGTAATCCGTGAACGTGAGACTCGCGCTCACGCCCGTGCCGGGGTCGTCCACCGTCCAGACGTGACGCCCGTCGAAGACCTCCGAACGGCAGGTGTCATCGCCACAGCCCCAGCCATGCTCGAGCTTGTCCTCGGCACGCAGCGGCAGATCCGTGACCTTCTTGAAGATCCCGGCAGGGGTGACGAGGTTGCTCCAGTTGATCACCCGGGGGCCGCCGTCGACGTTGTACTGGTGTCCGATCCGGTGCACGCCGCCGACGCCGCGCTCAAGGTCCCACCACTGCAGCCAGGTGCTGTCCTGCCAGTGCGGCTCGGGGCCCGGCTCCTGGCGGAGGTTGTCCGCCGACTCGTATTCCCGGACGGCGTCGCGTCCGGTGTATCGCATGGCCATGTGCCTTCGCGTCCTTTAGCTGTTTCGCCAGATGAAGTCGTTCCACTGGACGTCGATCGTCTCGCCCCAGGCGATCCGCCCGTCCATGTCCCAGCGCACGAGGCCGAGGTGGCAGCGTGCGTTGTGCCAGCCGCCCCAGGGCAGGCCGGCCACCACCTCGCCCTCCCAGCGGAAGCCCCTCCCCTCGGTGTCCTCGCCCTCGATGACGTGCCGCGTCGGGCGCAGCGTCGACGGTTCCCGCGTGGTCGTCTTCGCCGCGCGCGCGATCCGCAGGACGCGTCCATCGCGCCGCAGCCAGCCGTCCTTGAACGCTGCCGCCGCCGGGGCACCGTTCCCGGAGCCCGCTGCGGGCGCGTCGAGGGCGCTGACGGTGAACGCCGTCGCGCCGTCCTGAGTCGCACCGGTGGTCCACGTCATCGGCGGAGACGGGTTGTGGCCCTCGGGCCTGAGCTCGCCCCAGGAGCGGTCGCGGACGCTGACGCAGTCCACCCGGTGGCGTGCCCCGCGGAGCGTGAGCTCACCAGTGGTGGCGACGACCTGCTCGAAGTGCTTGTTGCTCGGACGCATCACCGGCTCCGACAGCGCCCGGATGCGCACGTCCACGCTCGTCTCGCGCGCCGGGTCCTCGTACGTCAGGTGGACCTCCTCGAGCGGCGTGATGACTTGCACGCGCAGCCCGTTCGGCACCCGGATGTCGCTGCCATCCCCGACGAAGGAGTCCGCGAGGAACATCGGCATGTCAAACAGCTCAGCGGCGAGATGGTGCTGCTTGACGCCTTCGTAGATCATCAGCCCCGCGGACGCCACGTGCAGGTTCGGATGCACCCAGCAGTACGCGTAGCAGTTGATGTTCAGCTCCGGGACGAAGAAGCCCCAGTACCAGGTCTCGGTGAGCGAGTCACCGGCGGGTCCGGTCCCGTGGAAGTACTCGTCGGCCGCGGAGAACGTCCCGAACCCGACGCCGCCGCTTGCCGCGTAGTCGAGCTCGGCGTCGGTCGACATGCCGTCGCCCGCGATCGTGTCGTGGCCGCGCGTCATCGCCCGAGCAGTCCCGGCGCGTTCTTGACCGTGCGCTCCTCGAGGTACCGCACGGCGAAGTTGTCGTAGAACAAGGCGTCGCCGTCGGGGGGCATGACACCCTTGTCCTGCATCCGGCGCACCACCCGGATGAAGACGTAGGCCGACTTCATTCCCGCGAAGACCTCCCAGAAGCCGAGGTCCCGGACCTCCGACCCGAGGCACGCCTCGTAGATGGCCAGTTGGTCCGCGCGCGTCGGGAAGCCCGGCAGCCGCTGGGTCCCCTCGCTCTCGTGGACCATGAAGTCGGCCAGCATCCAGTGTCCGACGTCGACCCCGGGCGGGAGGAGTGCGGCCAGCTCCCAGTCCAGCACGGCGGCCACCTCGCAGGCGTCGTCGAACATGAGGTTGCCCGGCCGCGCGTCACCCCAGGTGAGCGCGAGCGGGACCGGCTCCGGAACGTGCGCGTCGAGCCAGTCGAGCGACCCCATGAGGATGGGGTGCTCGGCACCGCGCAGGTAGCGCTGGATGTACTCGCGGTAGAGGGCGAGCTGTCGCGTGACGGCCGTGGACGGGTCGTTGTGGAGCCAGGTAAGCCCGGCGCCCTCCCAGTCCAGGCGGTGGAAGTCGGCGACCGCCGCCAGCCCGTGGCGCATGAGGGTCGCCCGCTGCTCGGGACCCAGGTTCTCGCAGACGAACCCGGCGACGTTCTGCCCCGCGGTCGGCGGGACGCGTCCCGGGACGTGCTGCATGACGTAGAAGGGCCGGCCGAGCACGTCGCCGGTGGGCTCGATGCCGACCAGGGGCGCGGTCGGGCACGTGCCGGTCTGGTGCAGCGCGGACTGGACGAGGTACTCGAGCTCGGTCGAGGTCTGCACGCTGTCGCTCGCGGGCGGCGCGATCGCTTCGTCGTCGCCCTCGAAGCGGAGCAGAAAGCGCTGGGTGCGCTGCGGACTGTCCTGCGCCCAGGTCACGTCGAACGCGAGCATCTCGTTGGACGCGCCGCCGCGCGGCACGTCGTAGTCGCCCGATCCGAGGATCGACCGATGGGGCCAGCTGTCGGCGAACCACCGCTCGACACCCTCGCGCACCTGTGGGTCTTCCGCCCGGGCGGCTTGCTCCTCCTGCAGGCTCACCAAACCGTTGAGCAGGAGCTCGGCCACGCTGGCGGTGCTGTCGTTCACGGGCATCGCCTCAGCCCCTCGCGAACTGGCCGACGACGGGTCCCGGGGCGGGCTTGCCCAGCAGACGCGACAGGATGTGCGTGGCCCCGTTGTTCGTGGTCATGTCGGAGTCCTCCGGCAGGAGCCCCTTCGCCATCAGCAGGTGCGCGATGCGCATCGTGTGGATCGCGTTCCTCACCCCGGCGACGACCTCGTAGAAGTGGTGGTGACGGACGGTGTGTCCGCTGAGCTCCTCGTACCGGCTGACGATCTCGTCGACGCTCCCGAAGCCGGGAGGCATCGGTGCGCCGATGCCTTCGGTGAAGTACCGCAGCGCGAACGTGTACCAGCCGATGTCCATCTCCCGACTGGCGATGCACGCCATCTCCCAGTCAAGGATCGCGGCCACCGACAGGTCCTCGCTGAAGATCATGTTGCCGACTCGCGGGTCGCCCCAGTTGAGGACGAGCTCCTCGTGGTCGGACGGGAGGTGCTCGTGGAGCCAGGCGAACGCGTCCTCCACGAGGGGGTCACGGGAGTCCCCCGCGACCCAGCGGTAGAAGGCGTGGAACTCGGCGAGCTTGGTGCGGAGGACGTCGTCGCCGGCGTTGTGGCCGACGACCGGGCCGAGCCCGAGCGCCTCCCAATCCACGGCGTGGATCTGGGCCAGGGCATGGAGCGATCGGTCCAGGATGTCGGCCTGCTGGGCGACCGGCAGCTCGAGGATCCAGCCTTCGCGGGTGAAGGGCGGGTCGTCGCCGGCGATCAAGCCGCTGACACGGTCCATGAGGAAGAACGGGGCTCCGAACAGGGACGGGTCGTCGTACTTGCGGTACACCGCCGGCATCGGCACGTCGGTGTGGCGGCTCAGGGCGGCCATGACCCCGTGCTGCAGGCTGATGTCGTACCGGGGGAAGAGCGCGGGCCGCGTGGGCTCGATCCGCGCGACGAACCAGCGGCTCTCGGGCCTGCCGTCCTCGCGGTAGGAGACCTCGAACAACAGCGTGTCGTTCGAGTAGCCGCTCGCCGCCGGCCGGATGGTGCTGACGGTGACGTCCGTCGCGCCCGGGATCACGTCGCGGGAGACGAGGCGCGAAAGGCCTTCCACGTCCACGCCCACGCCCACTTCCACGTCCGTCGAGCCGGTTGATGATGCACCCATGGGACTCTCCTCCTGTATCGCCGCCGCTCGCTCTCACTGCGTTCTCGGCTGCCGTCGGCGGTTGTCTGGATCTTCCGCCGAGACCCTCGGCGTGGAAGTACTATACGTGTCCCGTACATGTGTGGGGGATTTATTTTCGGCGGCCTGCGGGCGGCCGTCGACGGGCTGGCGTCCCCCTCGGGCCGCTCGATGAGCCGGTGGCTGGCGGCGTCAGGACCGGCCGCGTCGCGGCTTGCGGGACCGCACGCCGTCGAGGATCGCTTCCAGCGCTTCGTCGAAGTGCTCGCCCTGCGTTCGGTCTGCCATCGCCAGCGCAGTGCGGCGCAGGTGAGGGAACTCCTCGCGCGGAAGGACGAGCATCCGGGCCGCGCGGGCCGCGCGGATCTCAGGCGTCTCGGCGATCTCGCGCTGCGCGAAGGATGTCGCGAACAGGCCGAGGGCATCGAACACCGCGATCGCCCGGGCGCCGGTCACGCCACCCTCGGCCAGACAGGCCAGCACGACCTCGGCGCCGCGGAAGGCACCCATGCCGTCGACCGGCTGCTTCGCGGCGATCGCCCCAAGCTCCGGATATTGGTGATAGACGCGCCGGACCTCGCGATAGAGGTCCGCGATCCGCACGTCCCAGGGCGGACCGTCGGGCTCGGTGACGGGGCTCGGCAGCACGATCTCCTCGAAGTAGGTGTTGGCGAGTGCCTGGAGGAGCTCCTCCTTGGTGCGGACGTGCCGGTACAGCGTCATCGTGCTCACGCCGCAGCGGTTCGCGATCCGGCGCATCGTCAGCCGCTCGATGCCCTCCTCGCGCACCACCGCGCGCGCCTCGAGCACCACCTTGGCGCGGGTCAGCGCACGTGCGGCAGGGCGGCTCCGACCGTCGTCGGCTGCTGGTGTTCGGTCTGTAGCCATCAGGGTGGTATATCCCGTGGACACGACGCTCGCGGTGACGGCGCCCGCACCGCGGGCTCGTCAGGACGCGTGCGTCTTGCTGAGGTAGGCGCGCTCGAGCCGCGCGGGGTCGCGCAGGAGATCGGCCGCCGGCCCCCGGAGCGCCAGTTCGCCATGGGTCAGGACGACCGCCTCGTCGGCGATCTGGAGGGCGAGCTTGACGTGCTGCTCCACGAGGAGCACGGCCGCACCGGTGTCGGTTGCCACGCGGCGGACGATCGGCATCAACTGCTCGACGAGGACCGGCGCGAGACCCATGCTCATCTCGTCGATCAGCAGGACCTTCGGCTCCTGGATGAGCGCCCGTGCGGTGGCGAGCATCTGCTGCTCCCCACCGGACAGCTTGCCCGCCGCGACGTCGAGGCGCTTGACGAGCGACGGGAAGTACTCCAGCACGTCCCTGACGGAGAGCCCGTTCTTGCGCCGCGCGAGCGTGAGGTTCTCGCGTGTGGTCAGGGCGGTGAAGAGCCAGCGGTCATCCGGGACGAGCACCAGGCCGCGCTTCGTCAGCGCGCGCGGCCCGGAGCGCCACACGGAGGCACCGCCCATCTCGATGCTGCCCCCGATGCCGGGAATGATCCCCGCGAGGGTCAACAACACGGTGGTCTTCCCGGCCCCGTTCGGCCCCAGGAGCGCGGTGACGGTGCCGGGTCGGAGCGCGAGGTCGAAGTCCCTCACCACCGGGCGGCCGAGGTACCCCGCCTCCAGCGCGCGACATTCCAGCAGGGCGGTCATGCGACGGTCTCCTCGGTTCGCTGGTGGGTGCTGCCCAGGTACGCCGCGGAGACGCCGCGGTCCTCAGCGATCTGCGCCGGCGTTCCGCACGCGATCACGCTGCCGACGTCAAGCACGTATATGCGGTCGCAAAGACCCATCACGAGACTCATATCGTGGTCGACGAGCAGGATGCTCGTGCCCGCCTCGCGCACCCGCTCGAGCCGCTCCGCCAACCACAGGCTCTCGGTCGAATCCAGGCCACCGGCCGGCTCGTCCAGGAGGATCAGGCGCGGCCTGCCGGCGAGCGCCCGGGCGATCGACACGAGCTGCCGGCGGCCGGGCGAGAGCTCCCGCGCGGGCCGATCGCGCACGGCGGTGAGCCCGAGCGTCGCGAAGTGGCGTTCGCGACCGTCCGCCCCCATCGGCTCACCGGCGACGTGATCCCCCCCGTGGCGGGCGGCCTCCTCTCCGACGAGGACGTTGTCCTCCACGGAGAGATCCTCGTAGAGCTCCACCCCTTGGAACGTGCGGCCGAGCCCGGACCGGATGCGCTGGAACGGCCGCAGGTCGTCCAGGCACCGGCCGTCGAACGTCACCGAACCGCGGCATCTCACGAATCCGCTGATGCCGTCGATGAGGGTCGTCTTGCCCGCGCCGTTCGGCCCGATGAGCCCGACGATCTCGCCGCTTCCGACCGTCAGCGACACGCTGTCGACCGCGACCACACCCCCGTAGATGACGGTGAGCTCCGACACCTCGAGCAAGGGCGGGCCGGGCGGTGATGCGGGGACGGCCGCCGGCTGCTGGTCGGGACTGGCGGTCGGCTGCCCCTCGGCGCGCGCCGGGCTGTCGCCTTCCCGCCGCCGGCGGGCGTGCCAGTGATCCGCCAGCGCGTGCAGCGGGCGCACGACTCCCTCAGGATTCATGATGACCGTCAGGATCAGGCCGATCCCGGCGATCGTCGCGTACCAGTCGCCGAGGTCCACCCCACGGTTGAGGAGGTTGTAGAAGATGCCGCCCGAGACGAGGAGCCCGGCCACCACACCACCGGAGATCGAGGTGATCCCGGCAAGGTAGACGATGGCGAAGAAGCCGAGGCCCGCGATCGGGGCAAACGTCGTGCCCGTGCCGTTCCCCTGCTGGTAGGCCAGCATGCAGCCGCCCAGCGCCGACAGGAAGGAGCCGATCGCGAACGCGGTGATCTTCGTGCGGGCGACGCTGACGCCCGCGGCGGCGGCGGAGCGCTCGTTGGCGCGGACGGCGAGCATCGCCGCGCCCAGGCGGCTGCGGCGCAGCCAGGCGACGGCGAGCCCCGACAGCAGGAGAAACGCGAGGCACATCAGCCCGAAGGCGACCCGCGGCGTCCCGCCCGTACCGCCGCTGAGGTCGATGCCGAACAGCGAGGGCGACGCGACCGGTGGCGCGTTCGTGCCGCCGTTGAGGTCAGGGTTGTTGAACCAGAACGCGTTGAGGGAGACGGCCAGGGCGAGCGTCACGACCGCCACCGGCAGACCGCGGATGCGGAGGGCCGGGAGTCCGATGAGGACGCCGATCCCCGCCGCGCACGCCGCAGCCAGGAGCGGCGCGAAGGGGAACGGGATGTTGAGGTCGACGCTGAGCCGGCTGAGCATGAAGGCGCCCGCGCCCCCGATCGTCAGCTGAGCGAGCGACACCTGACCGGCGTAGCCCGTCACCACGACGAGACCGAGCGCGATGATGGCGTACGCCATGCTCGCGTCGAACGTGTCACGGTAGCTCCCGCTCAGGACCACCACGCACAGCACGCCCGCGACGATGCCGAAGGTGGTCGCAGGCAGGATGCGCCGGGGGTTCGGAGCGGCACCGATGGTTCTCCGGATCAGGGCGCCCCGCTCGGGCAGCGGCTGACCACGAACGACGAGAAACGCGAGGACGAGCACCAGCGGGACGAGCTCCGGCATCCCGGACTGCGGCAGCCAGGACCACTTCAGCTGCAGGAAGGTGAGCTCGCTCTGGATCATGCCGATGGTCAGGCCAGCGGCTACGGCGATCCCGAGATTCGAGAACCCGGCAACGAGTGCGGCCGCGAGGGCCGGCACGACGAAGAGGGTGTACTGATCGGGGACGAGCACCACGATCGGGGCGATGAGGATCCCGGCGAGGCCCGCCACGGCCGTGCTGAGCGCCCAGTTCACGGCCGCGATCCGATCGGGTGACAGCCCGGTGACCAGCGCGCCCTTCTCGCTCTCTGCCACGCCACGCGTCGCCAGCCCGAAGCGGGTGAACCGGAAGGTTGCTCCCAGCACCGCGGCGAGCGCAACGATCGTCCCGGCGAACCACAGGGCCTCGCTCGGCACTCCGCCACCGCCGACGGTGACCTGGCCGCGCGGGATGATCGCGTCGACCTGGATGGGCTGCGTCCCCACGCGCTGGACGAGCAGCGCCTGGATGGTGACCAACACGCCGATGGTCACGACCGATTTCGCGACCGGTGGAGCCGACCGCAGAGGGCGGAAGATCAAGACGTACAGCAACAGGCCCAGCAGCCCGGCGACGATCAGGGACAACACGATCGACACCGCGAGCCCCGGGTCGCCGCCGACGCTGACGGTCCGCGAGAAGCCCGGCAACGGGTTCAGGAGCCCGCCGTCCTGCCGGAGGAGCGCGTACGTGTAACTCGTGTAGAGCGCGACCGCGCCGATCGCGAAGTTCACGACCCCCGAGGCGCGGTGCGTCACGGCGAGGGCGAGTGCCAGGGCGGCGTAGACCCCGCCGGCACTCACCCCCAGGAGCAGAAACCGAACGTACTCCATGACCGTTCTCCTGTCCGATCTCTACTTGACCGCTTGGCCCTTGTTCATGAACACGCGGAAGTTCGTCGGCTTCCCGTTCTCGATGTCGGCGATCATCATCGTGTCGCCGCAGACGCTGGGCATGCCGGCCATCTGCTTGCCGTCGCAGGTGAACGTCGCACCCTTGATCGACGGAAACGGGACGTCCTTCGCGCTGCTGATGGCCTTCTCGACCGTCGCGGGCGTGACGTCCGCGCCGATGCCACCGGCGTTCGCCCCGGTGATCAGGGCGAGCATCGCTTCGTACCCGAACATCGGGAATCCCTCAGCGGTCGCCCCGTACTTCGCCATCACCGCCTGGTACGTCTTGTCCTCGGGGTCGGCGACATCGAAGCTGAGGCTGTCGTCGATGACCTTCTGACCGGTGCCGTCCTGCACGGCCTTCGTGACGCACTGCGCGGAGTTCCACAGCTCAGCCTTGCTGCCGGCTCGGGCGAAGGCGCGGATGACCGAGATGCACGTGTTCGTGTCGAACGCGGTCGCAACGCCTTTCGGATCGCCCTGCAGCGCCGCGGTCACCTGCGGAGTGGCATCGGGAGTTCCGGGCGCGACCCCGACGAGGGTGACCTTCACGCCGGCCGCCTTCGCGCGGGCCTCGGCGATCGGCTTGGTGGCGGCCACGACATCCGGAGCACCCTGGAACAGGAGCGAGTAGCTGTCGCCCCCCTGTTGCTTGGCGTAGAGCGGCCAGGCCCCCAGGTAGCTGAAGAACCCGCCGTTGATCGAGTGCGCCCGCGGCATCGTCAACTCGGGCGCCGAACTCGGCGAGACCGTGACGTACGGGAGCCCGGCCTTCGTCACGATGGAGGCGATCGTCCCGCCGCTCGTCCCCACGGGATAGACGACGCCGGCGACCTTGTCCCGGGTCATCTGCAGGGCGCATGCACGGGCCGAGGCGGGCGTCGAGTCCTCCTTGCAGAACGAGATCTCGACCGCGTGGCCGCCGATCCCGCCGAGATAGTCGTTCGCGTACTTCGCGGCCGCCTTGGCGGCGGTGCCCGACTCGGGATAGTTCACCGACTGGCCGCCCTCGGCGCTGATCAGCCCGATCTTCACGGGCGCACCGGTGGCCTTCTTCGGAGCTCCCAGCGCCGCGGTGTCGATCGCCGCACTGCTCTTGGCACCGGTGTTCGACGAGCTTGCCCCGGTGCTCGAGCTGTCGCTTGACCCGCAGCCGGTGACTGCCAGCGTTGCCGCGAAGAGCGCACACGCTCCCCCGCGTTTCGCCTTCCGGGAAATCCTCAGTGATGTCACAACGACCCTCTCCTCTTGGTTGACGTACCCGCCTGCGTCGTCTGCAGGCGGTCCAGCGCTCCCCGGAGAGGATGCTATACACGTCTCGTACTTGTGTGGGATTCTTTTTCGTGCGGGCTGGAAAGGCCGGCTCAGGCGCGTCGGGAGACAGGCGCGTCATCGACCAGGCGCGCCCGGAGGCGCAGGAGGCCGTCGGCGGAGAGCCCGTTCGCCAGCAGCCAGGACGCCGCTCCTCCAGCGTCCGCGAGGATGCTGAGCACCTCTTCGACCGCCTCGGCCGGCGCGCGCACGAGGTCGGGCCGCCGCGTCACCAGATCCGTCACGACGTCGGGCCGTCCCGCCGCCAGATCGGCAGCCCGGGCACGGGAGAGGACCCGCGCCATGTTGGCATCTGTGCGCGTGTAGTCAGCGACGATCTCGGTCGGCTCCACGCCTACGGCGGCCAAGAGCACGGTGACGAGCGTGCCCGTGCGATCCTTGCCCGCGGCGCAGTGCACGAGGATGGGCGCGGGAGCGCCGGCGATCAGCTTGGCGATGGCGGCGAACTGAGCGCCAGCGTGCGCGAGCATCTCCCGGTAGACCGGGATGAGGCCCTCGCCAGGTCCGCCGTCCAGCAGTCGGCGCAGACCAGCTGCGGTGTTGAGCGGCACCGACTCGATGCGCGCAACCGCAGCCAGAGGATGTATGTCGGCGCCCTCGCCGGCCGATCGCAGGTCGATGACCGTCCTGGGCGGCCAAGCGGTGACATCCGGAGCCCGATCGTCGGCGAGAGGCGCATCGCTCCGCAGCAGGACACCCCTGCGCGTGCGCCGCCCGCCGGCCACCCGAAGCCCGCCGACGTCGCGGAGGTTCACGAGCGTGGTGAGGGCCTCGTCGATCATCGAGCGTTCATCGTCGCCCTCTGCTGCTGCCATATCGATCCTCGGCGATTGAACACAGGGCGCACGCTCGCGCGTCACCCCATTTGACGTACACGTCTCGTATATGTTATTTGCTTGCTGCCCGAGCTGGCTGATCGGGCGGCTCCGACGCCCGCCCGAGGATCTCCACGAGCCCGCGTCCGCCGTCCACGCGGACCCGGTCGCCGGTCTTCAGGCGGCGGGTTCCGTTCGCCGTGTTCACGACGCACGGGATGCCGAGCTCACGCGCGACCATCGAGGCGTGGCTCAGGGCGCCGCCGATGTCGACGACGAGCGCGGCCGAGATGAACATGATCGACGACCAGCTGGGGTCGGTCGACCCGGCGACGAGGATCTCATCGGGCTGCAGGTCTCGCGAGCTCGAGCTCTGCAGGACGCGGACCACGCCCTCCACCACGCCGGCGGACACGCCGATGCCAGTGACAATGTCGGGGTCACCAGCGTGGGCGACGCCGGGATCGACGGGCACGCAGTCGCCTGTCCAGCTCGCGGGGATCTCCAGAGCGCGGTACATCTCGCGGCGCGCGCGACGGCGGGCGACGAGCTCACGCGCGTTCGCCGGGAGCGTGCCGGTCAGCTCGGTGGTCGTGAGGTAGAAGACGTCCTCCCGGTCGGCGAGCACCCCCTCGGCGACGAGGCAGTCGCCGATCTGCCGGGCGGCCGCGCGGGCGACGTCGATCGACTGCAGGAACGAGCGCTTGGCAACGCCGCGCAGCGGGATCCGCCGGGCGCACATCGCCAGGAGGCGGCGGACGGCGGGGCGCAGCGGCGGCGCGACAGAGGCCACGAGCTCGCCCTCGAGCTGCTCGCGCCGCGCGCGCAGAGCGGTGTCCCGCACCCGCGGGTCCTCGCGAGAGGCGTACTGGTGGAGCAGGCCCTCGAGGATCGACGGGTCCTCGCGCCAGACGCGCGTGGACAGCTCGCCCTCGAGCGGACCGTGGAAGCCGTGCTCGGCGACGATCGCCTCGATGGTGGTCTGCCCGTGCGCCGCGCGCCACAGCTCGCCGACGACCGCGACCTCCTTGAAGCCGCTGTAGCCCGCGCTGAGCGAGTTCACGTCGCCGACGCCGGTCTTCGCGCAGAGCCGGCCCAGTGCGTCGTACAGCGGCTGCACGACACCGAGCAGGCCGGTGGTCTGCAGTGCCAGCGTGCGTGAGAAGTTCTCCTCCGCCTCGGCGAAGAGGCGCGTGGCCTGGTCACGGTCGAGGCCGTCGACCCGGGCGACCGAGGCCTGCCACCACCGCTCGGTCCGCTCGGCCTCCGCGTGCAGCCAGCCCGGCCCGCGGGTGAAGACGACCGGCAGCTTGCGCGCGACGGCGGGCCAGCGGCAGCGGGTCGGCGCGTACGCGATGTCCTCCGGCGGGTCGCCGAGGATGCTGCGGACCGCCTCCTGCCCGGTCGTGCCGGGCATGCGGTCCCCGAGCGTCGCGAGAAACTCGACCTGCATCGCCGCGCGGCCGTAGAACGCCTTCACGAGCCGGTCCTCATCACGCGTGGGCACTGCGACCTCGCTGTCGTCCAGGACGCCGAGGTTGTGCCCTGCGCGGCGGATGGCGCTCTCGCCCGCGGTCCTCCAGAGGGTCCACGCGAGCGGCGAGAGGACACCCGGCGCGGTCTCGCCGAGGTTCGTCGTCGTCCAGTGCGCGGTCGGCGGGCTCGTGTGGTGCAGCGGGTCCCAGTCGTCGGCCTGCCCGGGTGGCGCGGGCGCGTCGCGGTGCGACCAAACGGTCTCCGGACGGGCCTGCAGGAGGGCGACCTCGCGGTCGGCCGCGAGCGCCCACTCGATGTCCATCGGACGCTCGAAGATCGTCTCGATGCGGGACGCGAGCGCCGCGACGGCGAGCGCCTCTGCGTCGCTGAGGGCGGGCGCGGCGGCGGCGTCCGCGTCGACGTCAGTCACGCGGACCTCCTCCGCGTCGGCGTCGAAGCGGTGCGCGCGGTCCTTCGTGGCGACTTCGGTGCGGGTCACGGCAGGCGGGTCCTTCGCGACCCAGATGCGGTCCCCCGGGACGTCGCCGCGGACGACGCCCTCGCCCAGGCCCAGGGCGGCCTCGAGGTAGACCACGTCGCGGGCGCCCGTCGCCGGGTCGAGCGTCAGCGCCACGCCGGCGGCCTCCGCGTCGACCATCTCCTGGACGACGACGCCCATCGCCAGGTCGTCGGCGCTGTAGGTGACGCGCTCGCGGTAGCCGATCGCATGCGGGGTGAAGAGGCTCGACCAGCAGCGGACGACGTGGCGGCGCACCTCGTGGGCGCCCCGAACCCAGAGGTAAGTGTCCTGCTGCCCGGCGAAGGAGGCCTCGCCCGTGTCCTCGGCCGTCGCGCTCGAGCGCACGGCGACGGGCACATCGTCCCCGAGGGCGCTGTACGCGTCGTCGATGGCGTCGGCGACCGCTGCTGGCAGCTCGAGAGCCTCGATGCGGGCCCGGATCTTCACCGAGGCCGCCTCGTTCGCGGCGGGCGTGCCGCCGGCGCCGACGAGCTCGTCGATCGCGCCGAGTGCGTCGCCGAGCGCGGCGCGGTAGGCGTCGGTCGTGACGGCGAACCCGCGCGGCACGGGCAGGCCGGCGTCGAGCAGCCGGCCGAGGCCGACCGCCTTGCCTCCGGTGCGCGCGAGCGCCTCATCGCCCACGCACGCCTCCAGCTCCAGCACGTGCGGCAGGCCGACCGCTGCCGTCTTCTCCGCCTCGTGACCCGTGGGCATGCTCAGAACAGCTTTCGCGTGATGCCCTGCTCGAGGAGGCCGAAGCCCTCGACGCCGTCGGCGGTGCGCAGCCGGCCGAGCTCGTCGTAGGCGCTGAGCGTCGCGCCGTCCTGCCGCTCCTCGCCCATCGGGCACCAGAAGGTGGCCCGGCGCTCCTGCAGGCTGATGTCCAGCAGCTCACCGCCGGCGGTCTCGATCCGCGTCGCGACGAACAGCCCGGCGCCGTCGCGGACCAGCGACATGGCGGTGACGGCCTCGCTGCTCCCGTCGGCACCGAGCTTGTAGCCGAGCGTGGCGGCACGCCCGTCGCGACCGAGCAGCCGCAGCGCGGAGAGCGCGAAGTCGGGGAAGACCCACATCGTGCCGTAGTACTCCTCGACGCTGGAGGACTCGTCGCGGAAGCCCCACGTGCGGTCGCGGTAGCCGTGGCCGTCGACGGTGATGGTCCGGCCGCCGATCGTCAGCTCGCCGGTGACCCTGGCGCTCTGCTGGTAGTGGTGGATCGGGTGCTCGCGGTCGAGGCTGAAGGCTTCCGGCGCCGTCTCCCCTGCGAAGACCGCACGGGCATGGAGCGGCGTCCCGGAGATCGTGCCGGAGATCGTCGGGGAGTCGATGGTGAACCCGGACTCGGGGTGGAAGGTGATCGACTCGCTGTCGAAGGTGTCGAAGCCGAGCGTCTCGATGACCTCATGGCTCTCGGCCCCGAGCTGCACGCTCACGCGGGCCCGGCGGCCGCCCTTGGCGTTGGGCGACGCGGAGATGTGCATGATCCCGGTGAGGTCCTGCGCCGGGTCCCAGAAGCAGAAGAAGGCGTTCTCGCGCCACGGGCGCGGGTCGTCGGGCACGTTGGTGTGCAGCGGCTGTGCCAGCGGCCCCCAGCTGGTGGCGGCGTCGGTCTGGGTCATCTCTCTCCCTCGTGTCAGCAGGTCACCCACCGACGTTGTCTATACGCTGTATACCGATAACTATACGCCGTACGGAAGCGGCCCGTCAACCTGTACGCTGGAGTGCATGCGACGTGCGACTGCGGGGCTCGATGTGTCGACGATCGTCGACGCCTCGCTGCGCATCGCGGACGCCGACGGGCTCGAAGGCCTGACCATGCGGCGGCTCGCCGCCGACCTGTCCGTGACGCCGATGGCGATCTACCACCACGTCCCCGGCAAGGACCAGCTCCTGGACCTCATGGCCGACGAGTCCCTCAAGACCCTCCCGGGCGTCGACCGGTCCGCGGACCCGGCCGTCGAGCTGCGACGCCTGTTCACCGCGATGCACCGGCTCTACCTCGCCCACCCCGCGCTCGCCCAGGTCATGGCGCAGCGCCCGATGGAGGGCCCGACGGCGGGGCTCGTCGGCGAGGAGGTCCTTTACGTCCTGACGGCCGCCGGCCTCGACGACGACGCCGCAATCTCCGCCCTCATCACGCTCACGACCTACACTTCGGGCGCGAGCCTCTACCGACTCTCGCGCCGGCGACACGTCGGCGCCCGTGGAGAGCCACTCGCAGAGATCGCCGCCGGGACCATGCCGACCGTCCACCGGCTGCGCCGGAAGATCAACGCGGCACGCGACACCGACAAGCAGTTCACCGACGGGCTGACCAGGCTCGTGGACAGCTACCTCGGCGGTCGCGGATCCGGGCCGTAGGGACTGTTTCGGGGGTTGACCACGTGCGCCGGTCCCGGTCTTCTGCGATCGACGCAGCACCGTCACTCGTCGCGTCACGCCTCACAACACGTTGTAGAGGACCAGCAGCGCGCCCAGGACGACGATGACGTAGCCCTCGAAGAGCCCGCGCAGCGGCTGTCGGGCGCGGTCGAGCTCCATGAAGTGCATTCCGACGAGGCGCAACTTCACGAAGGCGACGGCGAGCACCGCGGCCGTGACGAGCGCGTGGTTGTCGATGCCGTGGTCGGCGCCGAGGAACCATGACACGCAGGTCGCGCCGACGAGGACGCCCCAGACGAGCAGGATGCGGGAACCGGGGATCGCGGGCATCAGGTCAGCTCATGAGGTAGAGGAGCGGGAACAGGGCTATCCACAGCAGGTCGACCATGTGCCAGTAGCTGGCGCCCACCTCGACGAACATCGTGTCGCGAGCGGTGAGATCCGGCCGGCGTGAGAGTCGCATCAGCCAGGTGAGCACCGCCATCCCGATGACGAGGTGCAGCAGGTGGATGCCGGTGAAGATGTAGAAGTAGGCGAAGTAGTCGTTTGTCCCGGGCGTGAAGCCGGCGTGCAGCTTGGCCCGGTACTCGATCGCCTTGATGATGACGAAGCCACCAGCGCAGACGAGCGCCCAGGCGAACAGGCGCGGCGCGTTGCCCCCTGCGGTGCGGGCTCCGACCTGCGCCCGGCTGGCGCGGACGGCGAACGCCACGAGCACCGAGCTCGTGAGCAGCAGGATCGTGTTGACCGCCCCCGAAGTGCGGTTGAGGTGACCCTGGGACTCGCGGAAGAGCTCCGGATGCTGGGCGCTCAGCACCACGATCATCCCGAAGAAGATCGCGAACACGAGCATGTCGCCGAGGATGAAGACCCAGATCCCGGCCTCGCCCGGGATCTTGCGTGCCAGGTCCGGATCGGTTGCGGGGGTGGGTGCCGCCGCGGGTGGGGCCTGGACGCTCATGCGGGCACCGTCGTCCGCACGGGCTCGGCGGCGAACGGCAGCGCGACGGCCTGCTCCGCGGCGCTTTGAGCCTGATGCCGCTCGTGGATCGCCTTCCGCAGCACGTGGCTCATGACGAAGAACCAGCCGCCGAAGAGCGCCGCGACGACCCAGAACACGACCAGGCCGTTCCAGCCGAAGGGGCCGCCGTGGAAGAACAGCACGAGCACTCCGGGCAGGAACAGGAACGCGACCCAGAGGTTGAAGTACCTGACCCAGCGAGGGAACACCGGGCGCTCGCGGCGGTCGCCCAGCACGGCGGCGCCGATCGCGACGCACTGCGCCACGGCCGGTGGGACGTTCGCCACGAACGGGATCCACGCCAGCGTGTCGAGCGCCTGCGTGACCTCCGGGGAACGGCCGGGGCTGAAGGACGTTGCCATCCACATGAACGCGGGCACGGTGATCGCCACCACGCCAAGGGCGCCGCCGATGAGCTGGACGTAACCGAGCGGGCCCTCGTCGCCCTCGATCCGGCGCACGTAGACGGTGAGGACGCCGACGAAGGGCGCGGTCAGGCCGGCCGCCATCATCATGACCACGAGGCCGACCCGCTTCACGTCGGGATCGTCTCGCCAGAACGCGGCGACCTGATCGGCGCTGCGCCCGGGCGACAGCGGCGGGATCAGCCCGGCCAGCAGCATCCCGCCGAAGAACACCAGCGCGAACAGCGGGCCGCACCACGCGCACGCCGTCTGGACCTTGACGTTCACGCCCGTCTCCTCATCCACGCTGACCGAACACGACAACCATACAGATTGTCTGAGAGGAGGCCCGGCGGCTTCAGGCATCGGCGACCGGCCGCGCCCGCTCCGGGTCCGGCGCGTCCCTCAGGTTCGTCGTCTGCGGGCGGTTGGGGAAGCCGAGCACGAACAGCACCAGCCCGACGAAGAACGCCCCCGCCACCGTGAGCGCCCCAGCGGTCCACCCCGCGCTCGTGGCCGACACCAGGACGGCGTGGTAGCGCGGGTCGGTGGCACCGGACTCCGCGATCGCCCGGGCGCCCGCCCCCGGGGAGGCGAGGATGGCACGGGCGAGAGGGTCACCGTCGACGTCAAGACGGTCGCTCACATGTGAGCGGTAGACGCTGTTGAACGCCGTGCCCGAGACGGCGATGCCGAGCGTCGCGCCGAGTTCCCGCGCCAGGTCGTTCACCGCCGAGGCGACGCCCTGTCGCGCGGCCGGCAGCGGGCTGCTGATCGCCTCGGTCCCCGGCCCGGCCGACAGGCCGATGCAGGCCCCGAAGACCACACACCCGAGCCCCATCGTCCAGTAGGCCTCGGTGTGCACGGACCACGCGAACAGCATCGCGCCAACGACTCCCGCGGCGAGGGCGCCGCTCGGCATCCACTTGAGGCCCGCCCGCTTGGACAGCGTCGTGCCCATGACGGCCAGCGGCAGCATGAAGATCGCCATCGGCGCCAGGCCGAGCCCGGCCTTCACGTAGTGGAATCCGAGGACGTACGCCTCCCACTGGTAGGCGAGGAAGACGATCGCGAAGAGCCCGCCGAACATCAGAAACATCGCGGCGACAGCAGCGCTGAAGGCCGGGATCGCGAACAGCCGCACGTCGAGCAGCGGGGCCTCCGAGCGGCGTTCGCAGCGGACGAAGGCGGCGAGCAGGACGATCGACGCCGCCAGCCAGCCGAGCGTCTCCGCGCTTCTCCAGCCCGCGACCGGACCCTCGGTGAGGCCGACGACCAGGCTCGCGACGGCCCCGGCCGAGAGCAGTGCACCGGCGACGTCGAGGCGGGTGTGCTGCGGGTCGCGCGTCTCGGGCACCACCGCGACCACGAGCACCAGCGCGAGCAGCGCGCAGGCCGCGGTGGCGGTGAAGGCCGCCTGCCAGGAGGCCAGCCCGACGACGGCGCCGGTCAGCATCGCGCCGAGCAGCCCGCCCGACGACACGGCCGCCGCCCAGAGCGAGACCGCCATGCGTCGCCGCTCGGGCGGGACCGCCCCGGTGAGCGTCGCCAGCGTGCTCGGGAAGCTCAGGCCCGACCCAACGCCGGCCAGCGCGAGGCTCGCGATGAGCGCGTCGCCGGAACGCGCACGCGAGGCCGCGAACAGCCCGATCGTCAGCAGCGCCAGGCCGCCGCAGAGGAAGGTCTTGCGGCCGTAGCGATCGGCGAGCACCCCGGCGGGCAACAACAGCGTGGCCAGCGCCAGCGGATAGCAATCAGCGGCCCACTGCAGCCGGCGCTGCCCTGCGTGGGTGTCGAACGCGATCTCCGGCAGCGCGGCGAGCACGTTCGTGATCGCCATGAACATGGTGGTCGCGGCCGCGCAGACCGCGGCGATGAGCAACCCGACCCGAAGTTCCCGTGGGCTGCCGACAGTGCTCATGCGTCCGCTTCTGGGGTGGTCGGCGCTCCGCGGCACCCGCGTCAGCACACGAGACGTCCATACAGGTCGTTCGGTGTTCCTTCGCCTTGCTCAGGGTCCGGGCGACGGATCGGGCGGTCGTCCGGCCGCTCCAGCCGTTCAGCGCCCCCATGGGGTGCGCCCCGGCGGCCGTGTGCCAGAGCCCGTCGATCGGCGTCGCGTACCCGGCGAGCGAGCGCGTCGGCCGCCACGGCCCCATCTGGTGGATCGACATGTCCGTGTGCAGGATGTGGCCGCCCCAGGTCTTCTCCTCGAAGCGCGGCGGGGTCTGGGCCCAATAGCCGATGACGCTGTCCTTGACGCCCGGGGCGTAGCCGTCGAAGACGTCGAGTGCGTCGGACATGAAGCCGGCCTGCGAGCCGTCCCACGTCTGGCCGTCCCGCAGGGTCACCGGGACTGTCGGCAGGTAGAGGTAGAGCGTCTCGCCGCTGCTGCCGGCCGGAACGAGCGTGCGATCGATGTACGACGGCAGGACCGGCCCCATCGGGATCTGCGCGGGAAGCAGGCCGTACATCGAGGCCCGCTGCGCCTCGCGGATGTACTCCACGCTCGGCCCCAGGAGCATGTACCCGTTCCACAGCTCCTCACGGCCGCACGCGAGCGCGGGCCGGCGCTCGAGCGCCACGTCCGCCTTCAGGCAGGAGAGGTTCCAGCGCAGGGTGCCGAGCGCGCGCAGCTCGTCCTGGACCTTCGCGGGGACGTACTGCTGGTCGACCATCTCGCCCAGCAGCGCCGTCGGATGCAGCGCGCCGATGACCTGGCGGGCGCGGATCTGCTCGCCGCTGCGGAGGGTGACGCCCGTCGCGCGGCCGTCGCTGCGCACGTCGATCTGCGCGACCGGCGCCCCGGTGCGCACCTCCGAGCCGTGGCCGACGACGCACGCCGCCAGCGCCTTGGTGAACTCGCCGCTGCCGCCCACCGGCCGGGTGACGCCCCAGCGGAAGTAGGCGACCATCATCCCGAGGCATCCGCCCGACCCCGGCTCCTCCAGTGGGAGCATCGACCACGCGGCGAGGTTCGCGAAGCCGGCCTTGACCTCCTCGCGCTCGTAGTACTCCTCGAGCACCTGGTGCGGGGAGCTGATCAGGATCTGCGCGGCTCCGCGCAGGCTCCGGGAGCCCTTCGCCGCGCGGTAGAGCATCTCCCCCAGCGCCTTCGGGCGCGGGCGCGTCGGGTGATCCTGGAAGTATGCGCAGCCCAGCCACCAGGCGTCCAGCATCGTCTTGCAGAAGCGCTCGAAGGCCGCGGCGTCCTTCTTCGAGAAGCGGGCGATCTCCGCCTTCGTCCTCGTCCAGTCCCGCCAGAACGCGATCGACGAGCCGTCGGGCCGGATGTGGGACGCCCACGGGTCCGGAGCGACGAACCGCAGGCCGTACCTGGCCAGGTTCAGCTCGTCCACCACCGACCGCGGGATGTTCGTGAGGGCGGTGTCCACCGCGCACGGGCTCATCTTGAACCCCGGCGCCTCGGGGACCGTCTCCTCGGTCGTGCACATCCCGCCGACGATGTCGCGGCCTTCCACGACGAGCACCCGCTTGCCGTCGCGGGCGAGGTAGGCCGCGCACGTCAGGCCGTTGTGGCCGCCGCCGACCACGATGACGTCATACGAGGGTTCCATTCGCTCCATCCTGTCCGGGCCGGGACGTAGCGGCCATGGCGCGACCGGACGGGCTCTTGGCATTTTCGGACAGGCGGCTGGTAGCGTCGCCTCATGCCGTCCGCCGCGCCCTCGTGGGACTTCGTGCGCAGCGCCGCGGCCGTTCGCGTCATGGTCGAGGTCGCGGGCGAGCGCGGCGTGGACCTTCGCACTGCGCTGAGCGGCTCCGGCCTCAGGCCCGCGGACCTGCGCGAGCCCGATCTCGAGGTCGAGGCCGCGCAGGAGCTCGCCGTCGCACGCACTATCGTGCAGGCGCTCGAGGACGAACCGGGACTCGGCAGCGCGGTCGGGCTGCGGATCACCCTCGGCATGTTCGGGATCCTGGGCTTTGCGATGCTGGCCAGCCGGACCGCCCGGGAGGCGCTGCGGCTGTGCGATCGCGGCGGCTATGACGTCCTTGGGCCGCTGTTCCTGCGGCCGTGGATCGAGGAGCGCGAGGAGGCGCTGCACGTCGTGTGCGACGGCCGCGACGTTCCGGCCGACGTGCGGGCGTTCATCACCGCCCGTGACCTCTCGTGCTCGGTCGCCCTGCTCGACGCGATCTCGCCCGGCCGGCCGGCGCTTCGCGTCGCGACGACGCTCCAGGACGACGCCGGGAACGCCTTCGCCGCCGCCCTCGGCGACTGGTCCGTGCGCCTCGGCAGCGATCGAAACGAGATCATCATCGCCAACCACGAGGCCGACCAGCCCCTCCCGAACGCCGACGAGCACACGATCCGCGAATGCGAGCGCGTGAACCGCGAGCTCCTGGCCCGACGCCAGCGGCGCACGGACATCGCCTCCGAGGTCCGCGCGGCCATGCTCCGTCGCCGGCCCCTGGTGGGCACGCTCGACCAGATCGCCGCCGAGCGCCACGTCGAGCCGCGGACCCTGCGGCGGCATCTGGCCGCGGAAGGCACCTCGTTCCGCCTGCTGGCGGACGACGTTCGCCAGGCCGTCTCCAGCGAACTGCTGCAGACCGGCCTGACGGTGGACGAGGTTGCGACCCGGCTGGGATACCACGACGCCGCGACTTTCAGCCGCGCCTTCCGCCGCTGGACGGGACAGACACCAGGATCCATGGCCCGCTCGGCGTCGAGCGGGATCCCGCATGATCCAGCTCATGGCATGATGGAGCGATCACTTCTCGATGACCGTCACCCGCGCTAGCGTGCGGCGCCATGGCCACCGCGAAGCCCGGACGAGAAACGCAGCCCGGCGCGCGGGCCGCCCGCCGCCGCGCCCGGGTCCGCGGCACGCTCGTAGCCACCGCCCGCGCGCTGATCGCC
>JAOPZJ010000014.1 GCA_025964155.1 Solirubrobacterales bacterium
AGGGCGGTCTTGCCGCGCACGTCGCCGATGATGTAGCCGATCTCGGCGACCTGCTGGGCCGGGCGCTCCTTGTCGAGGATCGCCAGCTCGGCGCCGAGCTTGGAGGCGAACTTCTTGTTGAGCTTCACGCGGCCGGCGTCGGGGGCGACGACGACGAGGTCCTGGAGGTTCAGGTCCGAGAAGTACTGGGTGAGCATCATCATCGCCGTCATGTGGTCCACGGGCTTCTGGAAGAAGCCCTGCACCTGACCGGCGTGCAGGTCCATGGTCAGCACGCGGTCGGCCCCGGCGGACTCGAGCATCCGGGCGACGAGGCGGGCGCTGATCGGCTCGCGCGGCGCGGACTTCTTGTCCTGACGGCTGTAGCCGAACCACGGGCAGACGGCGATCACGCGGTGTGCCGAGGCGCCGACGGCCGCGTCGATCATGAGCAGGAGCTCCATCAGCGCGTCATTCGCGCTGACCCCGGTGTCCGGGTTGCCACAGGTCGGCTGGATGATGAAGACGTCCGCGCCACGGATGGACTCCTCGTAGCGGCAGTAGACCTCGCCGTTGGAGAAGGTCTTCAGCGTCACCGGACCGAGGTCGACGCCGAGCTTGCCGGCGATCTTCGCGGCCAGCTCAGGATTCGCCCGACCCGAGAAGAGCATGAGCCGCTTGTCGTAGTCGATCGGGAGACTCGTGGCGCCGCGCACAGCGGTCGAAAGTCTACGAACAGGGTCCGACGCGTAGGTCATTTCGGAGTGTGGCCCGGGTGGGTTGCTGAGTGGGCGGGGTTCAGGCGCCGGGCCCGTCTGGGGCATCGGCTCGCTTCCGCGCAGCATAGTCCTCGATGACCGTCTGGCGCGCCCTGGCGATGGCGAGGGCCTGCGGGGGCACGTCACGCGTGATGACCGAGCCCGCCCCGGTGATGGCGTCGTCTCCGACGGTGACCGGCGCGACGAACGTCACGTCGACACCGGACCGCACGCGTGCGCCGATCGTCGTGCGGTGCTTGCGCGTGCCGTCGTAGTTGGCGGTGATCGTGGCCGCGCCCATGTTGCTGTCCGCGCCCACGTCCGCGTCGCCGAGATAGGACAGATGCGGGACCTTGGCGCCGGGACCGATGTCGGAGTTCTTGACCTCGACGAACGTGCCGATCTTCGAGCGTTCGCGCAGCACGGTGCCCGGGCGCAGATAGGCGTAGGGGCCGACGGTCACGTTGTCGTGGGCGGTCGCCTCCGTCCCGAAGGCGTGGCGGATCGTGACGCTGTCGCGCAGCGTGCAGTCGGTCAGCGTGACCTGCGGACCGACGTGGCAGTCGGCCCCGATGACGGTCGCACCGCGCAGGATCGTCCCGGGGTCGAGCACCGTGTCCTGCCCGATGGTCACCGTCACGTCGATATCGGTGCTGGCGGGGTCCACGACGGTCACCCCGGCGCGCATGTGCCCTTCCAGGATGCGCCGCCGCGCGAGCTGGGTGACCTGCGCGAGCTGGACGCGGTCGTTGATGCCGAGCGTCAGCGCCGGGTCGTCGATGACGTGCGCGGCGATCGTGCGGCCGTCGGCGCGCAGGATCGGCAGCGTGTCGGGCAGGTACCGCTCGCGCTGGGCGTTGGCGGTCCCGACCCGGGGCAGCGCGCTGAGCAGCGCGGCCGTGTCGAAGCAGAAGATGCCGGTGTTGATCTCCTTGATCCGCCGCTGCGCGGCCGTCGCGTCCCCGTCCGCCTTCGTCTCGACGACCTGCTCCACGGTGCCGTCCGCGGCCCGCACGACGCGCCCGTAGCCGGTGGCGTCGTCGAGGATCGACGTGGCCATCGTAGCTGCCGCGCCGGCGGCGGCGTGCGCGTCGACGAGCTGCCGGATCGCCTCGGGCGTGATCAGCGGCACGTCTCCGCTGAGGATGACGACCGGGACGTCGTGCGGCAGTTCGCCGGACGCCGCTGCGACCGCACCGCCGGTCCCGTCCTGGACCGGCTGCACGACGTGCGCGACGCCCTCGGGCAGGTGCTCGGCGAGACTCCCGTCGGGCGAGCCGACGACGACGATCGTGGTGGCACCGGCCTCGCGGGCCGCGTGGATCGGCCAGTGCACCATGGGTCGCCCGCAGATCGGATGCAGCACCTTGGGGGTCTTGGAGTGCATCCGGGTGCCCTGCCCGGCGGCCATGATGACGACGCTGAAGCTCACGGGCGGGATGCTACGGCCTGGTTGTCCCCACAGGGTGTCAAGCGGCGGCGACGGCCTGTCGCGCCGGCGAGCTGGGGAGCCAGGGCTCGAACCTGAACCTAGACTTCCAAAGAGTCCCGTGCTGCCATTACACCACTCCCCAGTGCATCATCGGGGTCGCGCCCGGCGTGCCGACAAAAGCCTACTACCGGACGGCCGACCCGCATCCGAGCCCGCACGACCTCGTGCGCAGGGCACCCCGTCCGTGTTCCCTCACGCTTCTCAGGCGAGCACGAGGGAACACGGACCTGCGCTCACCGGACCCGCAGCACCACGCTCCCACGGTCCGTCTGCTTGGCGACCCTCGCCGTGACGAGCACCGTGTAGGTGCCGCGCTGCAGGGGCCGGCTGAGCTTCAGCGTCATGAGCCGGCTCCCGGACGGCAGCGTCGAGCGCGTCGTGCTCTGGACCGTCCGCGTACCCCGCCGGATGGCGATCAGAGTCGATGCCCTTCGCGACAGCTTCAGCGTGAACCGCACGCGCTTGGGTGAGAGGAGCTTCGCTCCGCGCGCCGTGACGCGCAGGACCACCGGCTTGGCCTTCGGTGTGGTGGTCGTCGTGGTCGTCGTCGGCGTCGTCGCGGGCGTCGTGGGGGTCGTGGACGTCGTGGGCGTCGTGGGCGTCGTGACGCCGCCGCCCCCAGCGGTCGCGGCGTCGACCGTCTTGGTCAGCTCGACCACCGAGGACCCGATGACGTTGGCCAGCGTCGGCGTGGCGTCGGAGTGATAGGTCACGAGTCCCAGGTACAGGCCCTTGGAGGCCACCGCATCCCAGCCCAGCTTCGGTGTCGCCGTCTGCCCGCTGAGCACGGCCAGCGGGTCGCCGGTGACGGTGATCCCGGCGCTCGTCCCGGTCACGGCGTCGGGGGCGTCGTCGGTGACCACCCAGCTCTCCAGGTCGAAGGTCGAGCTCGGCGACTGCGTCGTGAAGCCGACGACGGCGAGGACGTACCGGCCCGCCGCCGGGAGGGTCACGCGCACGCGCTCGTCCGACGAACCGCTGGCCGACTGCTCGACGAGCACGGCGTCCGCCAGGTCGCCGTCCCCGTTCGGGTCGCGGTAGAGAAACAGATCAAGGTCGGTGTTCAGGTTGCCCGCGTCGACGTTGGCCAGCCGTGCGGCGAGCAGCTCTGCCCCGGCGGGGACGTCGATCGGGAAGAGCTTCGTCCCGGCGTCAGACCCGGTCAGGACGGGGGCGCCGCTCGTCGTGCCGACCGTCTGGGCGGGCTTGACGGTCGGGGCGGCGAGGCCCCATCCGAGGGCGGACAGGCTCCCGGCGAAACCCGCCCCCACCGGCACGTCCCGCGCCCCGGACGCCTGATCGGTGCTGAAGGCGATCGTGGCGGGCGCCGCCACCGCGATCGGCCTGAGCGACAGCGGCAGGCGCACGTGACGTCCGCTGCCGTCGGTGAGGTCCAGCGCACCGAACGCGTAGGTGTCCACCGGCGCCGTGGTCCGTGTCGCGGAGACCTCCACGTCGACGGACTGCCCCGGCTTGATCTGGAAGGTTGCCGGGGTGGCCTCGGCGGTGAAGCCGGCCAGGCCCGTGACCGTCGCGGTCCACTGCTTGGCCGTGCCGTCGACGCTCGTGAACGTCCGTGTCGCCGTCAGCCTGCCGGCCACCGCGGAGGACGAGATCGCCGGCAGGTTGAGGTCCGTGGCCTTCAGCTGCGGACCGTCGCCACCGACGATCGCAGGGTCGATGCCGCGCAGGTAGGCAACGTAGTCCGCGCGGCCGGCATCGAGCACCAAGCCCGGGGTAGCGGCGGCGGTCGGGTCGATCTCGCCGGAGCCGTCGTCGAACGGGTCGGCCGCGTCGGTGCCGTTCTCCTTCACCACAACCGGGTCCGCCGACGTCATCAGCGCAGACTTGATCTCAGCCGCCGACCACGTGGGGTGTGCCTGCGTCAGCAGGGCTCCGGCCCCGGCCACGTGCGGCGACGACATGGAGGTGCCCGAAATCGACTGGAACAGCTCGCCGGCCTTGAGCTCCGAATTGGGGGCCGGCTGGTCGGCGGCCGCCGCGAGGATGTTCACCCCGGGGGCGGTGACGTCGGGCTTCGGGATGTCCGCTACCGCGGTTTGCGGCCCGCGGGACGAGAACGCGGCCATGACCTTCGGCGCGGTGTCGTCGCGGGTACCGGCGGTCAGCGCAAGCTGCGTACCGGCCTTGAGGGCGCCGATGAGGCGCTGCCCGTCGGTGAAGCTGACGTGCACCGCGGGCACGAAGTGCGTGTCGGTGACGAGCTCCTGCGCGTCGGAGGCGTTGTAGAGGACCATCCCCACGCCGCCGGCGTCGAGCACGTTGTGCCCCTTGTCGACGCGGGCGTTGTCGCCGCGTTTGCAGATGACGACCTTGCCGCCAACCTTGGCCGGGTCCAGCGCATCGGGCTTGCACAGCGTGGCGTCGTCGACCGGGACCCCGGCGAGGCCGGCATCGGCGCCGTTGACGACGTCGGTGGCCGGCAGTGCCCCGGTGACCGACGCGCCGGTCATCGTGAACGTGGCGGCCGGCCCGGCGGCCCCGGTAACCGTCGCCGTCGCGTTGAACGTGCGCGCGAGGGTCGAGGCGCCGACCGTCGTCACCCACGGCACCGCCGCGGGCGATCCGACGGTGCCCGCGTCCGGGCCGTCGTTGCCCGCGGAAGTGGCGACGAAGACGCCGGCGTCGACCGCGCCGAGGAACGCGAGCTCCGTAGGCCCGACGACCGCCGAATCCGACGAGCCGACGGAGTAGTTGATGACGTCCACCCCGTCGGCGACGGCGGCCTCGATGGCGGCGACGGAATCGGCGTTCGTGCACCCCGAGGCGACGTCGCCGCCGACCCAGCAGACCTTGTAGGCGGCCACGTAGGCCCGGGGCGCCATGCCCGAGATGCGGTCCACACCGAGAGGGTTGCCGCCGATCGACGGCTTCACGCCGAAGTTGCCCGCGGCGGTCGCGGCGGTATGGCTGCCGTGGCCGTCGTCATCACGCGGGGACACGAACGAGCCGGTCCCGAGGTTCGACTTCCCGAAGCCCTCGACGAAGTAGCGCGCACCGATGAGCTTGTTGTTGCAGTCGGTGGCGTCGAAGCCCGGTCCGGTCTGGCACGTGCCGTTCCAGACGCTCGGCGGGCTGTACGGCGAGCCCTCGTAATTGCCGGTCGGGTCATCGGCGAAGCTCGGGTGCCCTGGCTGGATGCCGGTGTCGATCACCCCGACGATCACGCCCTCGCCGGCGTGGTCGGGCCCGCCGAGGGTCTGCCAGAGCCCGGTGGGCAAACCCAGATAGGAGGCGCCGTCGCCGGTCGGGCCGCCGAGGGCGGCGTCGACGGCGGTTGCGTCGTTCACATCGACCGCTTGGGGCTGCTGCTTGGCGTTTTCCCACACCTTCGCCACCTCGGGTGCGTTGCGCAGCCGGGTGACCTGAGTCTTCGTCAGCCGGGCGGTGAACCCGGAGAAGGCGACGCGGTAGCTGTACTCGACGGTCGGCGAGGACCCGCCGGCGCGGGCGAGCGCCGCACGCTGGCGACCGGCCAGGTACGAGCGATAGCGCGTGGCCGCGTCAGAACGCACGTTGACCTTGGCGGTGCCCGTGCGCGCGGGGCTCGTCGCGGGAACGCCCGCGGTCCCGCCCGCGTACGAGGCGATCGGCGGCGCCTTGAGCTGCACGATGTAGGTCTTCGACGATGCCGCGGAGGCCCCGGTGGCCGTGGCGCCACCCGCCAGTGCGAACGCCGCAACGAGAGCGACGCCGACGCGTCGCCCTGGGCGGGCGCCTCGTCCTGGGAGTCCTGCGGTCATCGTGTCCGTCCTTCCGTGTGGTCAGGCCCCGCGGCCACAGGGTATGCCAGTACCCCGGCAGGCGCCTACAGGTAACCCAGCTTCCCCTGCGCTGCGGTACCACGGTCACCCGGAGCCACGTTCGAGACGATCACCCGCGGGGAGAGTGCGCGCGATCGCACCCCACGCGGCCCGCTCGCGTCAGCGCCTCAGGCGCCTCGCACCTTCCCCCAACTGGCCCACCTCGCTCTACCTAACGGCGGGCGCGCACGTCCAGCCCGGCCGCGAGCAGGACGCCCAGCTCGAGTGGGGTGCGCGGATCGGCAGCGGCGGCGCGGGCGTCCGCGGCGGTCGCCAGGCGCCGCTCGGAGCGCAGCATGCCGATCGGCACGTTCCGCGCCGCGACCGCGGCGAACATGGCGTCGCGCCCGCCCGCGCCGCGCTGGCCGGCAAGCATCAGGAGTTCGGCGTCGACCGTCGGAGTGGCGAGGAGGAACGGCGAGGCGTCGTACGTCGGGGCGAACGTCATGCCCACGCCGTCGGCCAGGTCTCCGTACAGCGCCTGCGACAGCGTTTCGTCGATCCCCGGGACGTCGGGCGCCACGAACGCGACGGGGCCATCGTGCCCGGCGAGCGCGGCCAGGGCAGCGTCGGCGCTGTTGGCCTCGAAGGCCCCCGGGCCGTCGGGCCCCGCGGTCGCGGCCGCCCAGCGACGGACCGACCGCCACAGCTCCCTGCGCAGCGCACCGGCCGCTACGGGCCCGAGCAGCTCGGCAAGGCTGTCGTCCGCAGGTGCGCCGAGCGTCGACAGGACGACGACCGCCAGCGCGCCGCCGCTCGCCGGCGTCAGCGGAGCGGCCCGATCGCCTGTCACGGTGCGATCACCTAGTCCCATGCGAAGGCCGTGCCGTTGGGCGCCACGGCCGAGGCGTCGATGAGCGGGACCGTGGCGGTCAGCGCCTCGGCGAAGCGGGCGGTCGACGCGCCGACCAAGCGGATGAGCTCCTCCACGGGCGTGGGCGCCTCGGGTTTGACGCCGTTGGCGTAGTCGGTGGCGTACCCGAGGAGCGCGTACGGGATCTTCGCCTCGCCGGCGAGCACGGTCTCGGGGCCCGCGGTCTGCGACACGCATGTCACGCCGGCCTGCCTGAGCATCCGGATCTCGGTCCTGGTGTTGAAGCGCGGGCCGTCCACGTGGCCGTAGCAGCCGCCGTCGCGGGCGGGATGACCGATCGCCCGCGCGCCGGCCAGCAGCGCGGTGCGCAGCGACTCGCTGAACGGGCCGTCGAAGATCCAGTGCCCGCGTCCCGGCGCGCCGGGCTCGGTGTGCAACGAGCAGATCGACCCGTCGGGCAGACGGTTGGCGAGGAAGTGCAGATCGTCGAAGACGACGAGCGAGCCCAGCTCGAGGTCCGGATCGCAGGCGCCGCAGACGGTGACCGCGAGGATCGCGTCGACCTCCTCCGCGGCGAACGCCGAGATGTTCGCCTGGTGGGTCACCTGGTGCGACAGCAGTACGTGACCTTCGCGGTGCCGGCTGATGTGGACGACGTCGGCGCCGGCGAAGCTGCCGCGCGTGACGGGGACGTCACCGAACCGCGTGACGACCGTCGCCCGCTCGCCGGCCGCGAAGCTTGGCAGCGCGTAGGTCCCCGATCCCGTGATGATCCCGACGCGCATCGCTCAGCGGCGCGGCACGCGGCCGCCGGTGGCGCCGGCTTCCGAGGCGGGGCCGCCGCGGTGCGCGATGCCCAGGACCCGCATGGCCTTCAGGCCCAGCGAGAGCTTCTCGCGCCCGTCCGTGGACCCGACGTCCAGCCCCGACAGCTCGCGCACACGCTCCAGGCGGTAGCGGATCGTGTGGCGGTGGGTGAAGAGGCGGGCGGCGGTGCCGGCGACGTTGCCGTCGGCGTCCAGGAACGCCTCGACGGTCTGCACGAGATCGGTCTCGTACTGCTCGTCGTAGGCGACGAGTGGCTCCACGGTCTCGGCGTAGAAGCGCTGCAGCTCCGCAGGGTCCTCGCTCATCGCCGGCAGCAGCAGGCGGTAGGCCCCGGTGTCGTCGAAGGCCAGCAGGGGGCGCTCGGCGTCGCCCTCGGCCACGTTGGCCGCCAGCAGCGCCTCGTTGCCGGCGCGGGCCAGGTCGGCGGGCTCGCCGGCCACGCGGCTGCGCCCGACGGCGAAGCTGTGGCCGGGCAGCGCCGACTGCAGCTCGTGCAGGACGCCCTCGGCGGCGCGCCGCGCCTGCCCGTCGTCGTCGCCGGGAACGAGGATGGTGACCTCGGTGCCGCCGCGCTCGCCGCGCTCGATGAGCGCCGCCACGGCCCCGGTCGCCGCGGCCCGGGCTCCGCGCTCGGCGGCGGCCAGCACACGGGGGCGCCAGCCGTCCTCCGACGGGACGTGCGCATGGACGCGGGCGACGACGAAGCTCGCGCCCGCGATGAGGTCCAGTCCGAGCGCCCCGGCAGCGGCGAGGATCTCCTCGCCATCGCGCAGCTCGCGCCGCAGGACGGCACGCAGGAAGGCGGCGGTGGCCTCCTGAGAGGCGCGCTCGGGCGCCCGGACCCGCTCGACCTCCGAGGCGATGAGCGTCGTGACGATGCGCACGAGCGCCGCGCCGGGCTCGCCGCGGGTGCGCATGCGCAGCAGTCCGACGGGCGCGTCGGCGACGCGCAGCTCGATCGTGTCCACCCCGTTGGCGTTGGCCGTGAGCGTCTGCTCGTCCGCGGGCGAGCGTGCTGCGACGGCCAGGACGGAGCCGGACCGATCGACGAGCACGAGGCTCGCTTGAAGAGCGCGGGACGCGGCGCGCACGATCTCCGGCAAGCCGGCCCCGGATTCAACGGCCTCCGTCATGGCGTCCAGCGCCGTGAGATCGAGCCCCACCGAAGGACCGTCAGCCGGGATGGGCATCACGGCGAAGTGTACGGGCCGGGGACCTGCCGGGTTGGGCCGGTGCCCGCCACGGAACGTCAGCCCTGGATGCGATCCCAGAACCAGACGACCGCGAGCCCGCCGCCGACGCCCAGCACGACGAACGCCGCCAGGACGTACAGGGTCAGGAACGAGGCGGCCAGCCGCTCCCAGACGCGCGAGTAGGACTGCCAGGCCGGGACGAGGATCAGGCCGACGTACGCCGCCAGGCCGAAGACGCCTGCGGAGATGGCCACGAGGTAGGTGATGGACTGGTTGCTCATGAGGTGCTCAGCGAATTCTGACGCAAGTGGACGACGATCAGCGCAACCATCGCGCACAGGGAGAACATCGTCGCCCCCAGCCCCCACCCGCCGGCGACGTCGCTGAAGTAGTGCGCGCGCAACTCGATCCGGCTCAGCCCGATGGCGACCGCCAGGAAGATCGATGCCGTGAGCAGGGCCACGCGCGCCCCCGTCCGTGGCAGCGCCCGCAACAGCACGATCGTCACGGCGACCCAGGCGACGGCATACGCCGAGTGGCCGGACGGGTAGGACGCGTTGGATGTCTCCACGAGCGGGTGCGGCGGCCGTGGGCGGTCCTCCAGCGCCTTGAGCGCGTTGGAGCCGATCACCGTCAGGATCATGCCGCCGGCGAGCGCCACCGCCTCCACCCCGTGCTTGCGCCAGACCAGGACCGCGCACGTCACGAACACCAGGCCACCGGTCACCGGCAGCGATCCGAGCGTCGTGACCGCCTTGGCGACGTCGATGAGCCAGCCGGTCCGGATGTCGTCGGCCCACTGCAGGCCGCGCATGTCGCCTGGCGTCAGCTCGCCCCCCGGGTGCAGGCTGATCGCGTACCCGATGCAGACGAAGCTCCCCACGGCGGCCACCGTCAGCAGCGTCGTGAGCTCGAGGCCGAGGTCCCCCGGGGTCAGCCGGTTCCAGGCAAAGCGCGCCGGGCGCGCCAGCCGCCGTGCCAGCCGTCCGACCACGGGGATCGCGTCGAGCCTGGCGATGAGCTGAGCACGCTGCTCGTCGTCGCGCAGCCGGCGCACGACGAAGACGATCACCGTGCCGAGGACGATCGTCGTGCCCAGGGCCAGCGAGCCCGTCTTCGCGTACTGCAGCACCCGGTCGATGGACCGCCAGAAGAAGAAGCCGAGGAGCGCGAACGTCGTTCCCCAGAGCCCGGCGCCGAGGATGTCGTAGGGCGCGAACCGGCGGAGCGGCATCCCGCTGGAGCCTGCGAGAAACGGCGCGACGGCCCGGACGAGGCCGATGAAGCGGCCCAGGAAGATGGCCTTGCCGCCGTGCTTGTCGAAGAAGTCCTCCGTCTGCTTGATCCGCGGCTCGGTGATCTGCACCTTCGGACCGTGCCTGACGAGGAAGTCCCGGCCGAGCTTGCGGCCGATGAAGAAGCTCGTCATGTCACCGGCGACGGCGCACGCCCAGATGATCGCGATGAGGGCGACGATGTCGATCTGGCCCTGCCCGGCCACGACGCCGCCGACGAGGATCACCGTCTCTCCCGGGGCCAGTAGCCCGACGAACGCCCCGGTCTCCAGGAACGCCATCACGCCGACGAGCAGGTAGGTCCACGGACCGAGCGCCTGCCCGACATCCTCCAGCAGCTTGTCGATCTTCGGCAGGTGGACGACGCCCGTCCCGTAGACGATGCAGCCGACGGCGGCGAGCAGCCCACCGACCTTGAGCGTCGGCTCCAGGTCCTCGCGCTTGCGGTAGAGCGCCGCGAGGATCGCCGCGGCGACGAAGAACCAGACGGGCTTCACGCGGGCGTGACCTTTACCGCGTCCACGACGGTGGCCACGGCGATGGCGTCCTTCCCGACGCGGCGGGCCACCTCGCCGGCCGCCGCGACGGTCCGGGTCAGCCCGAGCACGGTCGGCCCGCTCCCGGAGACCAGCGCGATGTCGGCTCCCGCGGCACGCATGCGCTGCAGATTGTCCTCGATCGCCGGACAGAGTGCTGTTGCCGCCCTCTGCAGGTCGTTGACGACGAGCGCGTCGGGTAGGTCGTCGGCCGCGGCCCGGACCTGCTCCGTCAGCTGCGCCAGCTCGTCGCTTGAGCGCGCCAGCCCGAGGCGGTCGAACTCGCGGTAGACCGCAGGGGTGGACAGCGGCTCGGCGTGCGGGAGCACGACGACGCCGTATCGAGCGGGCCCCTCGCGTTCCTCGACGAGCTCCCCGGCGCCGGTCGCGAGGTACCGCCCGGGCCAAACCTGGGCGGGGACGTCGGCGCCGAGCGTCGCGGCGAGCCGGCGCAGGACCCCGCCCGGAAGGCCCGTGTCGAAGTGCTCGTCCAGGAGCCGCAGGACGGCGCCTGCGTCGGCGCTGCCGCCGGCCATCCCGGCGGCGACCGGGATCGCCTTGGTGATCGTGATCGACACCGGCTCGGTCTGACCGGTGTGCGCGCGGAAGGCCTGCAGTGCGGCGTCCGCGATGTTGGCGCCGGACACGCCGACGCATTGAACGAGGTCGGGCGGACCGTCGGCGAGGCCGGCGGACACGGTCACCTCGTCGCACAGGTCCACCGCCTGCATCACGCTGACGAGCTGGTGGCGGCCGTCGGAGGCGCGCGTGCCGCCGACGAAGAGGCAGACGTTGATCTTGCCCGGGGCCAGGGTGGTCAGGCCGCTCATCAGGACACGCTCATCGGGACAGCTTCTGCGCCAGGGCGCGAAAGTCCTCCGGCGTCAGGCGCTCCGCGCGCGCGTCCTCCGGGTGCCCGAGCTCGACTAGCGCCGCCCGCGTGCGCTCACGAACGTCCTTGCCGTAGGCGGGATGCAGCTTCAGCGAGCCCGCCAAGGCCTTGCGGCGGTGCGCGAAGCCCGCCTGTACGAGCGTGCGCAGGGCCCTGTCCACCGGTGGTGCGTCCGCGCGCCGCCGCAGGACGACGAGCACGCTGTCGACGTTGGGGACCGGGTGAAAGACGGTGCGCGCGACCCTGTGGTGCACGCGCACCTCGCACGACAGCTGCGCCAGCACGCTCGGCACCCCGTAGGCGTCCGAGCCGGCCGTCGCGGCGAACCGCACACCCACCTCCTTCTGCACCATCGCCACCCACGTCGTGACCAGCGGCAGCTCCTCGATCGTCTTGAGGATCGCCGTGGCGGCGATGCCGTAGGGCAGGTTGGCGACGACCTTCGTCGGCGCGGGGTCCAAGCTCGACAGGTCCAGGGCGAGCGCGTCGACGAGGTGCAGCGACGCGTGATCGCCGAACGGGTCCAGGGCGTCGCGCAGCGCCGGCTCGAGCGACCGATCGATCTCGATGACGTGCGTGTGGTGCACGAGCTGGGCGAGGTACTCCGACAGGACACCAAGGCCGCCGCCGATCTCCAGGGCGACGTCGTCCGCATGCAGGTCCGCGGCACGGGCGATGACCCCGAGGATGTTCGAGTCGATGAGGAAGTTCTGACCCAGGTCGCGCTTGGGACGGACCGCGAACTCGCGCATCCGCCGCAGCGTCGGCTGGGTGGGGAGCGTCGGGTCGTTCACCAGCCGAAGAGCCTCTGCGCGTTCGCGGTCACGAGGGCGTCGAACTCCTCGTATGGCGTGTCGCGAAGCTGCGCCACGAAGCGTGCGGTGTGCGTGACGAACGCCGGCTGGTTGCGGTGCTTGCGCACGGCCTGGGGCGTGAGGTATGGCGCGTCGGTCTCCACGAGCAGGCGGTCGGCCGGCACGCGTGCCGCCGCCCGCGCAAGCTCGGCGTTCTTCGGGTAGGTGACGTTCCCGGCGAACGAGAACCACCAGTCCTCGGCGATGCACGCGTCGACGTGGTCGGGCATCGAGAAGCAGTGGAGGATCACGGTGACGCCGGCGGCGTGCTCGCGCAGCATCCGGATGGTGTCGTCCTCCGCGGCGCGCGTGTGGATGACCAGCGGCTTGGCGACCTCGCGGGCCAGCTCGATCTGCGCGAGGAACGCGTGCTCCTGCGCCGGCCGCGGGCAATAGTCGCGGAAGTCGTCCAGCCCGGTCTCACCGATCGCCCGGCACCGCGGATGCGCGGCGAGCTGCCGCAGGTCGGCCAGCTCGGCCTCACCGAAGCCCGCGGCGTGGTTGGGATGGCGACCGACGGCGGCGAAGACCTCTGCGAACGCGTCGGCGGCCTGCAGCGCGGTCCGGTTGGACGCTTCCTCGGTCCCGACCGTGAGCAGCCGGGTGACCCCCGCGTCGCGGGCAGCGGCGACGAGCGCGGCGTTGTCGGGCGCGCACGAGTCCAGGTGCGTGTGGCTGTCGATCACGGCGGCGGGCGGCCTCGGGCGCGGCGGCTCAGGCCGGGGCCGCGGCGGGGATGTCCTTGGGGAACAGCGGCGCCAGCGCCTGGACCTGCGCGACCGTCCCGGCGGTGAGCGTCGCGCCCGCGTACGCGGTGTCCGGCGCGCCGAGGGTGGCCAGGAGCTTCTCGGTCGTCTCGGGCAGGACGGAGGCCAGCAGCACGGCGACGACGCGCAACCCCTCGACGAGCGTCGCCAGGACGACGTCCAGACGCTCGGCGTTCGCCGGGTCGTTGGCCAGCGTCCACGGCGCCGTCTCCTCGACGTACCGGTTCAGGCGGCGCACGCGCTCCCACACGAGCTCGAGCGCCGGCGTCAGCTCCGCCCGATCGATGAGCGCGGCGACCTCGCCGGCCAGCCCGTCGAAGTCCTCGCGCAGCTCGGGCTGAACGGCGGGGACCGCACCGTCGCGGTATTTGCGCACCATCGCGATGCAGCGACTGGCGAGGTTGCCCAGGCCGTTGGCCAGCTCGGACTCGTAGCGCTGCTCGAATGCCTCGGTCGAGACCGAGCCATCCTGGCCGAAGGTCACGTCCCGCAGGACGTAGTGGCGCAGCGCATCGGTGCCGAAGCGGTCGATGACGACGAGCGGATCCAGGACGTTGCCGAGCGATTTGCTCATCTTCTCGCCGTCCATGAGCAGGTAGCCGTGGATGTAGATGCGCTCGGGCACCGGCAGGTCGGCGGCCATGAGCAGCGCCGGCCAGAAGACGGCGTGGAACTTGAGGATGTCCTTGCCGATGACGTGCAGCTGCGGCGGCCAGAACTTCTCCGTCAGGTCCTCGCCGGGCCTGGCGTACGAGAGCGCCGTGTAGTAGTTCAGCAGCGCGTCGAACCAGACGTAGAAGACGTGCTCGGTGTCCCACGGGACCTCGACGCCCCACGTGAGCTTCGCGCGGGAGAGCGAGACGTCCTGCAGGCCGCCCTTGATGAACGCGAGCGCCTCGTTGGCCCGGTGGCGCGGGCCGACGAAGTCCGGGTTGTCGGCGTACAGCTGCTCGAGGCGCTCCTGGAACGCGGACAGCTTGAAGAAGTAGTTCTCCTCCTGCTCCCGCGTGAGCTCGATGTGGTGGATCGGGCAGCGGTTTGAGTCCTCGATCTCGTTCTCGCTCTTGAAGTCCGCGCAGCGCGGGCAGTACCAGCCCTCGTAGTGGTCCTTGTAGACGAAGCCGTTGTCCTTGATGCGGGTGAGGACCTCCTGCACCTTGGCCTTGTGCTCGGGGTCCGTCGTGCGGATGAAGAAGTCGTTGGAGGCGTTCAGGCGCGGCATCAGCGCGCGGAAGCGCTCCGAGTTCAGGTCCGCGAGCGCCTGGGGCGTCATGCCCTGGGCCTCGGCGGCGTTGGCCACCGGTTCGCCGTGCTCGTCGACGCCGGTGAGGAAGAAGACGTCGTCGCCACGCTGGCGGTGGTGGCGCGCGATCACATCCGCCGCGATCGTCGTATACGCGTGCCCCATGTGCGGGGCGGCGTTGACGTAGTAGATCGGCGTGGTGATGTAGAAGGAACCCATCGGTCCCTTCAGGCTACCGACGGGTGACCGGCGCCCTCAGGCAGGTGGGGTCTGGCGCCGGCACCGCACCGACCCCTGACAAGTGCGCGGGCGGCGCGCGACGCCAGGGACCGGCTGCGCGGGCGGCTTCACGAACAGCGACGGGCAGACCGGCCGACGGACGCGGGGCGCACGAGGCGTTCCGGGTCGGATCATGGGTCGACTATCGACATTTCGGCCGTCCGGCGAAAGGCCACGGGTCAGAGTGCAGCCAAGATTCGTGCCTTCTGATCGGCGTACTCGGCGTCATCGATGACCCCCGCGGCCTTCAGCACGTCGAGCTGCCGGATGCGCTCGGCGACGTCCGTGGCGGAGGTCGCGGCCGACGGGGCGGCAGCGGCGACCATCCCGACCCCGCTGCCGTCGGCCCCGAAGGCACCGGGGAACAACGCCGCGATCTGCGCCCGGCCGTTGTCGTCGTCGACGGTGGCGTACGCGAAGAGTGAGTGGTCGGCGGCGTCGAACCAGACCGGATAGCGCTGGCCCACCTGCGGGACCTGCACGCGCGAGACGGTCGCCTTCTTGCTGCCCTCAAAGCCCGGGGAGCCGTCCAGCGGCTCGATCCGGAAGGTCAGCGACACGCGTGGGTTGTCGTTGACCGTCATCCCCGTGTCGCGGACGTGCGTGATGGTGCCGACGGCCCGGGTGCCCGTGGCCATCAGGTTCTGTGCCTGCTGCTTCTTCTTGGATCCGAACATGTGGCCAACGCTATGCCGCGCCATACCGCGTGTCAGTCTCTTTCCGGTCTCATCCTGCGTCCGTCAGCGCCCGGTACAGCGCGTTGGCGCTCGTCCCGGTGAGCGAGGCGACGACCTTGGCCGCCGGACGCGGCTTGGCACCCGCCGCCACCAGGTCGCGCAAGGCCGCCAGGGCCGGGCCCAAATCGGGCCCGTCACCGTCGTCCGGGGCCGGCGCGGGACCGATGACGAGGACGATCTCGCCGCGGGTCTCCTCCTGCGCGTAGCGCGCCGCCAGGTCGGCGGCGGTCCCGCGGACGACCTCCTCGTACAGCTTCGTCAGCTCGCGGCAGACGGCGACCGGCCGATCGGGCGCCAGCTCCGCAAGCACGGCGAGCGACGCTCCGATCCGGCGCGGCGACTCGAACGCCACAAGGGTCTCCCCCGCCGCGCCGAGCAGCAGCGTGCGCAGTTCCCCCGCCTTGCGTGGAAGGAAGCCGGTGAAGCGCCAGTGCTCGGCGGGCAGGCCGCTGACGGCCAGCGCGACCAGCACGGCGGACGGTCCGGGCAGCACCTCGACGGCGAGACCCGCCGCCACGCAGGCCGACACGAGCACCGCGCCCGGGTCGCTCACGAGCGGCATGCCGGCATCGGACACGAGCGCGACGACCTGGCCGCCCTGCATCCGCGCCACGAGGTCGTGCGCCCGCGAGCGCTCGTTGTGCTCGTGGTAGCTCACGAGCGGCGCGGTCACGCCGTAGCGGTCCAGCAGGCGCTTGGAGTGCCGCGTGTCCTCGCAGGCGATGACGTCCGCGTCACGCAGCGCGCTGAGGACCCGGAGCGTGACGTCCTCCAGGTTGCCGATCGGGGTCGGGCAGACGACGAGCCGGCCGGCGCTCATGAGCCGACTTCCTCGAGGACCATCACGGCGGCGCCGAGCATCCCGGACTCCGCGCCGAAGCGGGCGGGCACGATGCGGACGACGTCCCGCGACGGGGACAGTGCCCGCGACGCGACGACCTCGCGCGCGGGGTCCAGGAGCAGGTCGCCTGCCGCGATCACGCCTCCACCGACCACGACGACCTCCGGGTTGAAGATGTTCACGATGTTCGTGATGCCCACGCCGAGGGCCTCGCCGGCGGTGCGCAGGCACGCGCGGGCGTCGGGATCGCCTTCGTGGGCCAGTTCGGTGACGAGCGCGCCCGTCAGCGGGCGCCTCGCCGCCAGGGCGGCGGCGAGGCCGCCGTCCGGGTTGGCCTGCGCGGCCTCCAACGCCGTCCGGGCCAGCGCGCTCCCCGACACCAGGGCCTCCAGGCAGCCACGGCTCGGGCAGTTGCCGTGGCACGGCGGGCCGTCGAGGTCCACGACCATGTGGCCGAGCTCGCCTGCGGCGCCGACGGCGCCCCGCACGAGCCTGCCGTCCACGATGATGCCGCTGCCGATCCCGGTGCCGATCGTCAGCAGCACGGCGTGCCGCGCGCCCGCGGCCGCGCCGTGGCGGTGCTCGGCGAGCATGGCGACGTTCGCGTCGTTGTCGACGAGGACCGGCAGCCCCAGGCGCTCGGCCATGATGTCCCGGAAGGGCAGGTCGGCGATCGGGAGGTGAACGGTCGACACCGCGATCCCCCGTTCGGAATCGATGAGCGACGGGATGCCGAAGCCCACGCCGAGCACCTCCCCCGGGGCCAGGGCGATCGCCTCCAGCACGGCGTCCACCACCCGGTCCAGCAGCGCGGCACGATCACCGCCGACGGACGGGCGCTGGGCACGGTGGTGGACGTTGAGCTCGGCGTCGATGGCCCCGGCCAGCAGCTTCGTGCCACCCAGATCGACACCGATGACGCAGGGCGGCGGCATGGCCTTGACTGTATCGGCGTGTCCAGGCCGGCCGGTCGTCGGTCTGCGACAGGTGTCCGCCCGCCGCCGGGCATTCCGGGAGCATGTGGCGTCGTGCCTGACCCGAAACCCCCGGAGGAGCCCCCGCGCTACACCCGCCACCGCGCCCGTCCGGGCTTCCTGGCGCGCCGGGCCGGACGCAAGGACGACGACCTCGCGGCGCTGAACGCGCTGCGCGCGCGGGAGCAGGACCTGGACGGCAACCGCAATCGTGCACCGGGCCGCGCCACGGAGGACGGGCCCGGAGTCCGCGACGCACAGGGGCGGTCGATCTACCGGGCCGGCGAGGGCAGCGGCGGCGGTGGGCGCAGCCGCGGGCGTGGGCGTGGGCTCCCGCTCCCGCGCCTGCCCGGCCGGCGGGTGAGGCGTGCGATCACGGCCGGCGTCCTCGTCAAGTGGTTCCTCAAGGCGGTCCTGGCCTGGACGGCGATCTCGCTGGCGGCCTTCTTCGTGTCGGCGACGATCCACCAGTCCGGCAGCGCCGGCAACGCGCTGGGCGGCGGCGGCCTGCCGCCGTTCGGGTCCACCACGATCCTCGTGCTCGGCTCCGACGCCCGGCCGAAGGGCTCCAAGGAGCCCGGGGCCGGTGGCGGGGGCGGCCCCAGCCGATCGGACACGATGCTGCTGCTGCGCGTGGGCGGGGGCGTCAACACGCGGCTCTCGATCCCGCGCGACACCGTCGTCGACATTCCTGGTCACGGACGCAACAAGATCAACGCGGCCTACGCCTTCGGGGGTGCCGAGCTGGCCGTGAAGACGGTCGAGCAGTTCCTCGGCATCGACGTCAACCACCTCATCGAGGTGAATTTCGTGAACTTTCCCGACCTCGTCGACGCGATGGGCGGCGTGAGCTACACGGGCGGCTGCGTCGTCTCGCGGATCAACGGCGGCTTCAAGAACGGCGGGTACACGCTGCGGTTGAAGAACGGCACCACGCGGATCGACGGCAAGCAGGCGCTCGCGCTCGCCCGGACCCGCAAGAACGAGTGCAACCCCCGCGAGGACGACACGACGCGCGCCCGCCGCCAGCAGAAGCTGCTGAGCGCCATGAAGAGCCGCGTCCTCAGCCCGTCGGGCTTCATCCGGGGACCGTTCATCGGCTGGAACGTGCCCAAGGCCATCAAGTCGGACATGAGCGCGCCGACGCTGCTCGGGGTCTTCGGGGCGCTGGCGACGTCGGGTAACGCGGCCCCGAAGGTCCTGAAGGCGACCCCGGTCACACTGCCCGACGGCTCGCTCGCGCTATCCGTCAGCCCGGGACAGCGGGTCGCCGCGGTCCGGCGCTTCCTCGGCAAGTAACGCGTGCAGGTTCCGATGCGACGTAATCTTGTGGCTTGAGCCGGAGCCCGTCCGGTCCCCAAGCCCCGTCCCAGGAGTCCGTATGCCGCTTGTCGTTCGCCGCATCGCCGCGACCACCCTTGCCCTCGTGGGCCTAGGCGCCGTCGGCGCCGTGGGTGCGCACGCCGCCACCACGGTCGGATTCGACGGTCTCCTCGGCAGCACGCTCACCTTCGATGCGGTGACCAGCCCCACGTCCGCGAACGAGTCCGACCGCGTGACGGTCTTCTGGGAGCCCGCGCAGACCCGGATCCGCATCGTGACGGCAGGCGGCGTCCTCATGACCCCCGGCATCGGCTGCGCCGGCGGGGGCTTTGCGGGTACGAGCCCCAGCGCCACGATCACCTGCTCCACGAGCGGCTTACCGGGCCCGCCGGCGTCCACGGTCTGGAAGCTCGGCGACGCGGACGACAGCATCACGTTCAGCGGCTGGGGCCTGGCGGGTGCCGCAGGGACCAACACGATCGACGGCGGTGCCGGGGACGACACCCTGGACGCCCCCGACCGCGCCGCCGCGACGAACCACCTCATCGGCGGGATCGGCGATGACACGCTCACCGGCCACACGGCCGATGACACCTTGGACGGGGGCGGCGGTCGGGACACCCTCATCGGCGGGCTGGGTGCGGACCTCATGATCGGTGGCTCGGGAGCGGACGACACGGTGTCCTACGCGGACCCTGCGCACGACGCCACCGGCGTCGTGGCCGATCTCGACGGCGTCCTCGGCGACGACGGTGCGGGGTGCCCGGCCACCTGCGAGGGCGACCGCATCGACGCAACGGTCGAGAACCTCGTCGGCACGGGGGCCGATGACACCCTGACGGGCACGACGAACACGGACACCGCCAACCACCTGAGCGGCCGTGGCGGCAACGACGTCCTGGACGGTGGCACCGAGCCCGCCGCTCCGGCCACACCGCTCACCGACGCGCTTGACGGCGGTACCGGATCCGACCGCGCGCGCTACTCGGGCCGTACCGACGACCTGACCGTCGCCCTTCAAGGCCCCGCCGCGTCCGCGGGGCGCACCAGGACGACGGAGAACGACGCGCTGACGTCGATCGAGAACGTCACGACCGGCTCCGGTGCGGACACGATCACGGCCACCGACATCCCGTCGAAGGCCAACGCCGTGGACTGCGGTCCCGGCACCGACACCGCGACCGGCGACGCCCTGGACACGCTGACGAACTGCGAGCTCCCCTCCTCCGGCGCGCAGCCCGCAGCGGCGGCAGTGTCCGTCGACGACCCGAGCGTCATCGAAGGCGACAACGCCACGACGATCCTCGCGTTCACCGTGACGATCCCGGCCGCGGTGGACTACGACGTGAGCGTCGGCTACGCCACCGCCGACGGGACGGCGGCCACGGCCGACAGCGACTACACCGCCACGACCGGCACCGCCACGATCAGCGCGGGCTCGACGAGCACCGCCGTGAACGTCGCCGTCACCGGCGACACCCGGATCGAGAGCGACGAGACACTCACGGTCACCCTCGCCGACGCGGTTCCGAGCCCCGGCGCGGTCATCGCCGACGCCCAGGGCACCGGCACCATCACCACCGACGACCTGCCCAGCCTCTCGATCGACGACGCGTCGATCACGGAGGGCAACGCGGGCCCGCAGACGCTGACGCTCACGCTGACGCAGAGCGTGGCGACCTCGATGTCCACGACCGTCCACTACGCCACCGCCGACGGCACGGCCACCACGGCTGATGACGACTACGCCGCCGTTCCCGACACCGTCGCCACGATCCCCGCGGGCTCGACGAGCACCACCGTGGACGTCCCGATCACCCCGGACACGAAGGTCGAGAACGACGAGACGCTCTTCGTCGACCTCACCAACGCCTCAGGCGCGACGATCGCCGACGCGCGGGGCCAGGGCCTGATCGTCAACGACGACGCGGCGAGCCTGTCGATCGACGACCCCGCGGTCACCGAGGGCGACTCGGGCACGAAGGCGCTGACGTTCACGATCACGCAGTCGGCGACGTCGGCGCTGGACACGACCGTCGACTACGCCACCGCCGACGGGACGGCGACGACAGCCGACGGCGACTACGCCGCCAAGACCGGCACCGCCACGATCAGCGCCGGCCAGACGACCACGACGGTCAGCGTCGCGATCACCGGCGACACCAAGCTCGAGAACGACGAGACGCTCTCCGTCACGCTCAGCGGCGCGACGAACGCGACCATCGGCGACGGCCAGGGGAAGGGCACGATCACCGACGACGATGCCACCCTCGCGATCGACGACCCGTCCGTCGCCGAGGGTGACTCGGGCACAAGGAACCTGACGTTCACCATCACGCAGGACATGACGACCGCCACCGACACCACGGTGCAGTACGCCACCGCCGACGGGACGGCGACCACGGCCGACACCGACTACACCGCCGTTCCCGACGCCGTCGCCACGATCCCCGCCGGGCAGACCAAGACCACGGTCAGCGTCCCGGTCATCGGCGATACGAAGGTCGAGGACGACGAGAGCGTCCTCGTGACCCTCAGCAGTGCGACGAACGCGACGATCACCGACGCGCAGGGTGCGGGCGCGGTGACCAACGACGACGCCTACCCCGTCGTCGACACGCCCGCCGACGCGACCGTCATCGAGGGCGACAGCGGCACGACGAACGCGACGTTCACCGTGCGCCTGTCCAAGGCGTACGTCGAGGACGTGACCGTGCGGGCGGCAACGGCCGGGGGCAGCGCCACCGTCGCCACCGACTACACGGCCGTCGACGAGACCGTGACGATCCCGGCCGGCTCCACCAGCGCTGACGTCAGTGTGCCGGTGACGGGCGACACGACCTTCGAGGGTGACGAGACCTTCGGCCTGCAGCTCTCGACCCCCGCCCGCGCGACGTTCGACAGCGGGGCGACGGCATTGAACGCCACGGGCACGATCCAGAACGACGACCCGGCACCGCCGGCACCGCCGGCGCCACCCGCGCCACCGGCACCGCCGGCACCGCCGCCGCCGACGTTCACGGTCGACGACCCGACGGCGGCCGAGGGCAACAGCGGGCAGGCGAACCTCGTCTTCACCGTGAAGCTGACGCCCGCCCCCGTGGCGGTAACGACGGTGAAGTTCGTCACGGCCGACGTCACGGCTGCTGCTCCGGTCGACTACGTCGGCCGCCTGGGCACCCTCACCTTCGACGCGGGTCAAGCCAGCAAGCAGGTCGTGGTCAAGGTCAACGGCGACACGCAGGTCGAGGTCGACGAGCCCCTGACGCTCACGCTCTCGGCGCCGGGGGCGGGCGCGACGCTCACGAAGGCCGTCGGCATCGGCACCATCGCGAATGACGACGCCCTCAGGTGCACGGTCCCGCAGGTCAAGGGCTTGACCCTTGGCGTCGCCAAGACCACGGTCAGGAAGGCCGGCTGCACGATCGGCACGACGGTCAGGCGTACGTCGCCCACGGTCAAGCAGGGCCGGGCGATCGGCACCAGCCCGAAGGCCGGTCAGGTGCTCAGGCGCGGCGCGAAGGTCTCCATCACCGTGTCCAAGGGGAAAGCGGCGACGAAGCAGTAGCTCAGCTAGGCCGCCTTGGGCTTTTGGGCCTTGTCGGACCCGCCGCTCGTCTTCTTGTCCGACGAGGAGGAGGAGGACGACGACGACGTGCTCGGGGCGGGCGTGCTGGAGGCGCTGTTGCCGGACGAGGACGACGACGCGGTGTCGGCGGCCTTCTTGGAGTCCGCCGCCTTGTCGGCCATCTTGGCGTCGTGCTTGTCGGCACCGCTCTCAGCGGACTTCTCGAGCTCGCGGTTGCGGTTGCGCGTGCCGTAGTCCGTGTTGTGGAAGCCCTTGCCCTTGAAGTGGATCGCGGGCGCGTGGAGAACCTTCGTCACCGGTGCCCCGGTGTCCGGATCGACCGTCAGGGTCTCGTCGGAGAACTTCTGCATGACCTCGAAGGTCGTGCCATCTTGGCGGCGGTACTCATAGATCGGCATCGTGATGCAGTATGCCATGACCCGCCTGGCACTCTCAAGGACAGAGTGCCAAACGGGGCGCTGCGAATACCCTGCGTCCCATGGCCTCCGAGGAAGACGTCGTCACGATGGACAAGGTCGTCGCGCTGTGCAAGCGTCGCGGCTTCATCTTCGCCAGCAGCGAGATCTACGGCGGCCTGGGTTCCACCTACGACTACGGCCACTACGGCGTCCTGCTGAAGACGAACGTCAAGAACGAGTGGTGGCGCGCGATGCTGCAGGAGCGCGACGACATCGTCGCCCTGGACTCGGCGATCCTGCAGCACCCGCGCGTGTGGAAGGCCTCGGGTCACCTGGAGGGCTTCACCGACCCGATGGTCGACTGCCGCACGTGCAAGGCGCGCTTCCGCGCCGATCACCTCGCCGAGCGCGCGCCCGGCCTCGTCTGTCCGCAGAAGCCGTCCAAGCTCCCGGGCGAGGGCCCGGACTGCGACCTCACCGAGGCCCGCGAGTTCAACCTCATGTTCGAGACGACGGTCGGCCCGGTGAAGGACTCCGGCTCGATTGCCTACCTGCGCCCTGAGACCGCCCAGGGCATCTTCATCAACTTCAAGAACGTCCTGCAGTTCTCCCGCAAGAAGCCGCCCTTCGGCATCGCGCAGGTCGGCAAGTCCTTCCGCAACGAGATCACCCCGGGCAACATCACCTTCCGCACGCGCGAGTTCGAGCAGATGGAGATGGAGTTCTTCGTCCCGCCCGCCGAGGCGCAGCAGTGGTACGAGAGCTGGAAGCAGGAGCGCTTTGACTGGTACACGCGGCTGGGCATCCGCCCGGACAGCCTGCGCCTGCGCGAGCACGACGCCGACGAGCTGAGCCACTACTCCTCCGCCACCGCCGACGTGGAGTACCTCTTCCCGATGGCCTGGTCGGAGCTGGAGGGCATCGCCAACCGGGGCCAGTTCGACCTCACCGCGCACGCCACCGAGTCCGGCGAGAAGCTCGAGTACTTCGACCAGGGCAGCGGCGAGCGCTACATCCCCGCCGTCATCGAGCCGGCGGCCGGCGCGGACCGTGCGACGCTCGCGTTCCTCGTCGACGCCTACGACGAGGAGACGCTGGAGAACGGCGAGGTCCGGACCGTCCTGAAGCTCCACCCGCGCCTGGCTCCCGTGAAGGTCGCGGTCATGCCGCTCGTCAAGAAGGACGGGCAGCCGGAGATCGCCAAGTCGATCGTCGCCTCGCTGCGCGGCGTCATGCAGACCGAGTACGACGAGGGCGGCTCGATCGGCAAGCGCTACCGCCGCCAGGACGAGATCGGGACGCCGTGGTGCGTGACCGTCGACCACGAGACGCTCGCCGACGGCACCGTCACCTTGCGCGACCGCGACACGCTGACCCAGGAGCGTGTCGAGATCAACGACCTTCCGGCGCTCCTCGCCGGTCGCCTGGCCATGCCCTGGACCTCGCCGAAGCTGGGCTGAGCGCCCCGCGCCTGCCGAGCGTCAGCCGCGCGCCTTGACCGTTGTCGCACATGGCCGGTAGCGCCGCGTGTCGGTGACGGTCTTGCCGCTCTTCAGGCGCATCGTGAGCGTCACGACGACGACCTTCCTGCCCGCTCCCTTCAGGCTGATCGGGATCGCCTTGCGCAGGTTTGCGCCACGCACGACGGCGACGCGTCTGCCGCCGACGGTGACCACCGCCGAGCGCACCCGCGAGCGGATCGCCGACCGGATGTGGACCCCGAAGCTGCGCCGGCTCCTGCACGTCTTGGCCGGCGGGACCGCGGCGCCGACGACCTTGCCGTAGTCCGCCCCCTCCTCGGCCACCGGCAGGCGCAGCACCCCCGGGCGGGCGGTGCTCGTCGCGATGCGGACGGGACCGGGGATGTTGTTGCCGCGATAGGCCAGGTCACCACCGGAGACGGCCAGCACGAGCCGGTGTCCCTTCGGGAAGCGATGCACGGTCCCGGGGAGGTCGACGTGCACGGGGACCGTGGAGTTCGCGATCCGCACCGGCGAGATCACGCGGTGCGTGAGCGTGATCGTGCCGTCTGGCGCGACGTCGTAGAGCTTGAAGAACAGCGCCGTCTCGGCGGCCGCCGCGAACTGGCCCGCGACCTCCTGCACCGGCGCGCTCACACGCAGGTCCACCGACGGGACGCCGACGACGTCGGTGTCCTGCGTCAGCGGCGCGGTCTGGAAGCGCGCCGTCGTACCGGGCACGTCGCTGACGGGGCTCTTCTGGTCGATGGCGCTCGCCTCGGTGTAGCTCGTCGGCGCGCCCGCGGCCGTGGTGAGGAAGCCGGCCGTGCCGTCCTTCACCGAGCCCGGCTCGGAAACGAGTCCCGCGGTACCCGACAGGTACAGCTCCCGGGGCTTGCTCACGACGGGGTAGTCGGGCGCCCGCCCGTAGGCCGGCGTTGCGTCCCCGGTGTACGGGACCCAGTCGCGGAAGAAGGTGAAGTCGAGCGACGGCGCCTTCGGAACGCCCTTCAGGTAGTGATCGAACCAGTCCTTGACGGCACGACCCTCGAAGGTCTCGTCGGGCTTGGTGAGATCCGCCTCGCCCTTCGCCGCGGGGCCGCTGTGGCCACCGAACTGCCACACGAGCTTTACCGGCGTGCCCTGCTCCTTGAGGGAGTGGTAGGTCGCAACGGACTCCCGCAGGTTGAAGAGCGTGTCGCCCTGACCTTGGACGAGCATCGTCGGGATGCGGATCCGGTCCATGAACGACACCACCGACGCATGCCGCAGGAACGCGATCTGCGCATCGCTCGGGGCCCCGGTGACGCCCGCCTGAACAAGCGCGCCGCAGACCCGGTCGTCGAAGTTCGGGCACGGCAGGATCCGCGAGGGATCCGTCTGGAGCGCGGTCACCCCGTCGACGATGCCGAGCGTCGAGAACAGCACTCCCCACAAGACCTTCGTCACCCCCGGTGTGTCGGAGCTCACGCCCCGTGTCAGTCCCGCGTTGTTGGGCATCAGCGAATAGGAGAGGTCGTTCCACGTGATGAACGGGATGATCGTGTCCACGCGCGGGTCGATGCCGGCGACCGCGAACTGGATCTGACCGCCGTAGGAGCCGCCGACCATGCCGATCCGCGGGTCGAAGTCGTGGGCCTGGCCGTCCGAGCCCTTGGCGTCGCGCTTGACGTAGTCGATCCTCGTGCCGTCCACGGCGGCCGCGCCACCGCCGAGGAACGTGACGAGCTGGCTGCCGGCCTTGCCGTCGTAGTCGCGGTCGTCCAGGGTGATCTTGCAGCCGCTGCCGCCGAATCCCAGTCCGCTGTAGGAGAGCACGACGTAGCCCTGCGAGGCGTAGTACCTCGCCATCTTGGACTGGTCGTTCTTGGAGCCGCCGAAGCCGTTGGTCGTGAGGATCGCGGGCGCGGGATTGGCCTTCGTCGCCGAGGCCGGCTTGTAGAGATCGCCGACGATGTCGCACGTGGTGTCGTCGCCCGGGCCGATGACGGTGGTGAAGTGCAGCGTCTTGACGGAGAACTCCCCGTCAGACGCGGACGCGGGCGTCATGGGCAGGCCGGCGAGGCTCGCGGCGCCGCAGACGGCGATGAGGCCGACGAGCCGACGCCGGCGACGGACGAACATATGCATGAGGAGCCTCTCCGCTGCCTGGACCACGAAGGCGCCGGCTGTGCACCGCCGCCTTCAACACTCCGGAGTGTAGGTCGACGGCGCCGTCCGCGCGTCAGCTCGCCGGTGGCCGTCCTGGATGACGTGCGTGCCGTCGGTGTCCGCCATGGGAGCGTCCAACGTGTCAAGACATCTGCGGCTTCAGCACCCCGGGCTCGTCAGGCGGATGTGAGCAGCGAGCGCACGGCGACGACGCCGGCTTCGATGGTGGTGCTCCAGTCGCGGTCCGGCTCCCCGAGCATGCGCAGGGCCAGGCCGTCGGCCAACCCGAAGAGGACGTCGGCGATCGCGTCGGCGTCCGTCTTGAGCTCGAGCACGCCTTCGGCCTGCTTGACGGTCAGGAGCCCCGCGACCTGCTCGCGGGTGCGCCGCATGAGCTCGGCGAACTCCAACGCGATGTCGCCGTTGCGACGGGAGATCGTGAAGAGCTCGAAGATGACGGTGACGAGGCCCGGCTCCGTCCGGACGATGTCCTCGAGTTGGTCCCGCAGGAGCGCAATGAACGCGTCCGCGTCCGTGGCCCCGGCCAGCTGCACGTCGAGCAGCTCCATGCGCACGTCGCAGTCACGGCGCACGACCTCCGCCAGCAGCCGCTCCTTCGTGCCGAAGTAGTAGTGCAGCAGCCCGCGGGAGACACCGGCTTCCCGCGCGACGTGGTCGAACGTCGCGCCGGCCACTCCGCGTTCGGCAACGCAGGTGCGCGTCGCGTCGACGATGCGCTGGGCCTTCTCGCCCTCGATCGACCGCGTGGGCTCGGTGCTGGATGCCGCCTCCATCGTGATTCGATCGTAGCGGGGTTTCCTCGGCGCCGGGAACCCCCGAAACGGCGGAGGGCGCCCCCGGGCGCCCTCCGATCCGAACGGCTGTATCCGTGCGCTAGGCGGACGCGCTGGGCGTGTCGGCGCCGGACGCCTTCGGCTTGGCGGCGGCCTTTGGCTTGGCGGCGGCCTTGACCTTGTCGGCGGCCTGCTCGGCCGCGGCCGCGGGCGCCGGCGGCTCAGGCGTGGGGGCGGCGGGCGTCGGCACGGGGGCGGGCGTCACCGGCGCGGTCGTCGAGGTGTAGTCGAACTCCTCCTCGGCGCCGAACAGCGCGTCGAGCACCTTGTTGCGCAGATCGGCCGAGGCGACGAGCGCTCCGATCGACCCCACGGACAGCAGGAACAACCGGCGCTTGAGCCGGCCCTTCTTCTTGCCCTTCTGCTTTGCCTTGGCGGACTCGGCGGCCTCCTTGGCCGCCTTCGCGGCAGCAACCGCAGCAGCCTTCTCGGCGGCCTTGCGGGCGCGGCGGCGCTTGGGCTTGGCGGCGGCCGCAGCCAGCGCGGCAGCCTGCTTGTCGGCCTCGGCCTTGATGGCCTCGGCCGCGTCACGGGCCTTGGCCTCGGCCTGAGCGCGCGCCGCTGCCACGGCATCCTCGCGGGCCTTGCGGCGGGAACGCTTCTTCTGGGCCTTCTTGGCGGATGCCACGGCGTCCGTCGCCATCGCTGAGATCGCCGCGCCAGCCTCGTGGGCTCGTGCCGCGACCGCGGCTTCGGCTGCCTTGGCGGCCTCCGCAGCTGCTTCGGCTGCCTCTTGGGCTTGCTTCTTTCTCGATGCCATCGGCTCTCCTCGCATCACGTTCGGGAACGACGACCCGTCTGAGCCGTCAGGGCCTTTCCACCGGCGTGCGGTGGCCCCTGTTGCGAGTCTATACCCGGATTCGAGGGCTCCTACCGGCGCGGCCGTCGACGGGGGCGGCTCGGGATTCGCGGCCGGGCTCCAGGGCCTGTTCGAGCACCTCGCCGATCGACTGGACAAACGTGAATGTCAGCCGCCGACGTAGGTGCTCGGGGATGTCCTCGATGTCGGGCTCGTTGCGCGCGGGCGCGATGACGTGACTCAGCCCGTTGCGTTGCGCCGCCAGCGCC
>JAOPZJ010000036.1 GCA_025964155.1 Solirubrobacterales bacterium
GTGGGCGGCGCGGCCGTCGACGTCACGGTCGGGTCCGTCGGCGTGACGCTCGCCGCGGGTGTGACGATGGCGGCGGGCGCGGGGTCGCCACCACCGAAGACGCCGGCGATGGCGAGCATCACGAGCACCGCGATGACGATCGCCACGGCCGGCAGCAGCAACTGGTAGACCGGCCCGTGGTCTACGGCGGTGGCCGGCTCGGATCCGTCGGCCGCGCCTCCGTGGCCGCGACGCGGCAGGTGCAGGCCGCCGCCGTGGGGCAGCCGTGGCGTCGACAGGCGGCGCCGTGGGCGCGGCGGCGGCGCGGCGACCGGCACGCCGATGTCCGCCAGCGGCATGAGCGCCGGGGCGACGGCCGGCACCGACGGGTGGGTCGCCTCGTCCTCGCCGGCCTCCACGTGCTCGTCCTCGAAGCTGAACGGGACGGGCTCGGCGACGGCCTCGGGCGGCTGGGGCCCGTCGTGTGGAGCAGGCGCCGCGTCGGCAGCCTCGCCGACCTCGACGGCCTGGAAGACGGCCGTGGGCTGCTCGGGGTCGGGCAGGACGATCTCGGCCTCGGCCCGCGGCTCGTCCGCCTGCTCCGGGGGCGGTCCCTCGTCGGGCTCGACCGGCACCGCGAAGTCCGCAGCGATGGGAGCGGCGGCGTGCATCGCCGCGGTGATGAGCGTGACCGTCGTGCCGGCGATCGGGCGGTCGGGGGGGCTGCGGTAGCCGCGTTCCGCGCGCCTGAAGGCGGCCTCGACCTCGCGGCATCCGGGCGAGCGCTCCAGGAGGCGTGACAGGCGTTCCAGGTCCTCGCCGCCGAGCATCGAGTCAGCTCGGGCGGCCAGCAGAGCGGGGACCGCGGCGTAGGTCTCCTGACTCGTGCCGCGGCCGAGGACCCGCAGGACACCGCGATCGTCGGTCGGCGAACGGGCCATCGAGGCAGCAGCATGGCGGGTGGCGCCGAGGAGGAACTGCTCGGGATCCACGCCGGCGGCATCATCGACGGCTGCGACGAGCGCCCGGAAGCGGGCGAAGGCCTCGGCGACCGCCCGGGGGGCGACGGCGGGCTCGCAGACCGCGTCACAGAACGCGAGCACGGCAGGGCCGCGGCGCGCGATGAGCGCCGCAAGAACCGCCGGATCGCCGTCACGCACGCCCTCGGGCGTCACGGCAGTCTGTGGTGTGCCCTCCATCGAAGCGTTCAAATCTAGTCGCTTGGCCTGTCGGATGTGGCCGGGTGCCCCGGGGCCCCGCTCCGGCCGAGGCCGTCGAGCAGGACGCTGAGCCGTGCGGTCTCCGTCCGGACGTTCGCATGGGCGATGACGCGCGCCCGCCCGGCTGCCCCCATCGCCGCGCGCCGGCCCGGATCACCCGCCAGGACCTCCGCGAGGCCCCGGGCGAGGGCCGCGGCGTCCCCGGCGGGCACGATGCGCCCGAAGTCCTCGTGCACGAGCTCGGGCAGGCCGACCGCGTCGCTGACGACGACCGGCAGCTCCATGGCCAGGGCCTCCTTGACGACGACGGGCATGGAGTCGCGATCCCCGTCCCGGGCGATGACGCAGGGCATCGCCAGCACGTCGGCGTGCTCGAGCTGCGCGCGGACACCGGCCGGATCAAGCGCACCCGCGAACGTCACGCGGCCGGTGAGGTCGCCGCGGGTCACCTCGGCGTGGAGGTCGGCGGCGAGCGGCCCGTCGCCGACGATGGTGAGCGTCGCGTCGGCCAGCGCGGGCTGCGTCAACGCGCGGATCAGGTGGACGAACCCCTTCTTCTCGACCAGGCGGCCGACCGCGACGACGTGCCGGCCTCCGGGCGGCCGTCCCGAGCGCCGGAAGCGCTCCGGGTCGACGCCCATGACGATCTCGTGGATGTGGGTCGCCTGCGGCCCCGCCGCCGCCCGCAGGTCCGCGACGGTGTAGGCGCAGCCCGACGTCACCAGTGCGGCCGAGCGCAGCTTCTCGGTGAGGTTGGCCGGAGAGCGGTAGATGTCGTACGCGTGCGCGGTGAGCGACCACGGCCGCCCCAGGATCCGCGAGGCACGCAGCGCGCGCAGCCCCGGCGCGGTGGCGAAGTGCGCATGGACGATCGCGTCCGAGCGCCGCAGGCGCCGGATCGCCGGCGCGAGGGTGCGCAGCGGCGGGACGGCCTCGTCGCTGCGCCAGCGGCGGCGGTCGCGCAGGTCCGCCAGGCAGCGCCACGGATGGCGGACGCCCACGACGACCATGGCCCGCACCCGTGCCGCGGGGGACGCCTCCCACAGATAGGACGACGGCAGGCCGGTGGCGTCGGTGCCCTCGCCGCGCGCGGCCGCGCAGATGTGCACCGGATGCCCGAGCGCGGCGAGCTCGCGCGCCTCGCCGGCGACGAACGTCTCGGACACCGACGGGAAGCGGTCGCACCACACCTCCAGTGCGCGAAGCGGGGCGGAGGGTGGGGCGGGGGCGTGCGGCATCGGTGGCGCGCATACCCTATCCCGCGTGCCGCCCCCCGCCGTGACCGTGGTCGTCGTCTCCTGGAACACCGCCGCGCTGCTGGACCGGTGCCTGGACGCGCTGCGCGCCGACCACGACAGCGGCCTGGCGACCGTGGTCGTCGTCGACAACGGGTCCACCGACGGCTCGCCGCAGCTCGTGGCCGCCCGCCACCCGTGGGTGACGCTGGTCTGTCCCCACCAGCCCGCCAACATCGGCTACGGGCCCGCCGTCAACCTCGCCGCCGCCCACCGTGACGCCGCGGCCCGTCCGCGGTGGCTCGTCGCCGCCAACGCGGACGTCGCCGTGCACCCTGGTGCCCTGCAGGCCCTCGTGGATGCCGGTGACGCCGACCCGGGCGTCGGGATCGTGGCGCCGCGGCTGCTGCTCCCGGACGGCTCCACCCAGCATCACGTGCACCCGTTCCCGTCGCTGGGCGCGCTGGCGGCGCTGCACGTGCCCGGGGGCGCCCGGGTGCTGCCCGCCGGCCGCGTCATGGAGGGCCGCTGGGATCCGGAGTGCCCGGGCGACGTCGACTGGGCGCACGGCGCGTTCCTGCTCGTCCGGCGGGGCCCGTTCGATGCCATCGGCGGGTTCGCCGCCGGCCAGTGGCTGTACGCGGAGGACGTGGACCTGTGCTGGCGCCTGGCCGGCGCCGGCTGGCGCACGCGCTACACGCCGACCGCGCGCGTGACGCACGCCGTGAGCGCCGCCACGACCCAGGCGTGGACGGACGACGGCGCGCGGGAGCAGCGCAAGCAGGCGGCGACCTACGCCTGGATGCGGGCCAGCTACGGGCCGCGGCGCACCGCGCT
>JAOPZJ010000047.1 GCA_025964155.1 Solirubrobacterales bacterium
GGCGGCGCTGCGCGGCGGCGGCTTGGGTCCGGTCCGCGGTGCCCGGCCACCCGCGGACGGCTTGGCCTCGGCGGCCCTGCCGGCCGCGCCGGTGCTCTTGCGCTTGGCCTTCGCCTTCGCCTTGCCCTTCTTCGGACGCGACCCACCGGGCGGGCCTTTGCCCTTCCCTTTGCCGTTGCCGCTCATGCTATGAGCCTATTGCCCGGTCGCGAAGACTCGGGATTCCGCGGCCACCGGCCTCTAGTGTTGTGCGGTAGCGGCCACGACGGCCAGCGCCTTGTCCAGGCCCTCGTCGCGGGTATGGGTGTCCGGGTTGTCCTTCGCCGGGATGTCCGGCTTGATGCCGGCACCGGTCTTGACGCCGGCGCCACCGAGGTTGCGACCCTTGGGGGTGAAGTACTGGCCCGCCGTGATGTCCAGCGCGCCGCCGTTGGAGAGCTCGAGGACCTGCTGGAAGACGCCCTTGCCGAAGGTGTGCGTGCCGACGACCGTGGCGCGGTGATCGTCCTGCAGGGCGCCGGTGACGATCTCCGACGCGCTTGCGGTGCCCTTGTCGACGAGGACCACGAGCGGGTCCGTCGGCACGACGGGATCGCCGGTGGCGTTCAGCGTGCGCGCCGGCACCGACCGGCCCTTGGTGGTGACGATCGGGCCCGAGCGGATGAAGGCGCTGGCGATGAGCTGCGCCTCGCTCACCAGACCGCCGCCGTTGCCGCGCAGGTCGAAGACGAACGCGCGCGCGCCCTTCTTCTCGAGCGACTTCAGCGCGGCGTAGACCTCGGCGTGTGCACCGGACCCGAACTGCGCGAGAGCGACGACGCCGATCTTCTTGCCGCCCTTCTTGACGATCTTGGATTCGACCATCGGGACGTTGATCGTCGCGCGGGTCGCCGTGACGGTCTTCGGCTTGCCCTTATGCTCGAACGTCAGGCGCACCTCGCTGCCGGGCGGGCCCTTGATGAGCTGCGTCGACCGCTCCTGCGGCAGGCCCTTGAGCGACCGGCCGTTGGCCGCGGTGATGATGTCGCCCGGGCGGATCCCGACGCGCGCGGCGGGCGACCCGTCGTAGACCCGGTTGACGAGCAGCCCCTTGGGGTCTTCGGAGACCGCCATGCCGATGCCGGAGAACTGGCTGTTATGATCCTCCTGGAACGACCGGTACTCCTTGGGCGTGAAGTAGTTCGAGAAGCGGTCGTTCAGCCCGGCGACCATGCCCTTGATGCTCGTGTCGGCCAGCTGCTGCCCGCTGACAGGCCGGTAGTAGACGTCCTCGATCGTCTGCATGGCCTCAGCGACCACGTCGGTCTGGTCGTCCACGACGGCGTGACGCACGAAGGCGGGAAGGAACTGGGGGTGCCCGCCGAGCCACATGCCACCCGCGAGGATGACCAGGACGACCGAGACGGTGGGGATGAGACGGCGGACGGTGCTCACGGTGAAGAGGACGGCACGCGCCGCCCCTCCAGGCTAGTCGGTGGTACGCGTACCGCGCGTCAGACTCGTAGGAACCGTCGCAGCGACAGGCCGGCACCCAGGCCGGAGACGGTGACGCTGGCGGCGAAGAGCAACGAGACGAGCAGCGAGAACGAGATCGTCTTGGGCGAGGCGATGAGGGCGAAGTCACTGGCGAGCGGGTCGATCAGCGCGATCTTGGACACGAGCAGCACGAGGATCGCCACCACGCCCCCGAGCGCACCGAGGACGACGCCCTCGATGACGAACGGCCAGCGGATGAACCAGTCGGTGGCGCCCACGAGCTTCATCACCTCGACCTCACGCCGGCGCGAGAAGAGCGAGAGGCGGATGGTGTTGGAGATGAGCAGGATCGATGCGATCACCAGCAGCGCGGCAAGCATGAACATCGCGAGCTTCACGACGCGCGTCGCGGTGAGGATCTTGCCGGTCTGATCCTTGCGGTTCTCGACCTTGTCGATCGCGGGGTCGATGCTCGTCCGGCTCCCGGAGGCGGAGATCGGCGCGAGCTCGTCGCGCAGCGCCAGCGCGTTGTCGGCCTTGTCGGGCGTCACGCGGAAGGTGTCCGGCAGCGGGTTGGAGCCCAGCAGCTGGTAGGCCTCGGGGTTGCGCTTCTTCTCCTGCTTGTACGCGTCGGCCTTGGAGACGTACTGGACCTTGCCGACGTGCTTGGTCTTCTGGGACAGCAGCACGCGCACGCGCTGCACGTCGGCGGGCTTGGCGTCGGTCTTCAGGAAGACGTCGACGAGCACCCGTCCGCGGACCTCGTTGGCGGCGCCCGTGGTGGCCTGCACCACGGGGATGAAGACGCCCAGCACGAGCACCGTCACGACGACCGAGGCCACGGCGGCGAAGCTCGGGATGGCGTTGCGGTTGACCGACCGCATCGCCTCTTTGAGGAAGAACGAGAAACGCATGTGAGAGAGGGCTCCGGCCTAGAAGGCGTCGTCGAAGAGGTCGCCGGGGTCCGGCAGGCGACGGGGTGCGGGGGCCGGCTCGCGCAGCAGCGCGCCGAACTCGCCGGTCGAGACCTCGTCCTGGCGGTAGCCGGCGGTCAGCTCGTCGCGGACGACGCGACCACCGTTGAGCTCGATGACGCGGCGGCGCATGCGGTCGACCATCGCGTGATCGTGCGTGGCGACCACGACGGTCGTCCCCGTGCGGTTGATGCGGTACAGGAGCTGCATGATCCCGATCGACGTCTCGGGATCGAGGTTGCCGGTCGGCTCGTCGGCGATGAGCAGCGGCGGGTGGTTGACGAACGCGCGCGCCACGGCGACGCGCTGCTGCTCACCCCCGGACAGCTGGTCGGGGAAGTTGTGCAGCTTCGTCGACAGGCCCGTGAGGCGCAGGATGTCCGGCACCTTCGCGCGGATCTCCTTGCGATGGCCGCCGGTGACCTGCAGCGCGTACGCGACGTTGTCGTGCACGGTGCGGTCGGGCAGGAGCTTGAAGTCCTGGAAGACGATGCCGAGGTTGCGGCGGTAGTACGGAACCTTCTTGCGGTCCAGCTTGGCCAGGTCATGGCCCGCGACGCGGATGCTCCCCGCGGTCGGCTCGTGCTCCTTGATGAGCAGGCGCATGATCGTGGACTTGCCCGATCCGGTGTGGCCGACGAGGAAGACGAACTCACCCCGCCGGATCGAGAACGTCGCGTCCTCAAGACCCATGTCGCCGGAGTTGAACTGCATGCTGACGCCCCGGAACTCAACGACGTTCGGGACCTGCTGATCGGGCCGCGCGGCGGTGCGGTCGAGCTGCTGGGCGTGGCGTTCGGAGATGGCCATCGTCAGCCGAGGTTAGCTATCTCACCCACGTTCTCCTGCACTGCGCCCCTCGTGCAAGGGGGCTTGCAGCGCGATTCGTAGACTCCCATGATGCCCTCTATCCGTACCGAAACCCTGGCCAACGGCCTCCCCCTGCACCGCATGGGGCTCGAGGGCACCAAGGCGACGACGATCCTCGTGGCCTTCGACGCCGGCGCCCGTACGGAGCGCCCCGAGGAGAACGGCATGGCGCACTTCCTCGAGCACCTCGTCTTCAAGGGCGGTGAGAAGTACGACGACTACCGCAAGGTCAACGAGACGGCTGAGCGGATGGGCGGCTCGCTGAACGCGTACACGAGCCATGACCTCGTGGCCTTCCACATCACCGTCCGCGCCGAGTCCACGATGCCCGCGCTGGACCTGCTGAGCGACTTCGTCGGCCGCCCCCTCCTGGACGCCGAGGAGCTCGACAAGGAGCGGGGCGTCGTCATCCAGGAGATCGCCCGCTACAAGGATCAGCCCTCCGCCGTCGCGGAGGAGCTCATCGACCGTGCCGCCTTCGGCGACCACCCGCTCGGCCGGACGGTGCTGGGTCCCGAGGAGCATCTGCGGATGTTCTCCCGCGAGGGCATCGTCGCGTTCCGCGACCGCCGCTGGTCCGGCCGGCGTGGCGGCGCGTTCGTCGTCGGGAACATCGAGCACCTGGACGAGGGCGCCGGCACACACGAGCTCTTCGAGCGCTTCCCGACGCTCGACGAACCGGAGTCCTACGACCCCGCCCCCGCCTTCGCGCCCGAGGTCATGGTCACGCAGCGTGACTCAAACCAGTCGCACCTACGCATGATCTACCGCCCGGACGTCGACGTCACCGATCCGAAGCAGCGCGCGGCGCTGACGATCTATTCCACGTTGCTGGGCGGCTCGATGGGCTCCCGCCTCTTCGACGAGATCCGCGAGCAGCGCGGCCTGGCCTATTCGGTCTACGCCTTGGACCACGCCTACGCCGACGTGCCCATCCTGCAACTCGGCGCGGGCCTGGAGTCCGGCAAGCTCGAGCAGGCCTATACGCGCATGCGGGAGATCGTCGGGGAGCTGCACTCGGGCGGCCCCACCGAGGAGGAGGTTGCCCGCGCGCGGGCCTACGCCGCCGGGCGTCGCGTGCTCGCCTTCGAGAACACGAACGCCGTGGCCCGCTACGCCGCCAACCAGGCCGTCGTCTTCGACGAGGACATCGACCCCGACCGGGTCATCGAGCGCCTGGACGCCGTGACCTTCGACGAGGTCGCGGAGATCGCGCGGCGCGTGGACCCCGAGACGCTGGCGGTCGCGTGCGTCGGTCCCCATGAGGAGGGCGAGTTCCGTTAAGGCTGGACGCGGGCCCGTCGGGCCTGCCAACATTCTTGCCCGTGGTCGCCTCCGCACCGCCGGCTCCGCTCAACCGGCGTGAACTGTCGCAGTACGTTCGCCGGATCGGCGACCGCTGGCCGCTGGAGCGGGCGTTCCTCGGCGGGGCACGCGTCGCCGACACCAAGGGCGCGCTGCCACAGCGCCAGCGCGGCCCCGAGTACGTCGTCCTCCTCGTCAGCTCGCTCTTCGATGGCGTGCCGTGGCTCGAGCGCGTCCACCAGGCCGGGGCCCTGTGGGACGCGGCCGAGATGGGCGACCGTGCCGACGTGCACTGCTACACCCCGGTCGAGCTCGAGCGCAAGCGCCAGGCGCTGCGCGTGGTCCGGGAGACGGTCGACAGCGGCCTGGACCTGCTGCCGGCGTCCTGAGCGTCAGAACCGGACGCTCACGCTGTCGGCCGGTGCCACGACCGCACTGCCTTGGTAGACGCCCCGGACGGCGGAGCCCTTGCCCAGCACCCTGGTCGTCTTGATCCGGCAGGTCTTGGTCAAGGTCACCGTGCGCCGGGTCGCGCCGAGTTGCAGGCGGACCTTCGCGCCGGCACAGGCCACGAGATTGCCCACCCGCGGGGGCGACGTCACGAGCCCGGAGACAAAGGCCCCGCCGCGGGTCTTGCGGGCGGTCAGCCGGAGCTCTGCCCCGCTGAAGGGGGCGATCCGCACCGCCGCGGTGCTGACGGCCGAGCCCCCGGGACCGGTCGCGATGAACGTCAGCGTCCGGGACCCCACGTCGGCCACCGTCGGCAGGTAGGTGCACCCGAAGGGCGCGACCGTGTCGGTGCAGATCTTGCGGTCGCCGACGAGCACGGTGAGCTCGTCGGCGCCGGTGACGGGGACGCGCACCGTCACGCCGCTGCGCGCGGAGATCGCGCCCTTCGGCAGGCCCGTCGGCGTCCCGAGCACCGGTGC
>JAOPZJ010000071.1 GCA_025964155.1 Solirubrobacterales bacterium
CCTGCCAAGACGCTTTACCCCCGCGGGATCTGCACGGTCTGGCGGCTGACGAGGCGGCCGGACGAGAGCGCGGCGGTGAGCTGCAGCAGCGAGCTGCCGGGCTTGACCGCGACGGTCACCTTGCGGGGGGTTCGGCCGACAGTGAGCTTCGTCGTGCCGATGCTCAGGCGCGACGCGTAGCTGGCGACGACGGTCAGCGTCAGGGTGCGGGCATTGGCCCTGAGCCTGCTGGGTCCCTTGAGCGCGAGGAACAGCGGCGGGCGCGGGGTCATCTGGACGAGGACCGTCGCGATCGATGTGCGGCCGGCCCTGTCCTTGGCCTGCAGCACGATCCTCTGACGCCCGGGCGGTAGGCCCGCGGCGACGACGAGGTCGCCCCGGGCGATGGTGCGCTTGCCGACGCGCCACGTCAGCGCCGGCCCGCTCAGCGCGCGGCCGGCGTCATCGAACGCCTCGCCGCGCAGCGTCACGCCGCTGCCGGCCTCGACCCTCGTCGTGACGCCCGGGCCCGGCGTGACGATCCGTGCGCGCGGCGGCGCGCCGAGCGAGACGAAGCGACCGGACGTGGCCACGGTCTCGCGGAAGCCGTCCTGGACCCGGACGCGCACGCGCGCCTGCCGGGATGCGGTGAGCATCGCCGCGGGGAGGCGCAGCGTGCCCTTGCTGGCGCCGATGCTCACCGTCCGGAAGGTGCGGCCGTTGTCGCTGGAGTACTCGACGATCGCGGTGAGCTTGTCGCCGGCGTCCGCGTCGGTCGCCCGCCAGCGGATCTGCGCCCTGCCGCCTTGGCCGACCGTGGTGCCCTGGCGCGGCGACAGGACGCGCACGACCGGGGCGTTCTTGGATGCCACCTGCTGCGTGACGACGGTGCCGTCCTGCACGACATCGACGGCCGCGGCCCCGGCCGCCGGCACGCGCCCGGTCACGATGACGATCGGCGGCGCCGCTTCGACGTGCTGCAGCTGCCCGACGGCGCCGGCGGTCGCGAGCTCCTTGCCGGCGGCGTCGCGCGCGATGAGGCGGTAGCGGGCGGCGGGATCGATCGGGGTCGGGCCTCCGGCGTCCGGTGCGACGTTGAGGATCGACGGCGCGCCGTCGACGGGGACGAGGGCCTGCACGCGCAGCGTGTTCGGCTTGGCCTGCGCCGCGACGGCGACGCGGGCGGTCGACGTCGTGCGCGGCGCGGCGGCACGGAGCTTCGGGGCGTTCAGGACGAGCGCGCGCTCCCAGTTGCGCAACGACATCCAGGCGTTGGGCACGTTGCCGCCCGCCGTCTTCTCGTTCGTGTTCGCGCAGTACGACATGAGGTCGAAGTACGTCGCGGGCGCGCCTGCGGCGGCCGCGTCCAGGACCGCGTACGGCGGTGCCTTGGTGGTGTCCAGCCCGATGCCATCCAGTGCGCCGTCGTCGCTCGGCGGCCACGCCTCGCCGACCTGCCCGTTTGCGTTGGACCCGCATGTCAGCCCGGCGTGGGGTCGCCCGAGGCCATGGCCGACCTCGTGCGCCAGCGACGTCAACGGCCGCGAGTCGCGGACGAGCGACAGGGGCTGCGTGCCGCCGTACAGCTGGGCGCCACCGTTCGTCACGCCGCCGAGCGTCGAGCCGTCATGGAAGACGCCGATCGGATAGACGGACGAGGAGTCGTTCGTGGCCCAGTCACCCAGGCGCGACAGCGCGAACCCCAGCCGCTCGCTCTGCGTGATCGCGCGCTGCGAGGACGAGCACGGGAAGATCCCCAGGAAGCAGCTCTTCACGGTCACCGTCGTCGCGTTCGCGAGGTCCGACATGTCCAGCGTCCCCTGGTAGTCGGGGAGGTCGAAGGGCAGCGGGGACGTCGCCCGCGCACCGGCGAACAGCGGGGAGGGGTCGGGGAACCCGTTGGGACCCGCGCCGTTGACCGTGATCGCGGCCGGCACGAAGCGCACCCGCGTCGTCGCCTTGAACGGGATGTTCGTGACCGTGAAGGCGTTGTCGTTGCGGCACAGGCGGCACTCGGCGACCGGCGGCAGCAGCCCGGGAGGGTTGATCTCGGCCCGCAGCACGACGTTGCCCTGCGCCCACTGCCAGGGGAGCGTGAAGGTGTAGACCGACGTCGTCGACACCTTGTCGGCGTCGGCGATGACGTGCGGTGCAGCCACCGGCAGCGCGGTCGGGCGAGCGTCGGGCAGCAGGGCGCCGCCACCGAGCTGCCTGCCGTCCTTGAAGCCCACGAGCGTCATCGGCGGGACCGCGCCGCCCGCGAGCGGACGCCGCGAGTTGGCGTAGACGCGCACGACGGTGGCGTGCAGGCCCGCGAGATTGACACCGTCGTAGGCGAACGACGCCGGGCGTGCCGGATCCGGCGACCGGGTCGCGAAGGTCCGCCGCTGGATGCCCTGGGTGATGTCCATCCCGGCCACGCTGACGTCGATGAGCGTGCGCTTGGCCGTCGTCCCGAACGGCGCCAGGAGAATGGCGCCCTTGCCGGAGAACGTCGTCGAGTACACGGCGAAGCCGCCGCCGTCGTCCGCGGACCCGAGGGTGACGTTGTAGATCGAGTTCCGCGCGCCGCGGGCGATCGTCTCGGACTGGGTGAAGTTCTGCGCGTCGGTGGAGAAGCGGTAGCGCAGCTCGTCGATTGCGCTCGAGGTGTCCTGGCGGCTGACCCAGGCGGTGTGCAGGCGGCCGCTGTCGTCCTGGAACACGTCGCGCCAGGCGTCGGCCGGCACGTCGCTGATCCGGACCGCCGGCCCCACGAACGCCCTGCCGTCGAAGCGCCGCAGCGTGTAGGGCGCGGAGCGGTCGCCCAGTCTCGGCTTGTAGAGGAGGAACAGGCCGCTCGGCCCGCCCGCCAGCCGGGGCTCGTCACCCTTGATGCTCACCGACGGCGTCCATGCCCCGATGTCGGCGAGCGACCGGCTCGGGTCCGGATGCGTGCGGATGAAGACGTTGGACTGCAGGTCGGCGAACGCGACCGCCGGGGTCGTGTCGTTCAGCGGCGCGATCGTGCCGAAGAACGCCCGGTCATTGCCCTCGTTGCCGAGGTTCAGCGTCTTGCGGGCGTAGCCGTCCAGGGGCCCGGTCGCGAAGAAGGTGCCGCCGGTCGTCGTCTCCGTCACCGACCCGACGAACGGCACCGCCCGGGTGATGCCGGGGTCGCCCGGCACCGGGACCGGGAACTGGAAGACGGTCATGTCGCCGCCGGGCGGGTTGTGATCGAAGACCCGCGGCGGCGTGAACGACGCGCCGTTGTCGATCGAGCGGTACATCCAGGTCTTCGTCGACGTCGTGTAGCACTCGAGCGCGGGCGGCGGGTCGAACTCCCCGCAGACGGGGTTCGGGCGGCCGGTGCCGTCGAGCGTGATGCTGTTCGGGTACCGGCTCGTGAAGATCATCACCTGGTCCGGGCCCGGCAGGACGACCTGGGGGCGCGCGAACTCGTGGTTGTACTGCGGGTCGCCGTCCGGCGGGACGAAGGTCTGCTCGGCCGTGCAGCGGCGGGCGCCGCGCGGAACCTTGCAGTAATGCATCACATCGGCCACCGGGCCGTTGTTCGCCTCGTTCCAGACGACGTGGGCGGTGCCCTCCTCGTCCACGGCGATGCTCGGCTTCTCCCCATTCGACGAGATCGTGAAGGCATTGGGCCGGTACACCGGCAGGATCTGCCCGCGGGCGGGGACGGCCAGCACGGGCACGAGGATGCCCAGGGCAACGAGGGCGGTGACGACGGCCGGAGTTCGCTGGCGAAGTCGCATGAGCGTGGCGCTTTCGCGACTCTACGGGAGACCTGCGGCGGCGTGCAACATTTGCGCGTGGGGCGTGCCGCCGCGACCGCACGCGCCGGTATCCTCCTCCCCGATGACGAACGGCAGCACGCCTCTGGGCGCGACACCGTGATGCTGCGCGAGGTCATGGGTGACGCCGCCGCCGGCGTCAGGGACGTGCCTGTCACCGGCCTGGCCTACGACAACCGGACGGTGACGGACGGCACGCTCTTCTTCTGCGTGCCGGGCTTCACCCGCGACGGTCACGACTTCGCCGGCGACGCCGTGGCACGCGGCGCCGCCGCCCTCGTCGTGTCCCGGATGCTTGCCGATCCAGCGGTGGCGAACGTGCCGCAGGTGCTCGTCGAGGACGTGCGGACCGCGATGGCCCCGGCGGCGGCCGCCTACTACGGCGACCCGACCGCCGACGTGGCCACCGTCGGCATCACCGGCACCAACGGCAAGACCACGAGCGCCTACCTCGTGCGCGCCCTGCTGGAGGCCGGCGGATACCGGACCGGGCTGCTGGGCACCGTCTCCTCGGTCGTCGGCGGCGTGCAGACCCCGACGGTTCGCACGACGCCCGAGGCCATCGACCTGCAGGCCTTGCTGGCCGCGATGCGTGACGCGGGGGACACGCACAGCGTCATGGAGGTCAGCTCGCACGCGCTACGGCTCCACCGTGCTGATGCGATCCACTGGGCCGCCGCGATCTTCACGAACCTCACGCAGGACCACCTGGACTTCCACACGGACATGGATGACTACTTCCGTGCCAAGCGGCTGCTGTTCGCAGCCGCCGACCATCAGCGCGTGCCGCTCGTCGTCAACATCGACGACCGCTACGGCGAGCGGCTGGCGGAGACGTTCCCGCGGGCCATGACCTACGCGGTCGACCACCCCGGCGCCGACCTGCGCGCCTCGGACGTCAGCTTCGGTTTGACGAGCAGCACCTTCACGCTGGACGGCTCCCAGCTGCACGTGCCGCTCCCCGGCCACTTCAACGTCCTCAATGCCCTCGGCGCCATCGCGGTGGCGCGGGCGCTGGGGGTCGCCGATGCCACGATCGCACGGGCATTGCCGTCCGCCGGCCGGGTCCCGGGCCGCATGCAGCCGGTGGAGGAGGGGCAGGACTTTGCCGTGCTCGTGGACTACGCCCACACCCCGGACTCGCTGCACAACGTCCTGCGCGCCGCCCGCGCCCTCGTGACCGGCAGCGGCGGACGCGTCATCGTCGTCTTCGGCGCCGGCGGCGATCGCGACCGGGGCAAGCGCCCGCAGATGGGGGGGATCGCCGCCGCCGAGGCGGACGTCGTGGTCGTCACGAGCGACAACCCGCGCTCGGAGGATCCCGAGGCGATCCTCGCCGAGATCGTCGCCGGCATTCCGCCCGATCGTGGCGACGTGACGGTCCTCCAGGACCGCCACGCGGCGATCGCCCGTGCCGTCGACGTCGCCCGGACCGGCGACGTCGTCATCGTCGCCGGCAAGGGCCACGAGCAGGGGCAGGAGATCGCGAACGGCGTCAAGCTGCCGTTCGACGACGTCACCGAGGCACAGGAGAGCCTGCGTGCGCGCCTGGTCGCCTGAGCAGGTCGCCGA
>JAOPZJ010000109.1 GCA_025964155.1 Solirubrobacterales bacterium
GGCGCGCGATCGACCAGCGGTGCGTCTCGTTGGAGCCGTCGTAGATCCGGAACGGGCGCACCTCGGCCATGTAGCGCCCCAGCGGGGTGGAGGTGATGCCGTCGCTGCCGCACAGCTGGACGGCCGAGTCGATGATCCGGAACGTCGCCTCGGACACGTGGACCTTGCAGATCGATGACGCCAGGCCTCCGTCCTGCCCGGAGTCCAGCGTCCACGCCGTCTTGGCGATCAGCGCCCGTGACGTCTCGATGTCGATGACCGCGTCGGCGATCAGCCGCTGCGCCAGGCCCAGGTCCGCAAGGCGCGACCCGAAGGCCTCGCGCGTGGCGGCGCGGTCCAGCGCGATGTCCAGCGCGCGGCAGGCCAGCCCCAGCCAGCGCATGCAGTGCGTCAGCCGCGCGGGGGCCAGGCGCACCTGCGCGTATTTGAAACCCTGGCCCTCGGCGCCGAGGATCCGGTCGTCGGGGACGACGCAGTCGGACAGGGTGATCCGCGCGTGCCCGCCCGGGGAGATGCGGTCGATCGTGTCGATCGCCTCCTCCACGACGAGGCCGGGGGCGTCGGAATCCACGAGGAACATCGTCGCGCCGTTCTCCGTCTTGGCCATGACGATCGCAAAGGCCGCCCCCACGCCGCCGGTGATGAACCATTTCTCGCCGTTCAGCCGCCAGCCGCCGTCGCTCCGCACCGCCGTGGTCTGCAGCATCGACGGGTCCGAGCCCGCGCCCGGCGCCTGCTCGGACATCGCAAAGCACGACCGCACGTCCCCCGCCGCCAGCGGCGCCAGGAAGCGGTCGCGCTGCTCGTCGGAGGCGATCCGCTCGAGCATCGCCATGTTGCCCTCGTCCGGCGCCGCGCAGTTCAGCGCGAGCGGCCCGAGCAGCGACCGGCCCGCCTCTTCGAAGACGACCGCCTGCCCGCGCATGTCAAGCCCCAGGCCCCCGAGCTCTGTCGGCATGTGCGGCGCAAAGAGCCCCGCCGCCTTCGCCGCGTCCTGCAGCTCACCGCGCAGCGCGTCGTCCGGACCATGACCGCCGACGCCGCGATCGCGCTCCTCCAGCGGGATGACGACCGCCTCCACGAAGCGCCGCGTGCGCTCCTGCAGGTCCTGATGCTCGGCGGGCAGCGCGAAGTCCATGCGCGGCAGCGTAGTACCGAGCCGGGGACGGGCACCGCCCCGGGCCCGGGCTGATGAGCGGCGACACCTCGCGCCCGAGGCTGATCGCGTAGACACCTCAGCCCCGCCGCGCCTCCCGCACCGGCTCGCCGTCGGCGGCGGTCTCGGCCGCGGGCGGCCAGGCGCCCATGTAGTTGTCGCGCGCGCCGTCGACGGTCAGCGTCGTCCCGGACGTGTAGTCCCCGGCGCGGGACGCGAGCTGGGCGATGAGCCAGGCGATCTCTTCGGGGCGGGCGAGGCGCTGCAGCGGGACCGTGGCCGCCGCGCCGTCGACGACCGACTGCGGGTACTTCGTCACGAAGGTGTCGGTCCCGACGAACCCCGGGGCGATCGCGTTCAGGCGGATGTTGAAGCGCCCCCACTCGATCGACAGGACGCGCATGAGGTTCTCGACCGCCGCGCGCGCCGCCGACGAATGCGCCATGCCCGGCAGGCCGTTGTGCGGGCTCAGCGTCACCGACACGACCTTGCCGCTGCGTGCGGGGATCATCGCCTTCGTCGCGACCGCGTGCGTCATGAGCCACGTCCCCTCGACGTTCAGGCGCATGACGGTGCGAAAGCCCTTGGGCGTGATGAGCTCGGCCGGGCTCATGTATTGGCCGCCCGCGTTGTTGACGAGCAGATCGATGCGCCCGTGGCGCGCAACGACGTCGTCGATCGTCGCGTCGACCTGGTCCTCCTCGCGGATGTCGCAGACGAGCGCTTCGCAGCGGCCGGACGCGGCAAGGGCGACGGTCTCGGCCAGCGGCTCGGCGCGGCGGCCGAGGATGATGACCTGCGCGCCGAGCGACGCCAGCTCCACCGCCGTCACGCGGCCGATGCCCGAGCCGGCACCGGTCACGATCGCGACCTGGCCGTCCAGCAGTCCGTCACGGAAGATCTCGCTCACCGCGTGAACATATCGACACGAATCGACGGCCACCGCACGGGTAGCCTGGGTCTCGTACCCGAGCAGAACGGAACGTGCAATGGCGACGATGCGTGCAGTACAGGTCAGCCAGGCGGGCGGACCGCTCGAGCTGGTCGAGCGTGAGGTGCCGACCCCGGCTGCGGGCGAGGTGCGTGTCCGCGTCCAGGCCTGCGGCGTCTGCCACAGCGACATGTACGCCGTCGCGGGCGCCTACCCCGGCGTCACCTACCCCGTCATCCCCGGCCACGAGATCGCGGGCGTGCTCGACGAAGTCGGCGACGGCGTCAAGAACTGGGAGGCCGGCCAGCGCGTGGGCGTGGGCTGGTTCGGTGGCAACTGCGGGTACTGCGAGCCCTGTCGTCGCGGCGACTTCATCGGCTGCCAGAACATGGGCGTCCCGGGCGTGACCTTCGACGGCGGCTACGCGGAGTACGTCGTCGTCCCCGCCAGCGCCCTGGCCCTGATCCCGGAGGACCTGCACGCCGAGGACGCCGCGCCGCTGCTGTGCGCCGGCGTCACGACATTCAACGCGCTGCGCAACAGCGGCGCCCACGGCGGGGACGTCGTCGCGGTCCTCGGCGTCGGCGGCCTCGGGCACCTGGGCGTGCAGTTCGCCAGGAAGCTCGGCTTCCGCACCGTCGCCATCGCGCGTGGCACGGAGAAGGAGGCGCTCGCCCGGCAGCTCGGCGCCCACCACTACATCGACTCCACGGCCCAGAACCCGGCGGAGGAGCTGCAGGCCCTCGGCGGCGCAAAGGTCATCCTGGCGACGGTCACGAACGCCGCGGCGATGACCGCGACCCTCGGCGGCCTGGCGCGGCGCGGGCGCCTGATCGTGGTCGGCGCCTCGACGGATCCGATGCGCCTGCCGCCCGCGATGCTCATCGGCGGCAACACCGGGATCGTCGGCCACGCCTCCGGGACCTCGATGGACTCCCAGGACACGCTGGCCTTCAGCTCCCTGGTCGACGTACGCCCGATGATCGAGACGCGCCCGCTGGAGGAGGCCCAGGCGGCCTACGACAAGATGATGGCCGGCGACGCCCGCTTCCGGATGGTGCTCGTGACGGGCGCCTGAGGGCGGCCGCGGCGCGTCCGCCCGAGTGCTGCCCGAGCTACGGGCGGGGGGACCGACGTCCGTTTGTCCCCGCCAGGACCGGGACAGATGAACGTTTGTCCGGCTCTCAGAGTTGGGCCGGCACGCGCAAGGGTCCGCCAAGGCGTGGTGGTCCGCCCGGTAGGGCAGGATCCGCGTCATGACCGGCACGCCCGTACAGATCGCCGACGGCATCTGGCGCTGGACCCGCAGGCACCCGGAGTGGCATGCCGACGAGGGGTTCGCCGCCGAGGTCGTGAGCTTCCTCGTCGTCGACGACAGCGGCGCGTCGCTCATCGACCCGCTGCTGGGCGACGACCCCGAGCCGGTGTGGGCGCTGCTGGACGCGGTCGCACCGTCGGCGCTACGGATCCTCATCACGATCCCCTACCACGTGCGCGACGCGGAGCTCGTGCGCGACCGGTTCGCGGGCCGGCTCGACGTCCCGATCCACGGGCATCGCGCGTGCCTCAAGCGCTTGCGTGACCCGCGCGGGTTTGCCGAGCTGACCTCCGACGCGAAGCTGCCGGGCGGCATCAGGACGTTCGCGATCGGCTCGCCGCGGCGGTTCGAGCGGCCGCTGTGGCTGCCGTCGCAGCGCGCGCTCGTCTTCGGTGACGCGGTCGTGGCGCTGGACGACGGCGCGCTGCGCGTCTGGGTGCAGCAGGTGAACAAGGCCTGGTACCGCGAGCGCTTCCTGCCCACGCTGGCGCCGCTCCTGGAGCTCGACGCCGAGCACGTGCTCGTGACGCACGGGCCACCGGTGATCGGCGGCGGCCGCGCGGCGCTGCAGGCGGCGCTGGACGCGCCGCCGTGGCATCACCGCCAGTCGGCGTTCGCCGGCGAATAGGCCGGTGGCTCCGGTCCCGCCGCCCCCACAAGGATGACGGCGGGCCGGTGCGTTGTCCGTTGGTCGCTTGCCCGGATGCTCGCCTTCAGACGAGGTCGCGGCGGCGCAGGTTGACCGCGGCCGCGGCGAAGGCGGCGAGGCCCCATGCGACCAGAACCGCGAGCGCGGGCCCGGGCGACAACAGCCCGTCGGTGCCGCCGAGGACGCCGCCGGGGGCGCCGGCCAGCGGGAGGAAGCGACCGACTTCCGGGACCGCCTGGAAGACGGCGGGCTCGAGGGCGGCGGCGAGGATGACCAGCCCGACGACGGTGACGATCTGGTTGCGCACGAGCGCACCGACGCAGACGCCGAGTGGGCCGAGCAGGGCAGCGACGGCCAGATTGCGCCATAGGACGTCGGCGATGCCGCCGGCGCCGAGCGTCGCCTCCCCGCGGCCCGCCAGGACCAGCTCGCCGACGATGATGGTCGGCACCGTCACGAGGATCGAGAGGGCGACGCCGGCCACCGAGTAGGACATGGCCTTGGCGACGAGCAGCCGCACACGGTCGGGGGCAGCGAGCACGGAGCCCGTGATCGTGCGGTGGCGCCACTCGCCCGTCATCGCGACCGCACCGAGCAGGACGATGATGTAGGTGATCGCGTTGTTGGTGAACAGCGCGTGCGGATCGGTTTCCTTCCCCAGGACGGCCCCGAGGACGACGAGGACGAGCGACAGCGCCGCGGCGCTCCCGACGACCGCGGCGAAGGTGCGGGTGGTGCGGAGCTTGAGCAGCTCGGCTTGCAGGAGCGCGGTCATGACTGCACTCCCGTCAGCGCGATGAACGCCTCTTCGAGCGAGCGCGTTCGGGGTGCCAGGCCGAGCACGGCCAGCCGCTCGTACCCGGCGATCTCGCCAACCTGCTCCGGGGTGGCGCCGACGACGTTCAGCACGTCGCCGTCGCGGTCGACCCGGTGGCCGCGGCGCTCCAGCGCGCCGGTCAACCCGACCGGGTCCTGCGCGCGGACCGTCGTTGCGGGGCCGTCATCGCCGCCGAGCACCTGCTCCAGGGACCCCTGGGCGCGGAGCTCTCCGTGGGCGATCACGACGACGTCGTCGACCGACTGGGCGACCTCGGCCAGGACGTGGCTGGAGATCAGCACGGCCCGGCCACGGTCCGCCTGCTCACGCACCAGACCGCGCAGCCAGCTGATCCCGGGCGGG
>JAOPZJ010000168.1 GCA_025964155.1 Solirubrobacterales bacterium
CGGGCGGCGGGCGCCGACCTGCGCCCACGCCGCGCGCGCACCGGAGTAGTCGCCGTCGCGCGCAAGGCCCGCGGCCAGCGCGGCGTGGTCGTTGGCGATCACCTGGTGGGCGGCCCGAGGGCCGACGAGCTGCGCGTGCTGCTCATGGACCGCGAGCTGCGCGGTGGCCAGACCCGTCACGTCGGCCGTCAGCCCGCCGGGATGACGGCGGTAGCGGACCGTGGCACCGGGGACGCACAACGCATCCGCACCCGCGCCGCAGAGGCGCAGCCACAGCTCCCAGTCCTCCGCCACGCGGACCGGCGACGCGAACCCCCCGGCCGCGCGCAGGGCGACGCGCCGCAGCACGATGCTCGAGGTCGGGACCGGGTTGGCGGCATAGAGGTCCAGCGCGAACGTCGCCGCGTCCAAGCGGCCGGCCGGTGGCTGCACCCAGCACTCCCCGCTCGGCCGGCCGTCGGGCCCGACGACGAGCGCGCGGCCGAACGCCCAGCCCACTTCCGGCTCCTCGTCGAGCGCGCGCACCGTCGCGGTCAAGGCTCCCAGGCACCAGGCGTCGTCCGCGTCACAGAGCGCGACGAGCGAAATGTCTGCGTCCAGGCGCTCCAGGCCGGTAGCGCGCGCCTGCGCAGGCCCGCCGGCAACGGGCCGCCGCACGAGCGTCACCTGCGCGGCGTGATCGGGATGCAGCACGACGGGCTGGGGGGAGCCGTCATCAACCACGACGACGACCGTGTCGACGTCCTGGGCGAGCACGCTGTCGAGGGCCTCGGCGAGGAACGGCGCGAAGCCGTGCACTGGGACGAGGACGCCGACGCGCATCGCCGCGACCCTACACCGGGTGTTTGTCGGCAGCGCTCGCGGTCCCGGGCGGGCGCCTCGTCGCGCCTGACGCCACGCGCCTGCGCGGGATGGCCTAGCGGCCTATCCCGCTTGCCGCACGACGCCAGGCATCGACGATGCATCCCGCCGTTTTGCTACGCCGGCGCGCCGACCGGATTGACCGGCGCGGGGGCTGCAGTTGGGTCCGTCCCGGGCACCGGGCGACGGTCGCCCGCGCGCGGGCGCCGCGACAGCAGCATCATCGGCCGCTCGACGAGCACGTGCAGCACCTGGGCGGCGAGGAGGATTGCCGGGAGGGCCACAGCGAGTGCGACGAGGAGCCGGCGGGCGGTGCTCGGCTGCCCGTTCCCCACGTCGTGCAGCGCCCAGAACACGATGCCGTGCATGAGGAAGATGGAGTACGAGCGCTCGCCGACCCAGGCCACGGCCGGACCCCGGAGGACGCGCCACACCGCGCCGCCGCGGAACTGCCGCACGACCACGGCGCCCAGGATGCAGCCGCCCGACAGCGTGCCGACGACGACCCGCAGGTTGTTGCCCTCCGGCGCCCACACCGGCGTCCGCCACAGGAGCACCAGGCCGACCGTCAGGAGCACCGGAGACGTCCACCGCGGCAGCCGCTGCCAGGACTCCGCGGCCGGCCAGCGGACCGCGAGCACGGCGAGCAGGATCCCGGGCAGGAACGAGCGCAGGCTTCCGAGCGGGGACTGGCTGACCGGGGTCACGTCGTCCAGTCCGGCGCGCTCGAGCGCGGCGCCGAGGACGCACACGGCGAGGATGAGGACGACGGCCGCGACGCCGCCGCGGCGGTGGCGGCGGATGAGCCAGCCCGACGCGGCGGCCAGTGGGACGAGCAGCACGTAGAAGAGCATCTCCACGTCGAGGCTCCAGGCGTGCCCGACGAGCACCGCCACCTGGCCGTGGTGGTAGACCTGCACGAAGCCCATCAACGCCAGGACGTCGCCGATGCCGGAGCCCTGGGCGCCGTAGGCGACGAGCACGACGAGGACGGCCGTCCAGAAGGCGGGCACGATCCGGCCGACGCGGTGGCGGGCATAGCGCCGGACCGACGGGAACGCCGTGCCGCCGAGCGCCGACCGTACGAACGGGCGCGAGAGCAGGAACGCCGACAGCGCGAAGAACACGTAGACGCTCGTCTGCAGCCCCCCGATGAGGCTCCCCGGGACGGTGCCGTAGGCCGCCTTGAAGTCGAAGGTCCCGGTGTCCAGCAGCAGGACCCCGGCCGCGATGTGGAAGACGACGACCGCCATCAGCGCGTATGCGCGGAGCGCATCGCCGGCCTCCAGCTCCGCGTCGCGCACGCGGTCGCGATGTGCGCCTCGGTCCCCCACCGCCGCGCAGCGTACAGCCGCGTCAACGCGTCGCAAACAACCGAAATGTTGCTGGGCACGACGCTTGCGGATCCCGGCGGGACTTCGGACGGCCCGCGTGGCGTATTCCTTGAGATGAGGCGGTCCGCGGTGATCACGTCTGCCATAGCGCTGCTCGTCCCGGCCGTGGTCGCTGCTGGCGTCATGTCCGGCGCGGTCGGAGCGGTCAGCGGACGCGAGGGTGCGCCCGCGCAGCGCCAGGACTACGCCGATCCTGAGCGCGGGGTCAGCGCGCTGCTGCCCGCCGGCTGGCACGCCGTCCGATCGCTGACGAAGCTCGGCTATCCGCGCGAGGTGATCACGCTCGCGTCGTTTCGCCTGCGGCGAGGGGGCAGCTGCGGCCCGGACCGAGCGCTGGCAGACCTGCCGTCCGGCGGCACGCTCATCTTCGTGCTTGAGTACCGCCCGGACCGCGGCGCCGTCTGGACGGACGGCATCCGCCGGGCGAACTTCCCGCCGCGACCGGCGCATCTTCGCCTCCCAAGCGGGGAGCCCACGAGCTTTGAGTGCTTCGGCAAGCCCGGCTACCTGCTCCGCTTCCGCGACGCCGACCGCCCACTGCAGGTGATGGTCGCACTGGGTTTCAAGGCCGACGCTGCTCGCCGCCGGGAGGTCGAACGCGTCCTTGACGAGCTGCGATTCGCACCGCTGCCGCCGCTGCCGCCCGACCCCTACGCCGGCTGGCCCACGCTCATCGACGAGTCAGGCGACTCGCTGCGCGTCCCACCGCGCTGGACAAGCATGGTCACCGCTGTCCCACGCCGCCTCCCCCGCCCGCGCACGCTCTTCCTGAGCGCCAGCCACCGGCTGTCCGGTGTGCCCACAGGCCGACGGCGACAAGTCCCCGAGCTCCCGGCCCCCGGCGTGACTCCCGGCCTGGGTCAGCTGTCGGCCGGTGCGGTCGTGCTCTGGCTGACGGAGGAGCGCCGCGGCGGCCCCTCGGCCGCCTTCCGACCCTTCGTGCGACGCCGGCCGTGGCCGACCGCCCAAGACTTCAAGGACATACGCCGCGTGCCCGTCGAGCGATGGCCCGCCCTGACGTGGCAACGGGCCGGCCTGTCATGGCGCGGCCTGCGCTTCACCGCCTGGATCGCCGCGGGCCCGAAGGCCAGCGCACAACGCATCGCGCTCGCCCGCCTGGCTGCCGCCTCCGTCGGCCTCTCCTCCGCGCTGCGCGACTGCTCACCACGCAACCGGCGGGGAGCCTGCCGGCGACCGCTGCCACGTCGCCTGCTGCTCCGCCGGCCGCCCTACCTCGGCGTCAGGTGCCCGAAGGCCAACTCGATCGCCTGCGACCGCGTCGGACTCACCGTCTGGCTGCGCACCCCCGCCCGGCGCCTGACAGCCACGATCGACGGCCGCACGTTCACGCTCCGGCCTCCCGCCTTCCGAGGCGGCTACTGGGAGGGCACGCTCCAGCCCGCCGGGCTGCTCGCGCCCGGCAGCGCACTGCACGTCACCCCCGACCGCGGGCGCTACTTCTGGGAGGGCCGTCATCCCGTCCGCGTCGTCGTCCGGCTCTCCGCGACCGCGGCCGACGGCGTGCCCGCCGGCACGAGCGTCACGGTCGACCTCCGGGCCGGCTACGGCTGAGCGACAGGCCTTTGGCCGCTCATGTGCGAGCTTGACGATGTCGACAGGCGCGGTTCGCGCACGGCGCCGTCAGAGTGGACCCGTGCCTCCCGCCGATTGGTGCGATACGTGAGCTGCTCGGTTTCTTCGGCGTCGCTCCGTTTCGAAACGCTGAGCGCCTTGCTGGACAGGTAGTGGATGTGAGAACACTGCCGCCAGATCGGGAGGTGCGCTTTCGAGCGCTCTACGCCGACGCATACCCGGACGTGCTGCGGTTCGCGCAGCGGCGCGTGCACCCGGTCCATGCCGAGGACGTCACGGCGGACGCCTTTCTCGTCGTGTGGCGGCGCCTCGAGGACGCCCCGACCAGGCCGGACGACGTGCGGGCTTGGCTGTTCGGAATCGCACGTCACTGCCTCCTGAACACCGTCCGCGGTCAGGGGCGACGTGACGCACTCGCCATCCGAATCGCCGAAACCGTGCCGTCCGCTCGCGTGGCAGACGGACTCGACGCCGATCCCGTCGTGCAGCGGCTCGACCTGATCGCCGCGTGGCGGCGACTGAGCGACACCGACCAGGAGGCGCTGGCGCTCACCGTCTTCGAAGACCTCACCTCGCCGCAGGCCGCCCGAGTCCTCGGCATCACTCCTACGTCCTATCGCCTTCGGCTGTTACGCGCTCGGCGCGCCTTGCGTCGCCAGCTCGACCCCGCCGGATTCTCGTCCTACGTGCCGATGGAGGTCCAGTCATGAATGTGCCCACCGACGCCGTCCTGCGGTCCCTCGATGCATCGGTCACCGCGCTCACCGCTGCCGAGCAGCAGCGAGCCGGGGAAACGCTCGAGCGGATCGTCGCGACCGCCCCGTCGACCGGGACCGCGCAGCCTGCGGCGCCCGCACCGGCTCGACGATCCCGGCGCCGCCTGGTCCTCGTCCCCGCGGCCGCGATCGCGTTGATCGTCGGCTGGGCCGTGGTCCAGGGCGGTCGCAGCGGTGACACGGCATACGCGTCCTGGTCTGCCACGCCTGCATCCGTCGCGAGCGATGAGCTGGACGCGGCGGCATCTGCCTGCCGAGACAAACTGCGCGGCTCCTCCCTCAACCTGGACAGGGCCAAGCTCGTGCTGGCCGAGCGCCGGGGTGACCACGTCGCCCTGCTGTACCGGACAGAGAACCCGGATATCTCAGGAGCATGCCTGGTGCGTAACCCGAAGGGCTCCACTGATGTCGACAACGTTGACGATGGGGTCGGCGGCGGCTCGGGGCCTGCGCTCAAGGCTCCCGCGAGGAGCTACACCCAAGGCGCGATCTTTGGAACGCCGGGGGCCTCGATCACGGACGGCGCGGTCGGTGACGCGGTGACCGGCGTCACCATCCACGCGGGCACCCTCACGGTGAATGCCTCCGTGCGGAACGGCCGGTACGTAGCCTGGTGGCCGGGCCCCGCGTTCGAGAGCGGCTCTCCCAAGCCGAGCGGGGAAGAGGGACCCAGGCTCATGCTCACCTACGACCTCACCCTGGCCGACGGCACCATCATCCACAACGCCCAGCCAACCCTGCCCTCATAGCAAGGCGTGGACGCCCCACGAACACTGGCCTTCCGGGCTCATGGGCGGTCCCGGACTCGAACCGGGGACCCCCTGCTTGTAAGGCAGGTGCTCTAACCAGCTGAGCTAACCGCCCGGACCGTAACGAAGGTTACGCGCTACCGACGCTGACGAGCGCGACACCGAGCAGGGCCGTGATGACCCCGACGGCCTGCACCCGTCGCAGGCGCTCCCCGAGGATGGCGCGCGCCAGCAGCACGGTGGTGACGGGGTACAGCGAGCCGATGACCGCGACGACGCTCAGCGCGCCGCGCGTGATCGCGAGCGCGTAGAGCGAGGTGGCGATGCAGTCCAGCTGCGCGATCCCGAAGAGGCGGGCGAGGTCTTGTCCGCGCGGGAGGGTCAGACCGCGGCGCCACACGATGAGGCCGACGAGCGGAATCGCGGGTAGCCGCGCCAGGAGGATCGCCCAGCTCACCGACGCGTCGGCCGCGGTGTCGTAGGCGGCGAAGAACGTGCCGAAGCTCAGGGCGGCACCGAGCGCGAGGAGGATCGCGCGGCGGTTGGAGGCCGCCTCGGCGCGGTCGGCGTCATCGGCTTCCTGGCCGGCGAGGACGACGCCCGCGAGGGCCAGCGACAGGCCCGTGACTACGAGTGCGGTGAGGCGATCGCCCGTGGCCACGCCGACGATCACCGGCACGATCGCGCCCGTCGCTGATATCGGCGCGACGATCGACATCGTGCCGACGGAAAGGGCGGTGAAGAAGAGCGCCAGGCCGGTGATGCCGGCGAGCCCGGCGGCGAGGGCGGTGACGGCGTGCCGGGTGTCCGGGAAGGCGTCCCCGGAGGCGGCGACGATGGTGGTCGCCGTCAGCAGGCCGCCGACCTCGATGACGAGCAGCACGGACAACGCCGGCAGGCGGCGGCTGAACAAGCCGCCGAAGAAGTCGGAGACCCCCCACGCCGTGGAGGCGATCAGGGACAGGAGAACCGCGAGCACGGCCCGATCATCGCAAGCTGGGGGCCGCGCCCCGCCTACGGTGACGCCGCACGCAAGAGTCCCTCACCCCTCAACGCCCTGCCGCCCGGGGCGGCGTCGGGGACGCGTGACCGGGCGACAAGTGGGCGGGAGGATGGACGACATGCACGGTCGTCCTATGCGCACTGCGAAGGGATGGGGTTCCGCAGTGCTTGATGAGCATCATGCTCACCGAACCTGAAGCGCGACTGAGGAGCACATCAGGACTTCGTAAAGGTGCGCTTGGCGACTGGCTCTACGACGGGCACACCGAGCCGGAATGGATACCCCCAACGAGAGTCGAACTCGTCCTTCAAGCGTGAAAGGCTCGCGTGCTAACCGATACACCATGGGGGCGCCCCGTCCGATTCTATGGGTCGCTGCCCGCGACCGGGTTTCGCCTTGTCATGGCGCTTCACGGCCCACGGAGCCGGCCAGGACCGGTTTCGGTGGCCGGCGGGAAGGCCGAACGTGGACCCACCACCGCCTTGGTGGCGAATTCGCGCACCGGCGCACGGGCGGATGCCGGTGCTCGGTGTGACCACCCCTGTGGTGGTCAGATCGCGCACCGACGCGTCGTCCGCGGAGCAGGGTCCACGGGGACGACGCGCGGCTCTCGCCGTGACCGATCGCGCGCGTCGTACGATGTCGCCCTGCGGGCTGCTGGCGTAACGGTTAACGCACGGGCCTTTTAAGCCCTGAGATCTGGGTTCGACTCCCAGGCGGCCC
>JAOPZJ010000175.1 GCA_025964155.1 Solirubrobacterales bacterium
CGACGTCCGTGTCGTTGCCCAGCACGTCGACCGCGTTCGCGCCGGAGTCCTCGACCACCGTGGCGGCGTCGTTCACCGCGACCGGCGGGTCGTCGCCGCACGTCACGGTCATCGAGACGGTCGCGGAGGACCCACCCGGGGTCAGCGTGTAGGTGAAGGTGTCCGGCGTCGTGCCGGGCGGGTTGTTGCAGGAGTTCGCGTTCGGAGCGTACGTCAGCCCGGTGCCGCCCCCTGTGATGACGACCGTGCCGTTGGCCGGCTGCGTCACCGAGGCGACGCTCTTGGGCCCGCCGTCGATGTCGGTGTCGTTGCTCAGCACCGCCACGGCGTTGGCGCCGGAGTCCTCGCCCACGATCGCGGAGTCGTTCACGGCGACCGGCGCGTCGTCGACGCACGTCACGGTCATCGACACCGTCGCGACCGAGCCGCCGTTCAGCGTGTACGTGAACGTGTCCGGCGCGCCGCCGGGAGGGCTGTTGCAGGAGTTCGCGTTCGGGGCGTACGTCAGACCCGTACCGCCGCCGGTGATGACGACCGTGCCGTTCGCCGGCTGCGTCACCGAGGCGACGCTCTTGGGCCCGCCGTCGACGTCCGTGTCGTTGCCCAGCACGGCGACCGCGTTGGCGCCCGAGTCCTCGGTGACCGTCGCCGAATCGTCCACCGCGACCGGGTCGTCGTCGACCGCCGTGACCGTGACGCCGTGCGTGTCCGCGAGCCCGAAGCCGCCGGCGTCTCGCGCCTGGTAGGTGATCGTGCGCGCGGCGGTCGACGGGTTGTCGCTCGTGTTGCGGTAGGTGACCGCCTCCAGCGCGGTCTCGTATTCGGCCACGGTCGCATGCCCCGACAGCGTCAACCGCCCGGTCGTCGTGTCGAACGCGGTAGCGGTGACGGCCGGCTGCGCGGGCAGCGCGAGGACGTCCTCACCCGCCGCGTAGTTGCCGGTGATCTGCACCGTCGCGCCGGTGAGGTGCGTCGAGTCCACGTCCGTCACCGTGATCGCCGTGTCGATCGCCGTCGCCAGGTCGTTCTCGGTGTAGGCCAGCGAGCCGGCCGAGGCGGCGACGTCCGGCGCGTTGTCGGTGGCGCTGACGGCGATGGCGCGCGTGGCCGGGGCCGACGTGCCCGACGCGTCGCGTGCGACGAACGTCACGGTCCGCTGCGCCAAGGACGGGTTGCTTGAGGTGTTGCGGTACGTCACGGCCTGCAGCGCGGCCTGGTAGGCGGCCGCCGTCGCGGTGCCGGCGAGCGTCAGCTTGCCGGTCGCGGAGTCGTAGGACCCGGTGATGCCGGGCTGGGCCGGCAGTGCCAGCACGTCCTCGGGCGAGGCGTGGTTGCCGGTGATCTGCACCGTGGCGCCGGTGAGCGAGGAGTCCGGGTCGGTGACGGCCAGGCCGCCGTCGATCGCGGTCGCGGGGTCAGCTTCGGTGTACGCGAGCGGCCCGGCGCTCGTCGTGACCGTCGGGGCGTCGTCGACCCGGGTGAGGGCGACCGTCTTCGTCGCCGGGGCGCTGTCCAGGTCGCCGTCGTTCACGCCGAAGGCGATCGTTCGGGACGTCGCCGGGTTGTCGCTCGTGCTGCGGAAGCGGACGGACCGCAGCGCTGTCTGGTATTCGGCCTTCGTGGCGGTGCCCGTCAGCGTCAAGCGGCCGGTGGCGGCGTCGTAGCTCCCGGTGATCCCGGACTGGTCGCTGAAGAGGAGGGCGTCCGTGGCGGCCTCGAGGCCGGACGTCACGATGACCGTGGCCGACACGAGGCTGCTGTCGTCCGCATCCGAGATCGTCACGCCGCCGTCGACGACGGTGGCCGGGTCGTTCTCCACGAAGAGCAGGTCACCGGCCGTCGTCGTGACGACGGGGGCGTCGTCGACGTCCGTGACGGTGACGGTGAGCGCGCGCTCAACCATGCCGCCGCGGCCGTCGGACGCGCGCAGGCGCACGGCGTAGGACGCCTTCGTCTCCGCGTCAAACGTGGCGGCCGTGTAAAGCGTGCTGCCCGTGAGCGTGAAGGACCCGTTGTCGGTATCCCCCGCGCCGGCGGCCAAGGCGAAGCTCAGGGGGTCGCCGTCCACGTCGGTCCCGGACACGGCACCGACCGTCGTGCCTGCCGGCCGGTTCTCGGCGACCGAGGCGGGGGCGAGCGTCAGGGCCGTCGGCGCGTCGTTGGCGTTCGTGATCGTGATCGTGAACTGCTTCTGGAAGCTGGCGCCGCTGCGGTCGGCGACACGCGCGCGGACCGAGTAGCTGGACTTCGTCTCGAAGTCGAAGATCCGGGCCGTGTTCAGGGCCGACCCCGCCACGCTGAAGGCGGCGTTGTCCGTGTCGCCCGGGCCCGCCACAAGGGCGTACGACAGCGTGTCCGCGGTGTCCGGATCGGTGCCGGAGAAGACGCCCACGGCGGCGGCGGACGGGCTGTTCTCGGCGACGCTCGTGTTCGTCAGGGCCAGCGCGGTCGGTGCGTGGTTGGTCTTCACGGCGAGGGGGACGAACTCGCGGCCGCGCGTTCCGCGGATGCGTGCGGTCACGCGCAGCCTGAGGTTCTTGCCGCGCGGCGTCAGGTTCAGGCGGCCGCTGAAGCGGTAGTTGCCCGGCTTGACGGTCAGCTTCTTGAACGCGGTGATGCGCTTGCCCTCGACGACCGCCAGGCGCAGCTCGACCGTCTTGCGCGCGCGGATGCGCGCGGTCAGGGTCCGCCCGTCCAGGTCCGCGCTCCCGGCGGTGACCCCGACAGCGCTGAGCTTCACGTACGTTAAGGCGGCGGCCCTGGCCTCGGACTGCGCGGTGGCGGCCGTGGGCTCCTGGGTGACCTTCAGCGGCTTGGGCGCTGCCGCCGAGGCAGTCCCCGGCCCGAGGACGCCGACGAGGATCGCGGTGGCAATAGCCGCCCGGCAGCGCGCCGACGAGGCAGGTGGAGCTGAAGTCATGTAGCCCAGGCGCCGGGGAAGGAAGACCGCCCATGGGAGGGCGACGGCGCCTTGCGGCGATTCTAGACAGGTCTGTCAAGCGTGTGGGAGACACTTTTTGTCCATCAGCGTGTCGTGGTTTGACTGCGCACCACGGCCACGATATGATTGCGTGAGCAACTACTTCTCCACGGAGGTTCGGCATGCAGCTCGAAGGCATTCACCACATCACGGCGATCACCGGTGACGCGCCTCGCAACGTCGACTTCTACGCCCGACTGCTGGGGCTGCGCCTGACCGCCAAGACGGTCAACCAGGACGATCCGTCCGTCTACCACCTCTTCTACGGGGACGAGCAGGCCAGCCCCGGGGCGGACCTGACGTTCTTCGAGTACCCGCACGCCGCCCCCGGCCGAGCCGGCGCCGGCATGGTGCACCAGATCGTGTGGCGCGTTGCGTCCGGCGACGCCCTGGACTTCTGGGCGCGCCGACTGACCGCCGACGGCGTGGCCGTTGAGCGCACGGAGGACTCGCTGCGCTTCGCCGATTTCGAGGGCCTCGGACACGAGCTCGTCGTGAGCACCGCCCCGGACGCCGCCCTGGTGGCTGAGCATCCCGAGGTCCCGGCCGAGCTCGCGCTGCAGGGCTTCGAGGGCGTGCGCGCCTACACCGGCCACCCCGAGGGCAGCGCCGTCGTGCTCGAGCGCCTCATGGGCGCCGTGGGCAACGACGAGGACACGTGGGAGGTCCGGGGCGAGAAGCGCGGCGGCTGGATCGCCTTCGACCCCGCGCCGGCCGAGCCCGGGCGCCAGAGCGCCGGCACCGTACACCACATCGCCTGGGGCACGACCGACGCCGACCAGCCGACGTGGGTCAAGACCCTCGAGGAGGTCGGCCTGCACAGCTCCGGCATCGTGGACCGCCACTACTTCCACTCCGTGTACTTCCGTGAGCCGGGCGGGATCCTCTACGAGCTGGCGACCGAGGAGCCGGGCTTCACCGTCGACGGCCCGGTCCAGGAGCTTGGCCGGAAGATCATCCTCCCGCCGTGGCTCGAGAAGGAGCGTGAGGCCATCGAGGCCCGCCTGACCCCGCTGCCGGATCCGCGAGCAGCCTGGGCCACCTGACGCCCCGCGAAGCAGGACATGCAGCCGCGGCGGCGCATAAGGTCAGTGCCCACCCCCGGACTGGAGTGCTCATGGCCGCAACCACCGCTGTGCGTCTCGTCGGCGTCGACGAGCTCGGCGACTCGCAGGTGACCGTCGTCGACACCGACCACGGCAAGCTCGCCGTCGGCCTCAGCGACGGCACGCCCTTCGCCGTCTCCAACCGCTGTCGCCACCTGCTCGCGTCGCTCGGCGAGGGCAAGGTCACCGAGGAAGGCTGCCTCGAGTGCCCGTGGCACGCCGCCCGCTACGACGTGCGCACGGGCCGGATGGTCCGCGGCCCCCAAGGCGCCTTCAAGCCCCTTGCGGGAGTCATCAAGGGCACGCTGGGCGCCAAGGCACTGAAGACGTATCCCGTGGAGCTGCGCGACGGAGCCGTGTGGCTGGTGGGCTGACGCCCGCCGGTTGACGGACCATCGTTGAGGGAAGTGACTGTGTCGTGAGCTCGACGCGCACCAGCCTGACCCTGTCGGCCGTGCCCGAGTCAGCGGCGATCGCGCGGCGGGAGATCAGCGCACGGATCGCGGAGGAAGACGCCGCGGCGGCAGTGGCGCTCATGGTGAGCGAGCTCGTCACGAACTCTCTGCTCCAGGGCGAGCTCGGCCCGACCGACACCATCACCGTGTACGCCGAGCCGGTGGAGCACGGGCTGCGCGTGACGGTGTGCGACTCCGGAGCCATCGCAGACGACCGGGGCTGGCACGAAGGCGCCAACGAGGTGCACCGCCACGGCGGGCCCGGAGGCCTCGGCCTGAAGATCATCGCCAGGCTCTCGGACCGCTGGGGCCTGACCTCGTCGCACCCCGGCACCCGGGCATGGTTCGAGGTCGACGCGCACCTCATCTGAGAGTCCGGCCGATCACCCCCCACCCGGGGGGCCGGCACGACCGTTGCCGTTCACGCACGCGCAAGGCGGTGGTTGGCTTGATGGCATGTCCGTCACCGATTGCGCGCGCTTCTTGGCCGAGGACCCTGGAGAGCTCGTCGCCGCCTCGTTCGCGTGTCCGTGGTGCCTGGCGCGCGTGGACGACACCGTGCTGGAGGTCGGCACCCACGACAGCCTTGCGCACTGCGTCTGCCCGTCCTGCTCGGAGGACTGGGACGTGGCGCTGCACGCCGGACAGGTCATGCGCCTGAGCCTCGCTCCGCCGCCCACGCTGCGCATCCGGTTCGGCCGTGATGGCGGCAGGCCCGTCGCGGCGTAGCATCACTTCAGGTGACACGCCCATGACGGACCGCACGGTGGCCCAGGCGCCGCACATCGACGCGATCGAGATCGTCGTGGACCTGCTCGCCCAGATCGAGTCCGACGACGCGCCCGGGGCGTTCTACGACCGCCTGTGCGAGGCGATCTGCCGCGTGACGTCGATGGACCGCGCCGTGCTGTTCCGCTACGACGCGCCGGCACGCCGGGTCACCGCGGCCGGCACGCACGGCCTGGACATGGAGCTCTTCTCCGACTCCCTCTTCAGTCCTGACAGCACGCCGATCGCCCGCCAGGCGCTCGTCGAGGACCGGGTCATCGAGATCTCCGACGAGGCGTCGTCGCTGCTCCCCGAGCGCTACGCCTCGCTCATCCACGACACCGTGCTCGTCTGCACGCCGATGAGCGCCTCCGGGCGCTGGGTCGGCGTCGTCCTGTCGGACCGCCCGCGCAGCGCCGGACCGCTGGGCGACGCCGAGCGCCACCTCCTATGGACGCTGGGCAAGACCGCCGCGCTGGCGGCGATCGCCCGGATCGCGACGTTCCAGGTGGAGCGGGCGCGTCAGCTCGAGCACCGCATCGATCTCGCCCGCGAGATCCACGACGGCGTGGTCCAGCGCCTCTTCGGCGTATCCCTCGTCCTCGCCTCGGGGCAGGCGATGGACGCCGAAACGCAGCTGAGGTGCGCCGAGGAGGTCCAGGCCGCGCTGGAGGAGTTGCGCACGGCGGTGCAACGTCCCTTGGGACGCGCGGCCCGGGTGACGGCCTCGACCCTGCGGGAGGAGATCGGCCACCTGCGGGCGGCCGCGGCCGAGGAGCCCGACGGGCCCGAGATCACGCTGAACGATCCCGACGACGCGCTCTCGACGCTGCCGGCGGATGGCGAGGCGCTGGCGCAGTCCGTGCTCGTGGAGGCGGTGCGCAACGCCCGCAAGCACGCCAAGCCCACGCGCATCGATGTAAGCCTGACGTTGCACGAGGATGCCCTCGTGCTCGAGGTGGCCAACGACGGTGTCCAGGCCGGCGCCAACGGCCGCCGCGCCGGGGCCCCGATGACCGGGATGGGCCTGCGTCTGGCGGCGTTCGAGGCGTTGCAGGTCGGCGGTGTCGTCGAGTTCGGCAAGCGCGACGGCGGCCGCTGGGTCGTCCGGCTGGTGGTCCCGCGCGATGTCTGAGCCGCTGACCCGGGCGCCCGCCCCCGTCCTCCGGGACACCCCCGACCTGAGCGAGGACCCGCGGTCCCTGCGCGTGCTCATCGTCGACGACCACGACGTCGTGCACTGGGGCTTCCGCGTCATGCTGGGCCAGCAGCCCTGGGTCCAGCGGTGCCTCAGTGCCCGTACCGAGGCCGAGGCCCTGGCGCTCACCCGGCGGTATGACCCGCACGTGGCCCTCGTGGACCTCTTCGTCGGAGCCGAGTCGGGCCCCGAGATCTGCGAGCGCCTCAAGTCGCTGTCCCCGCGCACGCAGGTACTGCTCATCTCCGGTGCCGGCCACATCTCCCCCAACGCGGCCCGCGCCGCGGGTGCGGCGGGCTTCGTCTCCAAGGACTGGCCGGCCGCCGACATCGCGCGCGCCGTGCGGATGGTCGGCCTCGGCATGACGGTCTTTCCGCCGCGCGTAGAGCCCACCAGCACCCGCCTGACCGACCGCGAGCAACAGGTCCTGGATCTCATGGCCTCGGGCGCGACGAACCGCGAGATCGCCGGCGAGCTGCATCTCTCGCCGCACACGGTCAAGGAGCACACGAGCGCGCTCTACCGCAAGCTCGAGGTCCGCAACCGGGCCGAGGCGGTCAGCCGCGCCCAGCGCGTCGGGCTGCTCGGATAGAGCGTCCGACCCCCCACTGACCCCCCCAACCCGCCCCCGATCGGGGGGTCGCGTTCGCTTCGGCGTAGGCAGAGGCGGAGCCTGACGTGTGTGCCCGCCCAACGCCCACGCACCGCTGTCCTCTTCCCCGGTCAAGGCAGCCATGTCGACGGCATGAGCGAGATGGTCGCCGCCGCCGCCCCCCAGCTGCACGCCCGCTGCCTCGAGCTCGTCGGCGACGACGCCTTCGCCCGCGCCGGGGAGGACACGCGCTTTGCCCAGCCCGCGATCTTCTGCGCCTCCCTCGCGGGCGCGATCCACGGCACGATCGCCGAGCCCGCGGTCTACGCCGGCCACTCGCTCGGCGAGATCACGGCCCTCACCGCCGCCGGCGTCTTCGAGGTCGACGACGGGCTGCGCCTCGTCGTCGAGCGCGGGCGCCTCATGGCCCGTGCGGCCGCCGAGCAAGGCGACGGCGGCATGACGGCGCTGCTGAAGGCCACGCCCGAGCAGGCGCAGGCCATCGCCGAGGCCCACGACGTCGTGGTCGCCAACGACAACGCACCCGGTCAGCTCGTGCTCTCGGGCAGCAAGCCGGCCTTGGACGCCGCCGCCGAGGCGGCCCGGGCCGAGGGGCTGCGCATCCTGCGTCTGGACGTCGCGGGCGCATTCCACTCCCCGGCGATGGCCGCGGCGGCCACCGCCTTCTCCGAGGCCCTGGCCGACGTCGAGCAGCACGAGGCGCAGGTCCCCGTCGTCTCGTGCGCCACGACGCGCCCCTTCGAGGACGTCAGGGCGGAGCTCGCCGCCGCACTGACCGCCCCGGTCCTCTGGCGCCAGACGCTCTTGGCGCTGCAGCAAGCGGGCGTGCAGACGTTCGTGGACGCCGGGCCCGGCCAGATCCTGGCCGGCACCGTCAGCCGCACGATCGGCCAGCAGGAACGTGCCCGTGCTTGAGCAGGCAGCCACCGCCACTGGCGCCGCGCGCCCCCGCATCCGCGAGCTGCGGACCGCGGCGCTCTCCGGCCTCGGGACCGCCCTCCCGGCCACGGTCGTCGAGAACGCGCCGATCGCCGCGCGCGTCGGGGTCGCGGACGACTGGATCGAGCGGCGCACCGGGATCCAGCGCCGCCGGCACGCCGCGCCCGACGAGACGACCGCGACGCTCGGCGCCGCCGCAGCGCTCGCCGCCCTCGCCGACGCCGGCCTCACCCCGGCCGACGTCGACCTCGTCATCGCCGCGACCTGCACGGCCGACCACGCGATCCCCGGCACGGCCCCCGAGATCGCCCACCTGATGGGCACCGCCAACGCACCGGCCTACGACCTCGGCGCCGCCTGCTCGGGCTTCGTCACCGGCCTGGACACGGCAGGCGCGCTGATCGAAAGCGGGCGAGCGGACACCGTCGTCCTCGTCGGCGTCGAGGTGCTCTCGCGCTTCCTGAACCCGACCGACAAGGGCACCGCGCCGATCTTCGGCGACGGCGCGGGAGCCGCCGTGCTCACCGCCGCCCCCGCGGACAGCGCGGGCATGGACCTCGCCGTGCTCGGCAGCGACGGCGGCCGCGCGGGCTACATCATCGCCCGACGCGAGGATCCGGTCATCGTCATGGACGGCCACGCCACGTTCGGCGCGGCCGTGACGACGATGTCCCAGGGTGCGCTGGACGCCTGCGCCGCCGTCGGGCTGACGCTCGACGACATTGACCTCTTCGTCTTCCACCAGGCCAACGCACGGATCCTCATTTCCGTCGGCGAGCGCCTGGGCCTGGACCCCGCCAAGGTCGTGAACGCGATCGCCGACATCGGCAACCTCTCCGCCGCGTCCATCCCCGTGGCCCTGGCCGCCGCCCGTGCCGAGGGTCGCCTGGCCCCCGGCGACCGCGTCCTCTGCGGTGCCTTCGGCGCCGGCCTGACGTGGGGGTCCTGCATCCTGAACTGGAGTCTGCCCGCGTGAGCAAGCCCACTCCCAACGGGACCCGCCCGGAGGACGGCTGCGCCCTCGTCACCGGCGCCTCCAAGGGCATCGGTGCCGCCTGCGCGCAGGCGCTCGCGGCCGACGGCTGGTCCGTCGGCGTGCACTTCGGCAACGACGCCGACGGCGCGCAGGCCACGGTCGACGCGATCACAAAGGCCGGCGGGCGCGCGTTCGCGATCACCGGTGACGTCGGCCACCCCGACAGCGCCGATGCGATCTTCAGCGCCCTGGAAGCCGAGCTCGGCACGGTCCTCGCGCTCGTCAACAACGCGGGCATCCGCGACGACGGCCTGGCGATGCAGCTCAGCGACGACGCCTTCGACCGTGTCCTGCAGACCAACCTCTCCGGCGCCTTCCGCCTGACACGGCGCGCGCTCGGGCCGATGGTCCGCAAGCGCTACGGCCGGATCGTGAACGTCGCCTCGATCGTCGGGCCCCGGGCCAACGCCGGCCAGGCGAACTACGCCGCGTCCAAGGCGGGGCTCATCGGCCTGACGAGGACCGTCGCGGCCGAGGTCGCCCGCCGCGGCGTCACCGTCAACGCCGTCGCCCCCGGCTTCATCGCCACCGACATGACCGCCGACATCCCGCAGGACCAGCTCGGCGCGATCCCGGCGCGGCGCCCCGGACGCCCGGAGGAGGTCGCGGCCTGCGTCGCGTTCCTCGCCTCGGACGCCGCCGCCTACGTCACCGGCACGACCCTCACCGTCGACGGCGGCCTCAGCGCCTGAGCGCGCGCCGCCACCCCGTCAGCCCCAACCACCACCGCAACCACACCCCCAAGGAGCACACCCACATGGCCACCATCACCACCGAAGCCGTCCAGCAGACCGTCACCGATGCCCTCGTGAGCTTCGGCGCCGAGCCGTCCGAGATCGCCATGGACACCGAGTTGACCGCGCTGGACATCGACTCGCTGGACCTCGCCGAGATGTCCCAGATCGTCGACGACGAGTACGGCGTCTCCCTCAAGAGCACGGACGTCACCACGATCAAGACCGTCGGCGACATCATCGAGCTCATCGTTTCCAAGGCCTGAGGCGTATGCGCGACGTCGTCATCACGGGAGTCGGTGCCGTCACGCCCCTGGGCGTGGGCGCACGGACGCTGCACGAGCGCTGGACGGCCGGCGTGTGCGGGATCGTCGACGGCGAGGCGGCCTGCTCCGGCTACGAGGCCACCGACCACTTTTCGCGCAAGGAGGCCCGGCGGCTGGATCGCTTCACCCAGCTTGCGCTCGTGGCCGCCGACGAGGCGGTCGCCGAGGCCGGCTGGGGTGACGGCCTGCCCGTCGCCCCTGACCGCGCGGGCTCGATCGTCGGCACCGGCATCGGCGGCATCTGGACGCTGCTGGACAACTACAAGTCGCTGCTGGAAGGCGGGCAGGTCGGCCCGCTCGCCGTCCCGCTCATGATGGGCAACGCGGGGGCGGCCGCCGTCTCGATGAAGCATCAGCTCGAGGGTCCGTCCTTCGGCGTGATGTCCGCCTGTGCGGCAGGCTCCAACGCCATCGGCGTGGCGCTGCGCGCGATCCAGCACGGTGAGGCGGACGTCGTCATCACCGGCGGCAGCGAGGCCGCACTGCACCCACTGACCCGCGCGGCCTTCGGCGCCCTGGACGCGCTGTCTGACCTCGGCGTCAGCCGGCCGTTCGACGCCCGGCGCGACGGCTTCGTCATGGGCGAGGGCGCGGGCATGCTCGTGCTCGAGGCGGGTGACGTGGCCCGCGCCCGCGGCGCCCGCATCCTCGGCACGCTGGCGGGCTACGGTGCGACCTCCGACGCCCACCACCTGACCGCGCCTCGTTCGGACGGCGCCCGCGCCGCCGCCGCGATCACGATCGCGCTCGGCGACGCCGGGTACTCCAGCGACGCGATCGACTACATCAACGCGCACGGCACGTCGACGCCCCTGAACGACGCGGCCGAGACCACGGCGATCAAGCAGGCGCTCGGCGACCACGCGCACAAGATCCCGATCTCCTCGACGAAGTCCGCGATCGGGCACCTGCTCGGCGCGGCGGGCGCGGTCGAGGCCGTCGCCACCGTCCTGGCCCTCCGCGACCGCGTGGCACCCCCGACGCTCGGCCATGAGCAGCCCGGCGAGGGACTTGATCTGGACTACGTGCCCGGCAAGGCCCGCGCCATGCAGGTCCCCGACGGCCGGCCGGCCCGAGCGATCTCCACGTCGTTCGGCTTCGGCGGCCACAACGCAGTCCTGGCCATGGAGGCAACATGACCCCCCCCGCCCTCTCCCTCGCCCCCCGTCCCGACGAGAAGCTCAGCGCCCTCGAGCGTCTCGAAGTCCTCTGTGACCCGGGCTCCATCCACCTCCTGCGCACCGCGGTGCGCTCGACGGGGATGGGGGACCGCGCGGTCGCCGGTGACGGAGTGCTGACGGCCAGCGCGCGTGTCGACGGACGGCCGATCTACTGCTTCGCGCAGGACCCATCGTTCATCGGCGGGTCGCTGGGCGCCGCGCACGCGGACTCCATCGTGGGCGTCATGCGGGCGGCCGGCCGCTCCCGGGTGCCGCTCGTCGGCTTCGTGCAGTCCGCCGGCGCGCGGCTGCAGGAGGGCACCGCAGCCCTCAGCGGCTACGGCCGCATCTTCCGCGAGCACGTCGCGCTGTCGGGCGTCATCCCCCAGATCTCGATCATCTGCGGGGCCTGTGCCGGAGGCGGCTCGTACGCCCCCGCGCTGACGGACTTCATCGTCATGACGCAGTCCGCGGCGATGTTCCTCACCGGGCCGGCGATCGTGAAGGAGGTCACCGGCGAGGACGTGGACGCGCAAGGCCTCGGCGGCCCGAAGGTCCACGAGAAGACCGGGGTCGTGCACGCTGTCGCGCCGACCGAGGTGGACGCGGCCCTCATGGCGCGCGACATCCTGGACCACCTGCCCCAGCGCGCCGGTGCCCCCGTCCAGCAGTGGCCCTCGGTCGACGCGCCGGGGCACGCACCTGACGCGGCGCTGCCGGCGACCGACCGAGAGGTCTACGACGTGCGCGACGTCGCCCGCGCGCTCGTCGATGGTGGCCGCATCCTGGAGATCCAGCCGAAGTTCGCCAAGAACATCGTCTGCGCGATGGCGCGCCTTGACGGGCGGGCGATCGGGATCGTGGCCAACCAGCCGCGCTGCCTCGGCGGCGTGCTCGACGCCGCGAGCGCCCAGAAGGCCGCGCGCTTCATCCGCACCTGCAACATCTTCGGCCTGCCGCTGCTCGTCCTCGTCGACACCCCCGGCTTCCTGCCCGGGCTGGCGCAGGAGCAGTCCGGTGTCATCCGGCACGGCGCCAAGCTCGTGTACGCGTTCGCCGAGGCGCAGGTGCCACGGGTGACCGTGATGCTGCGCAAGGCATACGGCGGGGCGTTCATCGCCATGAACTCCAAGGACCTGGGCGCCGACCTCGTGCTCGCATGGCCGGGCGCGCAACTCGGCGTGATGGGCCCGAAGCAGGCGGTCGGCATCACGCAGCGCCGCGCGATCGCCGCGTCCGACGACCCCGCCGCGGCGCAGGACCGCTTCGCCGAGGAGTACGCCCGCGAGCACCTCGCCGTCACGTCCGCCGCTGCCGGTGGCTTCGTCGACGAGGTCATCGCCCCTCACGAGACCCGCTCCCGGCTCATCGCCGCGTACGCCGGATTCGAGGACCAGGTCCCGACCCAACGACCGACAGGAAACGTGCCGCTATGACGAACATGACCTGCAACTGGCAGGCCCCCTTCGAGCAGCTGAGCCCCGGTGACGCGTTCACGAGCCGCGCGCGCACGATCACGGAGAGCGACGTCGTGCAGTTCGCCGCGCTGACCGGCGACTTTCATCCGCTGCACACCGACGCGGTGTTCGCCGCCGCCGGGCCCTTCGGCGAGCGCATCGCCCACGGCATGCTCACGATCTCCTACGCCGTCGGCCTCGTGCCCCTGGACCCGCGGCGGGTGCTCGCCCTGCGCCGCATCACGGACGTCGTGTTCAAGCGCCCGGTGCGCCTCGGCGACACGATCCATGTCGAGGGCACGATCACGGGCCTGTCCCCGCTCACCGAACAGGCCGGGCTCGTGACGTTCTCCTGGCGGATCCGCGACGCCGCCGACCGGCTCCTGACGCGCGCGTCGATCGAGGTGCTGTGGGCCACCGACGCGCCCGCGGAGGCGCAGGAGGAGCCGGAGCCGGCGTCGAAGAGCACCGGCGAGCACGCCGTCTTCGGGCAGGAGCTGCACCCGGCCGGTTCGTTCGTCCCGGTGCCGCTGTGATGCTCGCGGGCAAGCGCCTTGTCATCACCGGCATCCTCACGCGCACGTCGATCGCCTTCGAGGTCGCGCGCCAGGCCCAGGAGGCCGGCGCCGAGGTCGTCCTGACCGGCTTCGGCCGTACCCGTCGCATGACCGAGCGCGCCGCCGCCCGGCTGCCTCAGCCGGTCGAGATCCTCGAGCTGGACGTCAACAACCCCGACGACCTGGCGGCGCTCACCCGGGACCTGCGGGAGCGCTGGGGCGCGGTGGACGGCGTCCTGCACGCCATCGCGCACGCCCCCGGCGACGCGCTCGGCGGCGCGTTCCTTCAGGCGCCCACCGCAAGCGCCCTGGCAGCCTTCCAGACGAGCGCGATCTCGCTGCGCGAGCTGGCCGTCGCGCTCGGGCCACTGATGGACGAGGCGGGCGGCGGCTCGATCGTCGGCCTGGATTTCGACGCGACGGTGGCCTGGCCGGCCTACGACTGGATGGGTGTCGCCAAGGCGGCCCTCGAGTCCGTCTCGCGGTACCTCGCACGGGACCTCGGGGCGCGGAACATCCGCTGCAACCTCGTGAGCGCCGGCCCGATCGAGACGCCCGCGGCCGGCGGGATCCCCGGCTTCGAGGGCCTCGCCTCGGCGTGGCAGTCCCAGGCGCCGCTCGGCTGGGATGCGACGGATCCCGCGCCCGTCGCGGCCGCCGTCTGCTTCCTGCTCTCCGACCACGCCCGCGCGATCACCGGCGAGATCCTGCACGTCGACGGGGGGTACCACGCGATGGGGTCGCCGCTGCCGTCGCGCAGCGCCGCCGCGGTCGAGCCGCTCGTGGGCGCCGCGTCCCCGGACGCCTGACCTGCGGGACGGGTAGATTCCCGACGGTTCTTCCGCCGGGTCCCCAGCTCCTACAAGTCAGGACGTCCATGACGCGCCATCGCCAGTTCCTCTCGCTGCTCGCCGTGCCCGCGCTCACCCTCGCCGCGTGCGGCGGCGGCAGCGGCGGCGGTGGTGACAAGGACAAGCTCACCACCATCATCAACGAGGGCGGCTCCAACCCCGCGTCGATCTGCGATCACCTGGACGCCGCGCTGCTGAAGCAGATCGGTGGCGTTACGGGATGCAAGAAGGCTGCCGCCGCGCAGCCCAAGGACCGCTCCACGAAGATCAACTCGCTCAAGGTCGACGGCGACAAGGCGACCGCCAAGGTCACCGACAAGAACGGCGCGACGACGATCACCTTCGTCAAGCAGGGCGGCGACTGGAAGGTCACAGCCTCGCAGTAGCGCGGCGCGGTTTCCGGCGGGGCGGGCCGTGAGCCGGCCCGCCCGCGTTCACCGCGACGCCGGGTGCCGGGTGCCGGGTGCCGGGTGCCGGGTGAGAAGGTGAACCACGGTTCCGGGCCTCCTGAGGTCGCGGAACCATGGTTCACGTTCCGTGCGGCTGTCAGTCCTCCTGGGGCGGGGAGACCGTCGTGCGCAGCTGCGCCAGCGGGGTCCCGTCCGCGGCACGGGCCGACGGCGCGCACAGCCCGGCGACCACGATGTCGCGTGCCTGCTGCAGGGCATCGTGGATCTCGGTCTCCGTCAGCGTGAGTCCGTCCGCGCGCAGCCCGAGGGCCACCGTCCCGTTCCATGCGCCCCAGAGGAAGCGCCCGGCCAGCCGGGCGTCCAAGGGTCGCGCCTCGCCTGCGTCGATCGCCTCCTGGATCTTGGCCGAGAACTCGTCGATGAGCGCGTCGATGCCCGCAGCGACGCGCGCCTGCTGCTCCGGATCGACCGGGGTGTCGGACTCCGGGCCGTCGAAGGCGAGGAACCGGAAGGCCCCGGGATGCTCCAGGTGGAACCGCAGGTAGGCGTCCCCGCAGGCCATCACCTGCTCGAGCGGCGACCATTCCGGCTGATAGGCCTGCTGCATGTACCGCCCAAAGAGCTCCACCGCCCGCTCGACGAGCGCAAGGTAGAGCCCGTCCTTGTTGCCGAAATGCGCGTAGATCGACCCGATGGCGACGTCCGCGTCCTCGGCGACGTCCTCCATCTTCGTCGCGCGGTAGCTGTTCTCGGTGAAGGCGCGCTCGGCCGCATCGAGGATCGCGGCCCTGGTGCGGGCACGACGGCGCGCGCCACGGGTGGCGTTGCTTTCTGCAATCGGGTTCACTAATGAAGCACTTTACATTTCGCTCGGGATAGTGCAAGGTGGACCGCATCGTGGGAGAGCGAGAGGAGTCGGTGGTGGAACAGGTCGATGTCGTCGTGGTCGGGGGGCGCCTGGCGGGCTGCGCCGTAGCAGCGCCCCTGGCGCGGGCAGGACGCAAGGTCGTGGTGCTCGACAAGATGAGCTTCCCGTCGGATCAGCTCTCGACGCATCTGCTGATGCCCGCGGGCACGAGCGAGCTGTCCAAGCTCGGCGCGCTGCCCCGGATCCTCGCGCTGAACCCCTCGAAGGTCCGCTGGACACAGGTGGAGGCGGAGGGCATCGCGTGCCTGGAGCGCCTGCGGCCCGCCGACGATGGCACCGACTTCGGGGTCTGCATCCCCCGCGACCAGCAGGACGTCTGCCTCGTCGAGGCCGCCCGTGACCAGGGTGCCGACATCCGTGAGCGCAGCACCTTCACCTCGCTCGTCTGGCGTGCGGGCCGCGTGGCCGGCGTGCGCTACACCGACGCCGCCGGCGAGGAGCACGAGCTGCGCGGCACACTCGTCGTCGGCGCTGACGGCCGGCGTTCGTCCGTCGCCGCCCAGGTCGGCGCCTGGCACCCGTACCGTCTGTCGCGCAACGGGCGCGGCCTCGTCTTCCGCTATGTCGACGATCCGCTGACGGGGACCCGGGCGGCGGAGACGTACAACCAGTGGCGGGACGGCGACTCGTTCGCGTTCGCGTTCCCTTCGGCGCCCGAGGGCAAGCTGCTGATCCTCATCATGGGCGGCCGCGACGAGGTCAGCGCGGCCCGCAAGGACCCGGAGGGCTACTGGCAGCGCAAGCTCGGCGAGCACCCGTCGCTGGCGCGCCGCATCGCAGGCGCGGACCCCGGCACGTACACCAAGATCCGTTCGACCGGCGAGACCCCGGCCTTCTTCCGTGCCTCCTCCGGCCCGGGCTGGGCGCTCGCCGGCGACGCCGGGCACTTCAAGGACCCGGTCACCGGCCAAGGCATGCGCGACGCGATGTGGATGGGCCGCACGCTGGCCGAGCACCTCCTGCCGGTGCTCGACGACCCGCCGGCCGTCGACAGGGCGACCCGGACCTGGGAGGCAGGCCGCGACCGCCACTGCCTGCCCGCGTACCACTTCGCCAACCTGGACACGCGCGTCGAGCGCCAGTCCCCCGCGTTGTGCGAGCTCGTGCGCGACGCGGGGCGGACGACCGACGCGGACCTCACCGACCTCTTCGGCCGAGCCCGGACGCTGCAGGAGATCGCACCCCTGCCGCGGCTTGCGCGTGCCGCCGTCGCGGCGCTCGTGCGCGGCGAGCGGCCCCGTACCGAGACCGTGACCCGTGCCGTCCACGAGGTGCGCACCGAGCTCGAGATCCGGCGCGAGCGCTACGCCGACCGCTTCCGGGCCACCCGCCTCGTGACCGGCTCCGACCATCCGGACGCCGAGTGGCCCGCACCACCGTCGCCCCCGAAGCCGCGCGTGCTCGCGCCGTCCACGGCCGCCGCGCCGCCGCAGTCCGCGCCCATCCTGGAGGAGATCCCCGCATGACCCGCATCGCCGTCATCCAGCCCGCCCTCGCTCTCGGCGAGGTCGAGGCGAACCTCGCGCGCATCGAGGACCTCATCCGCGACGCCCATCGCGAGCACCATCCGGACGTGCTCCTCGTGCCCGAGGGATGCTCCAGCCCGAACGTCTACGCCCGCGTCCTGAACGGCGGTCCGCGCCCGGTCGACGGCCAGCCCTTCCAGCTGCTCACCCGTCTGGCCCGCGAGCTGGACTGCGTCATCGGCGGGGGCTTTCTGGCCGTCCGCGGCAAGCACGCCTACGGCACGTACGTGCTGGCCGAGCCCGACGGCGCGGCGCACCTGCACGACAAGGACATCCCGACCGCCTGGGAGCAGAACTACTACCGCGGCGGCGACGACGACGGCGTGATCCGGTGCGAGACGCTCGGCGCCACCGTCGGCCTGATGTCGGGCTGGGAATGGGCGCGCAACCGGACCTCCGCGCGCGTGCGCGCCGGCGGCGCGCAGCTCGTCCTGGGCGGCATGTGCTGGCCGTCGATGCCGACGAACTGGCCCGGGCCGCTGCGCTGGCTGACCAAGCGCGAGCACGCGCTGTGGCGCGAGCAGTCCCGCGCGCTCCCTGGTCAGGTCGCCCGCATGACGGGCGTCCCCGTCGCGCACGCCGCGCACGTCGGCCCGATCACCGGCGAGACCCCGATGGGACCGGGCATCCCGTGGCCCACCGAGATGATCGGCGAGTCCCAGATCTGCGACCGCGACGGCACGATCCTCGCCCGCCTCACCGTCGAGGACGGCGAAGGCCACGTCAGCGCCGACGTGGAGATCCGCAGCCCCCAGCCGCTTGACCCGATCGGCGATCGCTACTGGGTCCCGAAGATGTCCCTCGTCACGCACGCCGCGTGGCATGGCATGAACACCCATGGCGCCCTGAAGTACAAGGTCCGTCACGCCCGCAGGGGCTTTCCGTGGCAGCAATGGCCGGCGGGCGACCTGCCGGACGAGATCCCTGCGGGCGACGCCGCGGCGGGCGCCGTGGCCACGAGTTAGGAGACCGGGTGCCGGCGGCTAGGGGGCCGTCGCCTCCACGAGCCGCTTGCGCGCGGCCAGCGTGAGCTTGCGGTAGGTGCCGCGCTCGGGGTCCAGCGTCCACGCCGGCAGGTCCTGACCGACGGTCGGGATGCCCTCTGCCCGCAGCGCACCGGACAGCGGTCGGAACCACGTCGTCACGGGGAGCTCGGCCACGACGCGGACGATCGCCGGGCGGTGACGCAGCTCCAGGCCCGCGAGCGCCTTGGTGACCTCGCCGGCGGTGAGCTCGTGGCCCTCGCGCAGGGTGACGGCCGCCACCGCGATCGCCTTGCCCTTCGGTGTGGGGACGCTGTAACAGACGGCGAGGTCCACGGCAGCCAGGCGGCCGAGCGCATCACGGATCGGCGCGCTGGGCACCGCGCCGTCGCCGGTGTGGATGAGCGAGCCGACGGGGTCCACGAGCCAGTAGTCCCCGTCGGCGTCGCGGCGGAACAGGTCCCCCGTGGCCAGCCACGCGTCGTCGCGCTTGAAGACGCCGCGCAGGGCGCTGTCGCTTCCAGCGGGGTCGTCGGTGTCGGCCTCGGCCAGGAGCATGCCGACCTGGTCGCGCTCGCAGGCGATCGCAAAGCCGTCCTTGCCGGTCTCCAGGCGGCCGGCCTCGGCGTCGTAGGCGGCGATCCGTACGCGGGCGCTGCCGGGCAGCCGCCGGCCCATCGCGCCGATCTTCTTCGTCCCGAGGTTGACGAGCACGGCGTCCCCGATGGACGACGTGTAGAACTCCACGACGCCGGCGGGTCCGAACCGGTCCAGCGTCCGCCGCCACAGCGCGGGCGGCATGCCGGAGCCGACGAACAAGCGCACGGGGTGATGCCGCTCTCCCGGGTTCGGCGGCGCCTCGACGATGTCGCGCAGCATCGTCCACGTGTAGGTGACGACGGTGACGCCGTAGCGCCGGACCTCGTCCCAGAAGGTCGACGGGTCGAAGTGCCGCGCCATCGCGATGCGCGAGCCGCCGGCGACCGCGCCGCCGATGCCGACGAGCAGGCCGGATGGGTGGTAGACGGGCGTGACCGAGTAGATCGTGTCCGCCCCCCCGAGCGACGCGGACGAGGCGGTGCCGACGGCCGACAGCAGCCAGCGGCCGTTCGTGATGCGGTTGATGCGCGTGCGCTCGCCCTCCCCGGTGAAGAGGATGAACGCGAGGTCGCGTGCACGACCCGGGTTGGGCCGGTACCAGCGCGGGAGCACGACCGCGTCGGGATTGATGCGCTCCATGTCCACCACGCCCGGCCCGAGGTCGCGGTCCGCGGCGCCACCGCCGAGCACGAGGATCTGCGCGTCGACCAGCCCGGCGATCTCCCGGTGTTGCGGGTCGCACACGATGCGCGACACCTGGCCGAGCTGCGCCTCGAGCGCGAACGCGCCGTCCGGGCGCAGCAGCACGGAGACCGCCCCGATGCGATTGAGCGCCGCCACCGTCACGAGCGCACTGGGCCGCATGTCCATGAGGACCCCGACGTGCTCGCCCTGGCGTACGCCGAGCGAGATGAGGCCCCGGACGACCGAGTCGACGCGGTGCTTGGCGGCGGACCGGGTGTGCGCCCGGTCCTCGAAGAGGAAGAGGACGGCGTCGGGGTTCTTGTGCTGCTGCTCGTCGAGCATGAGCGCCAGCGACGTGCGCGTCCGCGGGCGAACCTGCTCCAGGCGGCTGAGGCGCGGCAGCTGCTCGGCCGCCTCCTCGCCGAGCACGCGCACGGTCCCGACCGTCCGCGACGCCGTCCCCACGGCGCCGCGGACGAGGCCGGCGCCGACGCCGGCCGCGAGCTCCAGGCCATACCCGACGCGCGGGGCCACCCCGGCGGACGGAACGACCGCAGCGGGGTCCCCGGCCGGCCCGATCTCGGGCGGCAGCTCGCCGGCGCCCTCGCGCCACTTGGCCCAGGCGGCGACCGCCGGCCACGTCTCGCGCGTCGCCGTCGAGCCGACGACGAGGCCGAAGTGCCCGGCGCGCAACGGCTTCTCGTAGACCTCGGCGCGCGGGGCGGCAAAGACGATCGGACGCACGGAGGCGGGCGGGGCGATCTCGTCGACCTCCCCGACGAAGGTCAGCACGGGGCAGGTGATGTCCGCGAGCGTCACGAGCCGATCCTCGATGACGAAGCCCCCGCGCAGCATGCGGTTGTGGGCGACGAACTGGCGCATGAAGTCCGCGAGCGCGGGGCCTGGCCAGGCGACGAACCCGTCGACCTGCAGGAAGCGCCGTTGCGCCTCGCGCGGCAGGAGCGCCTCCCGGTCGTGCAGCTGCATGACGAAGTCGACCTGCTGGCGGACCGCTTTGACCGGATCCAGCAACCGGAAGCCCGCGCGCGACGCCCACGCGGGGAGCGGCGAGTTGCGCGCACCGAAGATCTCCGCGAGCAGCGCGGCGCCCTTCTCGACGACCTCCTCGGGCAGCCCGAAGGGCACGGCGCCCCGCGTGTCGACCGGGCTCCCGAAGGTGATGAGGCTCGCCAGGCCCTCTGCCCGGCGGTAGGCGGCGGCCTGATAGCAGAACATGCCGCCCTGGGAGTAGCCGCCGAGGTGCACGTCCTTGCCGACGATCTCCCGCACCTGGTCGACGGCATCGCTCACGGCGATGACGTGGTCGGCGAGCGTCCGCTCCAGGGCACCCTCGATCTCGCCCGGCGAGCCGAAGTCGACGACCCACGCGTCGATGCCCGCGGCGTGCAGCTCGCGGACCGCGCTGGCGTGCGGCGAGACGTCCCAGACCTCCGCCGCGAGCATCATCGGCGGTACGAGGATGACGGCCGGCGCGCCCTTGCGCACCCGATCTGCGTAGTACCGTCGCAGCTTGAAGACGGACTGCTCGGTGACGACCTCGAAGGGTGCCGGTTCCTCCCCCGTCTCCAGGCCGCCGAAGCGGGCGACCTCCAGCGCGTTCTGCGCCAGCGCGCCGAGGCGTGCAACCGGATTCGGGAAGGGCGCCATAACGCTCGAAGGTACCGGTTACCAGCCCGTCGGGGTTCGGCCCGGCGCCCGTCGGGGACGGCTCAGCCGCCCGTCACGTCGCGGCGCACGAACGACGTGAACGCGACGCCCAGCGCCGGGACCGCGTACAGCGTGCAGACCCAGGCGGCGCGAACGACGGGGGAGTAGTCGACCGGGGTCCGGAGAAACCCCTGCCAGGCGTTGAACTGCGTGGTCAGCAGGTACGGCTGCAGTGCGCCCAGGCCGGGCAGGATCGTCACGAGCTGCAGGATCAGCGAGATCATCAGGGCGCCCACGACGGCCGCCGCCGAGTTGTGCGTCACGACGCTCAGCAGCAGCGCGATCGCGACGATGCCCAGCAGGGGCATCATGTAGACGAGCAGGCTGGCCACGATGAGCAGCAGGCCGCGGCCGGAGGAGACCGTCGTCCCCGAGAGCGTCACGAGCGGGTGCAGCCCGGACACGGCGACCCCGGCGATGAGCGCGACGATGCCCATCGCCGCCAGGGCGACGAACGCATAGGTCGAGGCGGCCAGCGCCTTGGCGACGAAGATCCTCGAGCGGTCCGTGGACCGTGTGAGGATCGTCTTGAGCGTGCCGTTGTGGTCCTCGGCGGCGACGATGTCCCCCGCTACGAGTGCCGCGATCAGCGGGAACAGCCAGATGGAGCCGAAGATGAGCAGGACGGGCGGGATCGCCAGGCCGCTCTGGCGCACGTAGCGCCCGAAGGCCACGTCCTCGGGCTGCCCGCTCTGCAACAGCAGGGCGATCGCGAAGATGAGCGGGACGAGGACCGCGATCCCGAGGCCGAGGTAGGTGCGCTTCTGCGCCATCAGCTTGCGCAGCTCCCAGGCGTAGACGGTGCGGAGCGTGGGCATCAGGCGGCCAACGCCCCCGCGTCGTCGGCGGCCGTCGTCGGCGGCGGTGCGGGCTCCTCGGCGGCGTCCTCGGTGAGCGTGAAGAACACGTCCTCGAGCGTCGCGCGGACCGGGGTGAGCTCCAGCAGTCCGACGCCGGATTCCACGAGCGCGACGGACAGCGCGGCCACGGCGGCCTCGTCGCCCTCGAAGCGCAGGGCCCCGGCCGCCGACGGCGTGTCCGCCTCGCGTTCGACAGCGGTCAGGCCGCGCTGGGCGCGCAGGACGCGCAGCGCCTCGTCGTCGCCGGTCGTGCGCAGGCGCCAGTGGCCGCCGGCGCGCGCCCGCAGGGAGATGAGGTCGCCCTCGTAGACGATCCGCCCGGCGCGGACGATCGCGACGCGGTTGCACAGCTCCTCGACCTCGGGCATGAGATGACTGGACAGCAGGACCGTCGTCCCCTCCGAGGAGAGGCGCGCGACGAGGGCGCGCATGTCGCGCATGCCGGCCGGGTCCAAGCCCGTGGCGGGCTCGTCCAGCAGCAGGAGCTTGGGCTTGCGCAGCAGGGCCGCCGCCACGCCCAGGCGCTGGCGCATGCCGTGCGAGTAGCCGCCCACCTTGTGGTTCTGGCGGTCGGTCATCTCGACGATGTCCAGTGCCTCGCCGATGCGCCCTTGCGCGCCGTGACCGTCCAGTGCCGCGAGCAGCTCGAGGTTCTTGCGCCCGGTGAGGTACGGGTAGAAGCGCGGCTCCTCGACGAAGCCGGCAACGCCCTCCAACGCGCGGGCGCCGTCCACGAGCGGGTCGCGCCCGAAGAGCCGCGCCTCGCCGGCGGTCGGGCGGATGAGGCCCAGCAGCATGCGCAGGACCGTCGTCTTGCCCGCGCCGTTGGGACCCAGGTAGCCGTAGACGTCGCCGGCCTGCACCGTCAGGTCGACCCCGGCCACGGCGGTGACGTCGTCGTACCGCTTGACCAGTCCGCGGGCGTGGACCGGCGCGGCGTCCGCGCTCATCGGTCAGAGACCCCGAGCCGCGGCCTCTGCAGCGGCCGGGGGCACCGAGCCCGCGACGATGTACTGGACGCCGGCGCGGTCGAAGCGGACGACGGTGCCCAGCGCGGTCGCGAGCTCTTGGCCGGTCGTACCGTTGATCGAGATCTGCGGCAGACCCGCAAAGGTGTCGCCGGCCTTTCCGGACGCGGCCTTGTCCTTGCCGGCCACGGTCTGCAGGACGGCGATCCCGCCCAGGCCCTTGCCGTAGGTCACGAGCGCCCCGTGCTCACCGTCACCGGTGCTCACGAGCCGCACGTCCTGGCGGGGCAGGCCGACGAGCGTGTCCGGGGCGCTGAGCGTGAACGGGACGGCGGCCGACACCGCCTTCAGCCCGGTCACGTCCTTGCCCCCGGCCCCGCTGGTGGCGCCCTGCCCGGCCGCCTGGCCGGTCAGGTCTATTGTCGTGACCTTGGCGCCGGCCGGCGGCGTGGCCGTCAGGTCCTGCGCGGAGACCGTGCCGTAGGTCAGGTTGGTGATGGCGAGCTCGAGCACCGGCTTGGATGACCCCTGCTGGTAGACCGCGGCGCGCAGCGGCACCCCGGTCGCAGCGTCCCAGGCGACCTCGGCGGCGCCGACCAGGCCACCGTCGTGGCGGGGGGCGACGCGGACGGTGTACGCGGAGATGCCGTGGACGTTGGACGGCTGGGCGCCCGAGAACTGCAGCTGGCCCATCGCGTCAGTCAGCCGCTGCTGGATGTCAGCGAGCGTCGGCACCTGATGCTTGTCGGCCTTGGCCGTGTCCCGAGCGGGGAGCTTGGCCTCGTAGACCGTATTGGACTGCTGGTCGTAGACGGTGACCTTGTCCGTGCCCAGGACGATCTGCGCGTCCCCGTTGTCGGACTGCAGCTCCAGGCGGGCGCGGCCGTCACCGGAGGCCCACAGCCGGCCCGTGGCCCCCTTCAGCAGCGGGCTGCCGGTGGGCAGGCTGGACGAGTCCACGAGCTTGTTGGTGAAGGTGATACGCGCGCTCAGGCCCGGGACGGCCGGCGCGGCGAGCGCGTCGTGCACGGCCGTCGCCAGGGGCTTGGCCGGAGGCACGGCGCCCCCGCTGGAGAGGGCGCTCGTGGCGAGGACGGCCGCGACGGCCACGAGGGCCGCCAGGCCACCGGCGAGGGCGAGCAGGCGCTGGGTGGACATGCGGCGCACGGAGGACATGGCCTCAGACTAGGTCGCGATCGTGAGGGGTCTCTGATGATCTGCCGTCGGTTGCCGCGGGCAGCGTGAGGGTGAACCGGGAGCCGTCCACGCCGACGTCGCCGCCGTGCGCCCGCGCGGCCGCGCGGACGATCGCCAGCCCCAGGCCCGCCCCGGGGCGGGCGTCAGCAACCGCCGCCGGGCCCCGCCAGAACCGATCGAACGCGTGGGCGGCCGCGTCGGCGTCCAGGCCGGCGCCTTCGTCGCGCACCTCCACGGTCACCCGCCCGTCCGCCGCCGAGACGGTGACGTGGACCGTCCCCTCGGGCGGGCCGTGCACGAGCGCGTTCTCGACGAGGTTCGCCAGCGCGCGCTCCAGGGCGCCGGCGTCGCCCCGCATCGAGGCCGGGCCGGGGGCGTGCACCCGCACGCGGGCGCGCCCGGCGGCGACGGTTCGCGCCAGCGCGGCGAGGTCGACAACCGCGTTCGTGGCGGACCCTTCCCCCGCCCGCCCCCGCTCGAGCGCCAGCAGGTCGTCCACGAGGCGCGCCATCCGCGCCGCGTCGGCGCGCAGGTCGGCCACCACCCCGGGATCCGCGCCGTGCCGGGCGAGGTACTCGGCGTTGCCGGCGAGGGCCGTGACCGGGGTGCGAAGCTCGTGCGACGCGTCCGCGAGAAAGCGCCGCTCGGTGGCCTGCGCGCGAGCGAGCGCGGCGAGCATCGCGTTCAGCGAGTCCGTCAGCGCGCCGATCTCGCCCGGGCCTCCGGGCGGCAGGCGGGCGGC
>JAOPZJ010000194.1 GCA_025964155.1 Solirubrobacterales bacterium
CGACCGCGACCGCGCGCCCGAGCACCGCGGCGGGGTCCTGGCGCACCGGGTCGTCGGTGAGGGCGACGAGGTCGTCGTACCAGGCGAGGATCTGCGGCCAGTCGGTCGCCTCGGCGCTTGCCGCGTCGTCGTGCAGGGCGGCGATGGCGGCCTCGATCTGGTAGCGGCCGGGGCGCTGAACGCCAAGCGCCGACTGCAGGACGCGCACGCCCTCGGCGATCTCGCGTGTGTCCCACAGGCCGCGGTCCTGCCGGTCGAGCGTGACGATGCGACCCTCCGAGTCGAGTCGCGCCGGGAGGCGGGCGTGGTTGAGGAGCATCAGCGCGAGCAGCCCGCGCGCCTCCGGTTCCTCGGTGGCGAGGGTGAGCTGGCGGGCGAGCCGGATCGCCTCGCCGGCCAGGTCCACCCGGGCTGGCGGGCCAATATGCCCGGCCGTGTAGACCAGGTAGAGCACGCGCAGCACGACGGCGAGGTCGCCGGGCTGGTCCAGGCGGCGGCCGCGCACGGTGCGCTTGCCGCGGCTGATCCGCTGCGCCATCGTCGCCTCAGGGACGTAGAAGGCGTCGGCGATCTCCCGGGTGGTGAGGCCGCCGACCGCGCGCAGGGTCAGCGCCACCTGGGACGCGGGCGCGAGGTCGGGATGACAGCAGCAGAACAGCAGGAACAGCGTGTCGTCGCCCTCCTGGGTGACGACCGGCCGCGGTTCCGCGTACGTCGCCTCCTCGCGGCGCTGCCGGGCGGCCTCGCTGCGGCGGGCGTCCACGAGCCGCCGGGTCGCGACCGTCGCCAGCCACGCGCGCGGGTCGTCCGGCGGGTGCGCGGGCCAAACCCGGAGCGCCTCCAGCAGCGCTTCCTGGAGCGCGTCCTCGGCGGCGTCGAAGTCCTCGCCCCTGCGGACCAGGCCCGCGAGCACCCGCGGGACGAGGGCGCGCAGCGCGCCCTCGTCCAACCGCCGCACCGGCTCGTCGACCACGCCGGTCAGTCCTCCGACGGCGCTCCGGACATGACCTGACGGACGTCGAGCCACTCGTACAGCGGTTCGCCGCCGGGGCCGGGCTCGGAGGACACGTACGCCGCGATCTCGAGCGCGCGCTCGCGCGACTCGACGTCGATCATGTACCAGCCCGCCACGAGATCGCTGGTCTCGGGGTGCGGGCCGTCGGTCGTGACGGGCGCCGCGTCCGGGCCGCCGTAGCGCACCCAGGTACGCGTCGGCGTGAGCGCCTGGGCGTCGACGTACTCGCCGTTCTCTGCGAGCAGGTCCTTGACGTGCCGCTGGAAGGCGATGTGCGCCTCCACGTCCTCCGGCGCCCACTGGTCCATCGGGGGGAAGGGGTGGTGCGGCTCCGGGCCGCCGCGGTAGTGCTTGAGAATCAGGTACTGGGGCATCGTGGTCTCCGGGTGTCGTGGGCCGCGCCTGTCGGGGCCCTTCACCTAGTGAGCGGAGCCGGTCCGAGCTTCTCGACATGGAATCACGCATCCAGCTCCGACACCGTCACGTAGGGGGATCCGCCTGCGGCAGACGTCGGCGGATCGGGTGAGCGCGCCGTCACCGAAGACGTTCGGCTGGACCTGGTCGAGACAGGACGTTCGGGTTTCGCGCCCTGTCGCACCCACCGTCTGCACCTTGCGCGAGAGCCGCTCGGAAGAGCGGCTCTCGTGGGTTAAGCGCCGATGGGCCTAGGCGGAGGTCGCGCGTGCCCCCCACTTGCGGCCGACGACGCTCTCCTTGGGATCGATGACCCCCAGGTCCTCGACGACCTTGAACACGCCGCCGTTCGCCTGGGCGATGTACATGTTCATGCGAACGTGATGCTGGCCCGGCACCATCTCGGCCGGCCCGCCCGGTCCCCGAGGAATCGTCGCGTGATCGAGCGCGGTGATCACGTCTTCCTGCTCGAGCGAGCCCGCCTCGGTCACGGCAGCCTCCCAGAGCCGCAGGCCGCGGTACATGCCGGAGCACGCACTCCCGGCCGTGAACTTCGCGCTGCCCGGGAAAAGCTCGTCGTAGCGACCGAGCAGCGCCTTGCTGAACGGATCGCTGACGTCCTCGTAGTAGTCGAGGCAGCTGTACAGACCCTCCACGTGCTCGGCCGGCACCAGGTTCAGGAAGTTCTCGTCGAAGTACGTGCACACGAGGTGTCCGCCCCGGCTGGTGAAGCCGGCGTCGTGAAGCTGCTGGAGGAACGGCGTGAGCCCAGGAGGGACGATCGTGTTGAACACCACCTCTGCGCCGCTGGACATGATGCGCTGGACCGTCTCGCCGTAGTCGGTATGGTCGAGCGGGAAGTACTCCTCGCCGACGATCGCACCACCGTTGGCCGTGGCCACCTCGTGGACCTTCTTGTTCAGCGTGCGTGGCCAGATGTAATCGGCGGACGGGAGGTAGAACGTCTTTGCCCCGGTCTCCCGCATGAGCCAGGGAATGAGGGGCTCGACCTGCTGCGCCGGCACCGGGCCGGTGCAGAAGACGAGCGGGTGGCACTCCTGTCCCTCGTACTGCTCGGGGTAGATGTAGAGGGTCTTGCCGTCCACGACGGCGGGACCCATGATGGCCTGCCTCGTCGAGCTGTAGATGCCACCGAAGAGCACGTCGACGCGATCTTCCTGGACGAGCTTGGCGGCCTTGGCCTGCGCCTCACTGTCGACTGTCGCGCTGTCCTCCAGGTACAGCTCGACGCGGCGGCCCAACAGGCCGCCTCGTGCGTTGATGTCGTCGATCACCATCGTGGCGACGTTCGCGTTGGCGATGCCCATGAATGAGAGCGCGCCAGTCTGGTCCGCGACGACGCCAACCTTGATGGGGCCTGACGCTGTTGACGTTTCCATGGCTAGGCCTCGTACCGGTCGCCGAGCTCGGCCACCTGGGGCCCGCCCTTGTGCCCGGCTTGCTGCATGATGGGCGGGACCTCAGCGCCTTTCGTCGAGAAGATTGTCGCGAAGCGGTCGAAGTCCTCGACCGTGGTGGTTGCCAGGAGCATCTTGGTCCTCCTCTGTGGCGCTCGGCGCCGCTGATCGACGCCGATGGTGAGGCGAGTATCCGCCGAGGCTCCCCGGGTGGCATGGGGCGAATGCTCTATCTGGTGTGAAATGAGGTCGTGCTCGAACCCCCAGAGCGTCGCGGCGGCCGGGCTGCAGGACGGCGGCCGGCCGGGCTGCAGGACGGCGGCTCAGGATGGGGACCGTGGGTTCGTCGTGGTGTCGTCTGTTTGGAGGACACACGCACGGTCGCTGCCGAGGCGTTCCTGTTCGGCTACCCGTCGCGCGAAGCACGAAGCCAACGACTGGCACGCGCCGTCCGACTCCGGCGCAGGAACGCCAACGTCCGTCCGAGCCGCGGCTTGCGCGGCGCTTCCGCAGGCCTATGACGCGACACTCCCAAGCAAGGAGGTCGGACGTGACCGGCACGGCAACGCAGACAGGCACAGTCACCAAGGGACTGCTCGTTCGCATCGAGGCCAGCCCAGGACGGGAGGCCGAGGTCGAGGCGTTCCTGAACGGGGGGTTGGAGATCGTGATGGGGGAGCCCGCCACAACAGCCTGGTTCGCGATCAAGCTGGGTCCCTCGACGTACGGGATCTTCGACGTCTTTCCCGACGATGCGGGTCGTGACGCCCATCTCGGCGGCAAGGTCGCTGCCGCGCTGATGGACAACGTGGGCGAGCTGTACGGGCAGCCGACGCTCGAGAAGCTCGACGTCCTCGCGTCCAAGCTGCCGGGCGGCTGAGCGCCTCACCGGACGCCGCGCCCAGATCGATCGCCGGCCTGGGTCCGTCAGTGGACGGGCGGCGGCGTCCCCTCAGCGCTGGCGCGGAGCGCCGGATCCCACCCGCACACCAGGCAGGCATGGCGGAACACCGAGCCGGCGAACTCCAGCGCGGCCGCGTGCGGGTCGGGACCGGAGCGGACGTCGTCCCAGTCCAGGATGTACAGGCCGAGCGCGTCCTCCCAGTGGACTGCCGCGGGCGCCAGCGTCGCGGCCGCGAATCCCTCGGGTGCGGGGTGCGCGTAGGCATAGAAGGCCGCCTTGCCGTAGGTGGCGTCGCCGGGCCACCAGCCGATGGCGACCTCCTGTGAGTCCATCGCGTTGCGCATGATGAAGTCGTCGGAGGGTGGATCGGCGGGGAGGCCGGAGAAGAGATTCACGGCCAGGTCGAACGAGCCCCACCAGGCGTTGACCGGTGTCTTGGGTCCGCGATACGGGGCGCGGAACGCGCCGAGCACGAGCGCGGCGCGGGTCGCGGCGGCGAAATACGACGCGACCTGTGCGGCGTCGTAGCTGGCGTGCTCGTCGTCCTCGTCGAGCGGCACCGTCCACCGCACCTCCTGCGGCGTCGGGTCGATCTCGACGGGGCCGACCAAGGCGCTGACCGCCTCGAGCACGTCGCGGGTGACCTCGCCGACCGGTCGGTCTGGCGTAAGCGCGACGCGGTGCCGGCGTCCGTCGCTGTGCTCGGCCACCGCCTCGTGGGTGCGCAGGTCAAGCGCGACGACGAGCGCTCCCGAGCGGTCGGGCGCCGGCAGCGCGAGCGTCTCCCACCCGCGCGCGGTGAGCCGCAGAGCCGCGTGCTGGAGTTGCGGCTCGGGCGGGGCGAGCAGCGTCGCGAGCTTGCCGAGGACCTGGGTGTGCGCGTGGAGCGTGTCGCACGTCGCGCTCCAGGCGTCGTAGGAAAGTCCCGGCCACTCGGAGGACATGGCCGAACGCTACTCGCCCAGGCGATGACGCTCAACGCTCCGTGGTCAGCGTGGCACGACATCGCGGGAGGCGTGGGATCCCCACTGGCGGGCAAGGATGGCCCCCAGCGCGCCCGCGGGCAGCGGTCACGATCGCGCCATGGCGTGGGGAGCGACGAACATGGCGGTGCTCGAGACGCTGGCCGCGCATCCCCATGACTCGACCGCGCACGCGCTCGCTCAGCGTGTGTCCGACCCTCACGGCCCGGCCGCGGTGATGCTCGCGTTGTGTCGGCTCGCGGAGGACGGGTTGCTGGTGCGCAGCGGCGCGCATTTCGGGTTGAGCGCCCGTGGCTGGCGCACGCTGCGGAGCGTGCAGCGCGCCGAGCGACGGGGGTAGCACGCCGGTCTCCGGCGTTTCGCCGGGATACCCGCGGGACCCCGGCAGGGCTGCGTGACCGGGGTACGATCCGTCGAGGCTTTGTAGTGGCCGCCACGCAGGTGCCTCGGCGGTGCAAGCGCCGTGAGCGGTGGACCATTCGGCACACGCTGATGGCGAATCGAAAGACCAAGAAGGCTGGATCTGGTAGCCGCGACGATGCCGGAGCGCCGCCTGCCTACTGGAGCTCGCTGTCCTCCGACGATGTCGTCGGCGTCCTGGATCGGCTGTCGGACGGCATCGTCGTCCTAGGTCCTGGCTGGCGGTTCCGGTACCTCAACGAGCCCGCCGCCGCGATGCTCGGTCGCACCAGCGAGCAGCTGCTGGGCACGCACATCTGGACGGAGTTCCCCGAGGGGGCAGGGGCTCCGTTCCAGCCGGCGTACGAGCAGGCGGTCCGCGAGCGTCGGCCCGTCGGTCTGGTGGCGCATTATGCGCCGTTGGATCGCTGGTTCGAGACCCGCATCTTTCCGCAGGACGACAACCTGGTCATCGTGTTTCGCGACGTCACCGACCAGCAGCGGGTGGAGGACGAGCTGCGCGAGTCCGGCGACCGGATGTCGGAGGCCGAGCGCATCGTGCGCTTCGGTGCCTTCAAGTGGGAGGTGGGAAGCGGGCGGGTGCGCTGGTCGGACGAGATGCATCGCATCCACGGGCTGGTACCAGGGCAGACGCCCGGGACCGCCGAGGGCTTCATGAACCTCGTGCACCCGGACGATCGCGCGCGGGTCTGGGCGAACATCGTGCGCGCGATGGAGACGCGTGAGCCGTTTCTCTTCGAGGAGCGGATCCTGCGGGGGGATGGAGAGGAACGCGTCCTGCTCTGTGAAGGACGCCCGATCACCGGACCCGACGGCGCGGTGGAGGCGGTCATGGGCGTCTGCCACGACGTCACCGAGCGGACGACCGTCGAGCGTGCGCTGGGAGCCAGCGAGCGGCGGATGCGAGCGATCATCGACAACACGCCATCGATCATCTTCGTCAAGGATCTCGACGGCCGCTACGTCATGACGAACGCCGAATCCGAGCGCGTGTTCGGCGTCGGGCCCGACGAGCTTGTCGGCCAGCGGTGTGTCGACATCTTCCCGCCGGCGATCGCGGAGGCCCAGCGGACGCACGCACAGCGAGCCGCCGCCGAGGGCGAGCGGGTCTACGACGAGGCGATCCTCGTGCGGAACGAAGAGCCCCGCACCTACATGACGGTCACCTTCCCGCTGCCCGACGACGAAGGGCGTCCCGTGGAGATCTGCATGATCGCGACGGACGTGACCGAACGCAAGGAGCGCGACAGTGCGCGCCGCGAGCGCGAGGGATGGTCTGAGCAGATCGGCTCCTCATTGCGCGACGGGCGGATGCTCGCGTTCGCACAGCCGGTCATCGACCTGCGGACCGGCGCTCACGTCTCGAGCGAATTGCTCGCGCGGCTGCGCACCGGGGATGCTCACTCGGAGGTGCTGGCCCCCGCGGCGTTCCTGCCGGCCGCCGAGCGCTACGGGCTCATCCAGGACATCGACACCTGGATGGTCCGCCGGGCGCTGGCGCTCCCCGCGGGCGTCGTGTCCGAGGTCAACCTCTCGGCGGTGACCATGGGCGACCCGGCGGCACGGCGCGCGATCATCGACCTGCTGGCGGCGGCTCCGGAGGCGGCCCGGCGCATCATCTTCGAGATCACCGAGACCGCTGCGGCCGAGCAGCTGGAGGCCGCCCGCGCCTTCGCACAGGAGGCCACCGGGCTCGGGTGCCGGTTTGCGCTCGACGACTTCGGCACGGGCTTCGGCGCGTTCACGTACCTGCAGGTGCTCCCGCTGGACTTCCTCAAGATCGACCTGAGCTTCGTGCATGCGCTCGGTGAGGCCCCGGACGACCATCGCGTCGTGCAGAGCATCATCTCGATCGCCGCGCAGTTCGGCCTGCGGACGATCGCCGAAGGCATCGAGGACCAGGCGACGCTCGAGCTGCTGGGCGCGCTCGGCGCCGACTACGCACAGGGCTTCCATCTGGGGCGGCCCGCGCCGCTGACGCCGGGTCCCCGCATCATGCCCGCGCCGTAGGGGCGGCGCGGTGATGCGCGGCCGCGGCGGCGTGCCCGTCCGCAGCGTGACCCCGCCAGGCGTGAAAGCGGTATGGCAGGGGTACCCCTTCTACAGCGATTCCGCACACGACGACGAGGAGAGCACCATGCTCCGCAGGACCGTTCCCGCTACCACCGACCGTCACGCTGCTGCGGGCACGGGGTCGGCGTTCTTGCTGCTGGCGGGCGTCGTGCGGTTCGTCGTCGGCATCGTGGTCACGGTCCTCGTCATCGCGATCCTGTTCCGCGTCCTTGGCGCGAACCAGGTCAACGAGTTGGTGTCGGCCATCAACGACGTCGGGCGTGCGCTCGCCGGTCCGTTCGACGGGGTGTTCAACCTCAACAACGCCAAGACCGAGATCGCCGTCAACTGGGGCCTCGCCGCCGTCGTGTATCTCGCGGCCGGCTCGCTCATCACGGGTCTCCTGAACCGGGCTGCGCTGGCGAGCGCGGCGCGCAGCAGGCTCTGAGCACCCAAACCGAAGGTCAGGCGGCGCTGGGCGTATCGGTCGTCGTGCTGTCCTCGCCGGTGACGGTCGTCACCGGGAGGCCGAGGCCGGCGACCTTGCTCGGCAGGTCCAGGTGCAGCCACCGCGACACGCGGTGCGGGAGCGTCGACACGATGACCTCATCGAAGCCGACGAGGTTGATCGCGTCCTGGATCGCCGCCAGCGGCTCCGGGACGCCGATGCGCCCGTCGACCGGTGCACCGGCGGCCTGCGACATCAGCGGGAGCGCCCGGTCGAGCACTGCGACCGCCTCGGTGTCGGGAACGTCCTCCGGGTTCACGAGGCGGTGCAGGCCAGGTGCCGAGATCGGGACCAGGAGCGTGAACGCGCACGGTCCGCGGGCGGCGCGTTGGCGCACGGCGTCCAGCACGGCGTCGCTCGTGGCCGTCTTGTTCGCGACGACCAGGACACGAGTGGGGGCGGACTCCATGGTGGAACTCCTAGGTTCGGGCGGGTGGTGTCGTCTGTCCCGATCCTTGCAGCGCCGCACCTGCGCCGCAAGGCCGCGCGCGGTCAGGCGCCGGCGGCAGCGGCAGCGGCGGGGTTGGCCTGGGCCCAGGCCACGACCTTCTTCGTCCCGCCGATCCAGGAGCCGTCGTCCAGTTCGAGTGCCGGCACCCAGTAGCGACCGGTATTGGCCGCCACCTTCTTGCGCGTCGGCGTCTGGATCGCCGAGGGAAGCCCGCCGAAGGAGTGCGCGTGCACGACCTCCGGGGCGTGACCGGCGGCCTTCAGCGCGGCGTGCGCGGTGTGGCACACGTGCTCGTGCAGCGGCGTGGGGAACGTGCCCCAGCAGACGTAGAGCTTCATGGGCGTGATCCTGTCAGCCCTGCTCGGCGCGCGCGAGCGCGTGACGGGCGGCCGCGGCGTGCGCGGGGAATCCCTCGTAGTCGGCGAGCGTCGCGGCGGCCGGGCCGAGGCCGCGGGCCCCCGCGGCGGTGAGGTAGGCGAAGGACGAGCGCTTGATGAAGTCGTCGACCCCGACACACGAGTAGCCCCGCGCGAACCCGCCGGTGGGAAGGATGGCATTCAGCCCGATGACATAGTTGCCGTAGGCGATCGACGCGTGCGGGCCGAGCAGGACCTCACCGGCGTGCTGCAGGCGGTGCAGGACCCCGAGCGAGTCGGTGACGATGGCGTGCAGGTGCTCGGGCGCCCAGTCGTTGCAGAACGCGATCGCGTCGTCGAGCGTCGGCGCCACGACGATGCCGCCGAACCCGGCGAGCACGGTCTGCACGAAGGCGCGGCGCTGCTCGGGCAACGCGGCGACGAGGTCCGGGAGCACGCGGGTGACCTCGTCGGCCAGGGCGGACGACGTGGTGACAAGGACGGCGGCGCTGTCGGGACCGTGCTCGGCCTCGACGAGGAGCTCGTGCGCGACGGTCAGCGGATCGGCGCTGTCGTCCGCCAGGATGATCGCCTCGCTGGGACCGGCGGGGGGACCGGGGTTGACCTGCCCGTAGACCAGGCGCTTGGCGTGGGTGACGTAGCGGTTGCCGGGGCCGACGATCTTCTCGACCTTCGGCAGGGACTCGGTGCCGTAGGCCAGCGCGGCGATCGCCTGCGCGCCGCCGACGCGGTAGACCGTGTCGATCCCGCTCAGGCGCGCGGCGTACAGCGACGCGGCGTCGACCTCGCCGCTCGGGCCGGGTGGGGTGCACACGGCGATGACCGGGACGCCGGCGAGCGAGGCGGGGACGGCGAGCATCGCCATGACCGACGGGAACGACCCCTTGCCGCGCGGCACGTACAGCCCGGTCGACGCGATCGGCGTGTAGCGCTCACCCGAGATCACGCCGGGCGTCGTCTCCTGCATCCAGTCGGCCCGCGGGACCTGCGCCTCGTGGTGGTGGCGGATGTTCGCCACAGCGGTCTGGATCGCCGCCTTGACGTCGGCCGGCACGGCTGTCTGCGCGGCGTCGAACTCCGCCTCGGAGACCCGCAGCGCGGCCGGGTCCAGGTCGACGCCGTCGAACTGCGCCGTGTAGCGCACGAGCGCGGCGTCCCCCTCCGTGCGGACGGCGTCGACGACGGCGGCGACGACGTCGCCGATGTCGCTCGTGTCCGCCTGCTGCACGCGGCCCAGCAAGGCGGTGCGGCCGGCCTTGTCGAGCTGCGCGAGGTCATGGCGCCTGATGTTCACGTGGTGCTCCTGTCGGGTGCGTCGTCGGGAAGGATGCGGCCATGCGGCCATCAGGCCAGCGTCGCCTTGACGCCCGCGATGAGGGCGCGCTTGGCGTGGTTCGGGGCCAGCAGGGCCGCGAGGGCGGTGCCCAGGCCGGTGAAGATGAGCCCCCAGGCGGCATCGACATCCGCCACGGGCTCCCAGTGCACGACGACGCTGGCGCCCATGCCGCCCACGAACCCGTCGAGGAAGTCGTCCAGGTCCTCGGTGAAGAGCCCGCTCGTGAGCGTTCCGCCGATGAGCTGGTCGCGGAGCTGCTCGCGCGTCCAGCCGAGCGGCACGAGCTGGAGGAACTTGCGGCCCTCGAAGCTCACGCCGACGCGGATCGGCTCCGGCACGGGGGCGTTGGTGACGCTCGAGCCCGCGCCTTCGATCCCGAAGGCGTGCATGCGCCGGGTGGCCAGCTCCTTGACGGCCGCGCCGAGCGTCATGCCGACGTCCTCGGTGACGACGTGGCTGGAGCTGAGCTCCAGCGCGGAGAAGTCGATCGAGCCCGACAGCCCGGCGGCGGCACCGAGGCGCGCGACGAGGTCGACGAGGCCCTCGCAGTGCACGGATTCGGAGGTCGCGAGCGTCAGCGCCAGACCCGTCCGCTCTGCATGCGCCAGCGCGACGTTGGCGACACAGACGCTCTCCGCCGTCGTTCGCACGACACGGACGGCGTCCGCGCCCGCGTGTTCGACGCGCAGCCCGTACCCGCTGGCGGCGCGACGATCATCCGTACCGACGCCGGCCGTGCCGCCGGCGCCGTCGGCGTGGGCGGTGAGGGTCCGCGACAGGCCGCGCAGGGCGATGCCGACGGCGCGGTAGGTCGCCTCCCAGGTGTGATGGGGGTCTTCGAGGCTTGCCAGCGCCACGGTCAGGCGCAGTCCGCACGCGCGTGTGAGGCCTTCCAGGAGCTGCACGAGGGGCAGCCCGGTGGTCAGCTGCTCGACACGCATCCCGACGAACCGCTCGGCGTCCACGCCGCCCGGCCCACCACCGGTCAAGACGACGACGCCCGCGTCCTGGACCGTGCGCTCCAGCGTCACCTCGCAGCTGCCGTCGTCGATCAGACCCAGCGCGCGGCTGAGGCTCGCCTCGCCGTCGAGCAAGGTCGCCAGCTGCTCGCCGACGGTGTGGCCGAGCCAGTCCCAGTCGTCGCTTGACCAGTCCACCGTGATGGTGGCGCCCGTGCGCCAGGCGATGTGCTCCAACATGTGGCTGACGAACTCGTTGGGCGTGTCCAGGCGCTTGCGGGTCACGTCGCCGGGCGCGAGCGCCGCCGCGCATGGGGTGAAGCGGCGGTAGGCGACGTCGACCGTCTCGGCCGCCTCCAGCTCGGGGAAGGTCGCCGCGCCGGTCGCCACGCCGATGACGAAGCAGCCGGCCGCGCGCGCGGCCTGCGCGCCGAGGAGCGAGTCCTCGAGCGCCACGCAGCGCTGCGGCGGCAGGCCGACCGCGTCCGCGCCCGCGAGGTACATGTCCGGCGCCGGCTTGCCCGGCAGGCCCTGGTCGTTGCCGACGACGGTCTCGATGCTGCCGCGCAGGCCGGCGCGCTCCAACAGCTCCTCGACGTGGGCGACGGGGTTGTTGGAGACGACCGCGAGCGCCAGCCCGGCTGACGAGGCGTCGGCCAGCAGTTCGCGGACCCCGTCCAGGACGTCGGGTGATCCGATGGTCCGCTCGTGCTCGAGTGCCGCGGTCAGTTCCGCCACGAGCGCGTCGGCGGGCTCGGTCCCGAGCGCGGTGAGGACGAGGCGCCAGAACTCGGGAATCGGATGGGGGAAGGCACGGCGCACGACCTCGCGCGAAACCGGTGCCGCGCGCCCGCCGGCCGCCGGCACGTACCGGGTCAGCAGCTCCTGGACGAGGTCGTACTCCATCGTCAGTGTGTCCAGGACGACGCCGTCCAGGTCCCACAGCAGGGCGCCGGTGTCGTCGGGTACGCGGATGCGGGCGCTGATCACCACTCGCGGGAGGGTATCGGCGCGCCGGTCCGTGCCGGTGCCTGCCCATTTTCGGTACCCGTTTGCCTTCCTTCGGCAACCTACGTTAGCGTAGCTCGGGGGGTCGCTTCCAAGGGAGGGGTGGCCCCGATCATCCGTCGGGAGACACTGGTTTGGGGGCCGTGAACGCATGCTGCGTGCCGTAGGCGAACGCACTTTTCTGCCGTTGCGTGAGTTCATCGAGACGATCGGATCGATGGGCGTCCTGACGGGCAAGACGCTGACGTCCGCGGTCCGGCCTCCGTACCCGTACGGCAAGGAGTTCGTCACCCAGTTCCTGTTCGCCGTGCGGCTGTGCTGGTTCCCGATGATCGTGGCGTCCGTCGCCTTCACGTACGGGCCCTCCGGGGTGCAGGCGGCAAACTTCCTCAACCTCTTCGGCGCCATCGACCGCCTGGGCGGGCTCTTCATCGTCGCCGTCGTCCGCGAGTTCGCGCCGCTCGTCTGCGCGATCGTCATGGCCGGCGTCGCCGGGACCGCGATCTGCGCCGACCTCGGCGCCCGCAAGATCCGCGAGGAGCTGGACGCGCTGCAGGTGCTCGGCGTCGATCCCATCAAGAACCTCGTCGTCCCGCGCTTCCTCGCCCTCATGCTCGTGACGGGCATGTTCAACGTCTACGCCGTCATCTTCGGGACCTTCGGCGGCATGCTCGTGACGGTCACCAACGGCGCGCCCCTCGGGCCGTTCTTTGCCACGTACTTCACGAACGCGACGCCGACCGAGCTATGGGGCTCGCTGCTGAAGACCGTCATGTTCGGCGCGATCATCGCGATCGTCTGCTGTTACAAGGGCCTGACCGCGAAGGGTGGTGCCGAGGGTGTCGGCCGCGCCGTCAACCAGGCAGTGGTCATCAGCTTCCTCGGCATCGGCGCCTTCAACTACGTCTTCACCCAGACTTTGCTGGCGACGCACCCCGAACTGACGCTGGTGCGCTGATGTCGACGCTCCGCTCCATCGGCAACCGCACGACGGTGCCCTTCGGGCATTTCCTGCGCTTCGCGCTCCGCGTCATGGGCGACGTGTACCGCCTCCGCGTCATGCAGTTCTTCGGCGAAGTGCTGCGCCAGGCCGGCATCCTCGTAACCGGCTCGGTGCTGATCGTCCTGGGCCTCGTCTTCATCCTCGGCCTGCAATGCGGTATCGAGGGCGCCTACGGGGCCCGCGCCGTGGGTGCACCGTCGGTGTCGGGCGCGTTCACGGCGCTGTGCGACCTGCGCGAGGTCACGCCGTATGCGTTCGGCTACATGATGGCCGCCAAGGTCGGGACGGGCATCGTCGCCGAGCTTGGCTCGATGCGTATCTCCGACGAGATCGACGCGTTGGAGGTCATGGGCTTCGACTCGCTCCTGTATCTCTGCGCCACGCGCCTGCTCGGCATGTGGATGGTGCTGCCCTTCGTCTACATCGCGGCCGTCGCGTTCGGCTTCGTCGGCTCGTACATCGCGGTCGTCAACCAGATCGGTGAGGTCTCCGCGGGGGGATACTTCCAGATCTTCTGGCAATTCCAGAATCCTGTAGATCTGCTCTACTCGGCGATCAAGGGCATGCTGATGGCCACGATGGTGGTCCTCGTCGGCTGCTACTACGGCTATTACGCCTCGGGGGGACCGGTCGGCGTGGGCACCGCCACGGCCAAGTCCATGGTCGTGAACATCTTCGGCATCCACGCGATAGGCATGGTCGGCACCCAGTTGTTCTGGGGCGGCAATGCCAGGGCGCCGATCGGCGGCTGAGATGGCGGACGCGAAGGTCAGGCTCGCCGCGCTCTGCGCGCTGGCGCTGGGCGTGGTGGCGCTGGTGGCGGTTGTCGTCGTGGGCGGGTCCACGCACACGCTCAACCTGCGGTTCATCGACGCAGGGCAATTGGTGAAGGGCGACCTCGTCGAGGTGGCCGGCCGCTCGATCGGCTCCGTCGACGAGATCACGCTGACGAACGACAACCAGGCCAACGTCAAGGTCAAGATCAAGGGCGACGACTTCTGGCCGCTGCGCCGCGGCACCGTCGCCGGCATCCGCGCCGTCGGCCTGTCCGGCGTCGCCAATCGCTACGTGGAGGTCACGCCGGGCCCGCCCTCCGGGGCGACGATCGCCGACGGCGGGATCATCGAGACCACCAAGACGCGCCCGATCGTCGACCTGGACCAGGTCCTGACCGCGCTGGACGCGCCGACGCGCAAGCAGCTGCAGCGGCTCATCAAAAACGGTTCGACGATCTTCGACGGCAACGCCAAGGACGCCAACCACGCGCTTGAGTACCTCAACCCGGCGGTCGCCCAAAGCCATGCGCTGCTGAGTGAGCTCGACCGTGACAGCGCCGCCGTCGGTCGCCTCGTCTCGACCTCGGCCGCCGTCGCCACGACCCTCTCGGGCCGGAGGACGGACCTGCAGGGCGCGATCACGAACACCGCCCGGACGCTGGACGCCGTCGCCGCCGAGCGGACCGCGCTGCAGGACGCGCTCACCCGTGGGCCTGCCTTCCTGCGCGAGGCCGGTCGGACGATGGACAACGCGAGCGACACCTTCCAATCCGTCAAGCCGGCCCTGCGTGAGCTGCGCCCGACGGCGGCGCCGCTGGCCGCCGTGCTGCGGCAGCTGCCCGGCGTCGGCCGTGACGCCCGTCCGGCCGTCCGGCAGCTGCGCAACCTGCTCCCGGCGCTGCGCGAGGCGCTGCTGGCCGTGCCCTCGCTCGACAAGGCCGCCCGGCCCGCGCTGACCTCCACGACGAGCGCCCTGCTGTCGGCGCTGCCGATCGCGGCCGGCCTGCGCCCATACGCCCCCGACGTCATCGCGGGCCTCTTCAACGGCTTCACCGGGACCACCGGCGGCTACTACGACGCCAACGGGCACTACGCGCGCATCCAACTCGTCACGGGCGCCGCCGCGCTGTCCGGCACGCTGGCGCCCCTTTCCGCCGGCCAGCTGCAAACCGGACTGACCGCCCGCTGCCCCGGTGCTGCCGTCGAGCCCGCGGACGACAAGACCAATCCGAACCCCGAGGACGTCTCGGTGTGCGACACGGGGCAGAACAAGAAGTGATCCGCGTCCTGGCCCCGATCTTCCGGTGGGCGGCCGGCGTCGGCATCGCGTGCGCGGTGCTCGTGGCGCTGCTGCTCGGTCCGGTCACGTCGACCCAGCGTTCCGGCGCGAAGGCCGACTCCACCTACCGCGTCGATGTCATCTTCGACACGGCCAAGGGGATCATCCCCGGGCAGCTCGTGAAGATCGCCGGCGCCCGCGTGGGACGGATCAAGGACGTCGTCCTCACGCCCGACTTCAAGGCGCGCATCCAGATGGAGGTGGACCGCCGATTTGCGCCGTTCCGCAAGGACGCGCGCTGCGAGATCCAGCCGGAAGGCCTCATCAGCGAGCGGTTCGTGCAGTGCGAGCCCGGAACCCCCGCCGCCGGCGCCCTGACGCCGGTCGGCGGCCGGGCGGCCACCGTGCCGGTGACCAGCACGTCGGTTCCGGTGGCGATCACGGACCTCTTCAACATCTTCCGGGTGCCGGTGCGCCAGCGCCTGTCGGTCGTCGTCACGTCCCTCGGGATCGGGCTGGCGGGCCGCGGCGAGGACGTCAACGACGTGCTGCGCCGCGCCAACCCGACGCTCGCGCTGACGCGCAAGGCGCTGGACATCCTCGCCGGCCAGCGCCGCGCGCTGCGGGACACCGTCGTCGCCGTCGACCGGGTCGCCGGCGACCTCGCACGTCGTCCCGACAGCGTCACGACGTTTTTGGACGAGGCGGCGAAGGTGTCGGCGACCACCGCCGAGCACCGCGGCGAACTGGAGCAGGCCATCAAGCGCCTGCCCGGGCTGCTGGACGAGGTGCAGCCCACCCTCAGCCGCCTGAACGGCGTGGCCGCCGACGGGACGCCGGTGCTCCGCGACCTGCGCGCCGCGACGCCGGGCCTGAACTCGCTCGTGGACCAGATCGGGCCGTTCTCGAAGGCCGCGCAGCCGGCCCTGGCGCGGCTCGCGGTCGCCTCGGACACCGGGCGCACGACGATCAAGGCCGCCAAGCCGGTGGTCACGCTGCTCAAGACCTTCGCCGCCTCCGCCGGCCCGACGGGCACCTCACTCAACGCGTTGCTCGTCAACCTGCAGCAGCGCGGCGGCATCGAATACCTCTTGAAGTTCGTCTACGGAGGCGCCACGGCCTCCTCGCGCTACGACGCGATCTCGCACATCCTCCCGGCCCACATCTTCGTCAGCCAATGCGGCCTCTATGCGCAGACGCCGGTCGCCGGCTGCTCGTCGAACTTCGGCCGGCCGGGGGCGGCGCGGACCAGGCAGCCGCGCGCCAAGACCCGGCCTGCCAAGGGCGATCCACCCGCGGCCACGACGCCCGCCGCTCCGCCGAGCCCGGCCGCGCCGGGGGCCCCGGCCGCGCCGCCCG
>JAOPZJ010000229.1 GCA_025964155.1 Solirubrobacterales bacterium
GGCGATTCCGCGCAATCGGCCGAGTGTCGGATCCGCAGCGCTCAGGCGGCCCGATCTGTCACTCGCACCTTGGGCGGCGCCCCCGGATGGCTGAGTGTCGGATCTGCAGCGCTGAGGCGGGTCGATCGGTCACTCGCACCCGGCGCGGCCCCCGGAATCGGCTGAGTGTCGGATTCGCAGCGTTGTGGCGGGTCGATCCGACATTCGCGCCTTGAGCGCGCCCCCGGATGGCTGGGTGTCGGATTGGCAGCGCTGAGGCGGGTCGATCGGTCACTCGACCCCGGTCCGGCTACCCCTTCGCGTCGAACAGCCGCGGGTCGTTGGAGATTCAGCTAAGGGCGATGGTTCCTCATGCGACAGGTGGCTCGCGCGTTGGGCGGTGGCGGCTATCCCGGTCACGCCGGGGGTCGCCTCCAGGCGCCGCAGCAGCGGCAGCTCGTCGACCGTCCACACGTAGAGCTCGGCGCCGGCGTCGCGGATCGCCGCGGCGAAGCCGCGGTCGACGAGCGCCCAGTGCGCCATCACGGCGTCGATCTGGCCGGCGCGCACGCGCCGGAGCACCCGTGGCGGGATCGCCCGGCGCGCCCAGAGCACGGCAGCAAGCGCCAGCGGCTTGGTCACCGGGTGGGCGAGGTAGTCGCGCCGCACCTTCGGGACCGACCAGCCCACGCGGATCTCCGGGGCGGCGGCGCGCACAAGCGGCAGCGACAGCTCCTCCATGGTCGAGATGAGGCTGCGATCGGCCAGTCCGGCCTCGCGCAGTGCGCGGCACACGCGCGTCTCGTAGCCCGGCAGCTTGAGGTCGACGTCGAGGTGCACGCTGGCGAAGGCGTCCGCGGCGAAGTGGGCGAGGCCCTCCGCGAGCGTCGGCGCGCCGGCGATGTGCCGGTAGTCGTGGGCGAGGAACAGCTCGCCGGTGCCGTCGACGTTCTCCGGCAGGATGTCGAACTCGATCATGTCCACGCCCGCCGCCAGCGCCGCGTCGAACGAGGCCAGCGTGTTGCCGGGGACGATGAAGTCGGCGCCCTTGTGGCCGATGCGTCGCACGCCCGGCGGTGGTGGTGGGGCCGGCGTGTGGGCCCCCTGCTCTAGGTCTGGCATCCCGGACACCAGTATGCCGCGAGTCGCCCATCCGTCACGACTGACACCCCGGGCACCAGAAGACGGGCCTATTGTCGTCCCCGAGCTGCCCGCCGCGGATCGGTGTGCCGCAGCGGGCACAGGGTCGGCCGCGTCGCCCGTAACAGGTCCGTCCATGCGCATCGGCGCCGGTCCGGGCGCTCAGCTGCATCCGGGGCCGCACGTCGCGCACCGCCGCCAGCGCCTCGGCGTCGCTCACCTGCCCGGTCGGGCGGTGCGGGTCGATGCCGGCGGCCCAGCAGGCCTCCGTGCGCCACACCGTCCCGAGGCCCGCGATCGTGCGCTGGTCCAAAAGGGCGTCGCCGATCGTGCGCGTCGGGTCGTCCTCGCGCAGGCGCCGCAGGAAGCGTGCCTCGTCCAGCCCGTCGCCCGCCACGATGTCGGGTCCCAGCCCCGCGATGCGCTGATCCGCGCGTGCCCGGCCCGCGGTCATGAGCTCGAGCACGGGGCCGTCGAACTGCACGACCTCCGTCCCGCCGACGCGGATGACGAGCCACGCCCGGCGCGGCACCCGCTGCCAGCGCTCGCCGACCGGATGCACGCCCCAGGAGCCCGTCATGCGCAGGTGGGAGTGGACGACGAGGTCGCCCTCGAAGCGGAGCAGGAGGTGCTTGCCGTGGGCATCGACGCCCGTCACCGCCCGGCCCTGCAGGCGGTCGGGCCAGCGGTCACCGCGCAAACGCGGGTGCGGGGTGCGCAGGTCGTCCGGGATACGGCCCTCGAGCACGGGGCGGATCCGGTTGGCCGCGTAGTGGATGGTGTCGCCTTCGGGCATCGTCGCCGGGTCGCCGGGGATCGGCGGGCTGTGTCTGAGGGTACGGTCTAGGGATGCGATCAGACCTCGCGCGCATCGTCGGCGAGCAGTACGTCCTGCGCGACGCGGCGGCCGAGTGGACCCAGGACGCGTCGATCGCCATGGGGTTGCGGGGCCATGCCGACGCGGTCGTGCTCCCGGGCGACGCGCAGGAGGTGGCGGCCGTCGTGGCGTGGTGCTATCAGCGCGGCGTGGCGATCGTCCCGCGGGGCGGCGGCACCGGCTACTCCGGCGGCGCGGTACCGGCCCCGGTGCCCGCGATGGCCGGGCCCGAAGGCACGGTCGTCGTGGCGCTGGACCGCCTGGATCGCATCCGTTCCTTCGACCCCGGCCTGTGGCGGATGGAGGTCGAGGCCGGCGTCACCACGCAGACTGTCGCGCGCCGTGCGCGGGAGAACGGCCTGCTCTTCCCGGTTGACCCGGGCGCGGCCGAGCAGTCGCAGATCGGCGGCAACATCGCCACCAACGCGGGCGGTCCGCACTGCTTCAAGTACGGCGTGACGCGCGCGTGGGTGACCGGCGTGGAGGCGGTGCTCGCCCCGGGCGAGCTCGTGCGCGTCGGGGGTCCGACCCGCAAGGACGTCGCGGGATATGACCTCGTGGGGCTGCTGTGCGGGAGCGAGGGGACGCTCGGCATCGTCACCTCGGCGTGGCTGCGCCTCATCCCGGCGCCGCCGGCGGCCCCGGTCCCGGTGGTGGCGGCCTACCCGACCGTCGACGCGGGCTGCGCGGCCATCGAAGCGGTCCTCGCCTGCGGCGTCATCCCGGCGACGATCGAGTACCTCGACGCCGGTGCGCTGGCGGCGGCGGGCCCGGCGTTCCCCGGCGGCCTGCCGGCCGGCGCGCAGTTCCTCGTCATCTGCGAGGCCGACGGCGGCGCGGAGGAGGTCAAGGAGCTCATCGAGGCGATGGGCCTGGACGCGCGTGCGCACGAGCCGCGCGAGCTGTGGCGCTGGCGGGACGGCGTCGGCATCGCGGTGGCGGCGGCGCAGGGCGGCAAGCTCAGCGAGGACATCGGTGTGCCGCTGGACCGCCTGGCCGAGGGGATCGTCGGGACGGTCGAGATCGGCCTGCGCCACGGGCTGGATGCCTGCTCGTGGGGGCACGCCGGCGACGGCAACCTGCACTCGACGTTCCTACTGACCCCGGGGGACCATGCACAGCTCGCGCGCGCCGAGGCGGCGACGGAGGAGCTCTTCGACCTTGCGGTGTCCCTCGGCGGGACGATCAGCGGCGAGCACGGCCTCGGATGGCTCAAGCGGGGTCAGCTGGCCAAGCAGTGGGCGCCCGGCGCGCTGGCCGCGCACCGCGCGATCAAGGGCGCGCTGGACCCGGCCGGGCTCTTCAACCCGGGCAAGAAGGCGCCATAGGGTCGGCGCTACGCCGTGCCGCGTGTCGCTTGCAGCGCCTCGCGGACGAGCTCACGGTCGTGCTCGTAGTCCAGCAGCGCGTCGGCCTGCTGCACCGGGACCCAGCGCCGCTCGTCGACCTCCCGGCTCGGGGTCAGCCCCTCGTCCTCGACGACCTCCATCGCCCACCAGCGCACCGTCTTCGGACGGCCCTTGCGGTCGGTGTACTGCTGTGAGGAGAGCTCCGCGCCCAGGGTGCAGCGCAGTCCCGTCTCCTCGTGGACCTCGCGCACGGCGGCCTGCTCGTAAGACTCCCCGGCGTCCAGCTTGCCCTTGGGCAGCGACCAGTCCTCGTAGTCGGGCCGGTGGATGATGCACACCTGGCCGTCCCGGAGGATCACGCCGCCGGCGGCCTGGACGTGGCGGGGGAACGCGGACACCTGGGTTGCAGGGTATCGAGGGCGCCACGCGCCGGCGGTCGCACCCGGTGGGTCTCAGCTCATGGCAGCCGCTGCCAGTCCGGGAAGAGGTCCGGCACCTTGTTGTTCGTGAGGCGCACGATGCCCGAGCCGTCGAGCGCCATCGTGTAGACCTCGAAACCGGGGCCGAGACGAGTCCCGGAACCGGGGCCGAGACGATCTCCGCGCCGGTCGCGGTCGCTCGTGAACGCGATACGCGTCCCGTCGGGAGACGGGATGGGGTTGGTCTCCCACGCGCCGGTGGCGAGGATCGTCCGCTGCGGGCCGCCGTCGGGGCTGATCGCGGCGATGTCCGATCGCATGCCGCGCGGCTGGCCCCGCTCGAACACGATCGTCTTGCCGTCGGGCATCCACTTGGGGTTGAGCTCGTCGCGGTCTCCGAAGGCCGTGATCGCGCGGCGACCGGTGCCGTCCGCGTTCATGACGACGAGCCGGATCTGCGCGGCCTCGCGCCCCTTGACGAACCGTCGTTCGGCGTAGACGATCCGGCGCCCGTCCGGGGACCAGTCCGGGTCGATGCTGCGGAGCCGGCGCGCCGTGAGCATGCGCCCCCCGCTGCCGTCCAGGTTGGCGACGCGGATGCGCTCCGGCGGCGGCGGGCGGTCGAGGTTGATGTGCCGCGGGCGCGGGACCGCGAAGTAGGCGAGCTTCGTGCCGTCCGGCGAGACAGTCGGCGCGATGTCCGCCGACTGCGCGCGGGTCACGCGGGTCACGGCACCGGTCGCCAGGTCGCCGCGGTAGAGGTCTGCAGCGAACGGTGACGGCGCGAACCGCGTGAAGAACATGACGTTCGCGTCTGTCGGAGAGAACGTTCCCTCGATGTCGCCGCGATTGGGGACGGCTGAGAACGGTTGTCGAGCGTCGGAGCCGTCGGGGTTCGCGGTCCAGAGGTGCGGAAACCCGTTGGGCGTGGCCGGCTCGCGTTGCCAGGTGATCCTCCCGTTGGTGCCGGGGGGCGTGGCCGCCGCCAGACCGACGAGGGCCGTGACTCCAGCAAGTGCCAGGACCAGTGCCGGCGTCGCGAGTCTGCCGTAGCGTGTGCGTAGGGCGCGCATGATGCTTGACGGTCGCGCACCACGTGACCACCGGCCGGGTCATCTCCGACCGGTGAGGGGGTCACTCGTCTGACCCGCGGGTCAGGTGCTGCGTTGGGGAGGGGCGGGAACCGGCTCGGGTCAAGCGCTGAGCGTGAGCTTCCGCGGGCCCTGGCGGAAGCCGTGCTCGACGAGCAGGGCCTCGAGCCCGGACCCGATGACATCCTCGCCGTCCACGCGCTCGACCGCCAGGCGCCGGCCGCGGCCGCCGCGCACGAAGGCCGCCAGGGCGTCGACGGCGACCGGGATCCGCTCATCCGCCCCGTCGACGAGCGTCTGCAGGCCCTTGCCGCCGCGCTCGACGTAGAGCACGGGCTCCCCGCCGACAGTGACCACGTGCGCGCCCGCGACGCGGGCGGGCCGGCGGACCGGGGTGGTGGCGTCGTCCGCCGGGCGCTGCGGCCAGCGCAGCGCGGCGCCGTAGGCCTGGGCCGGGTCGGTGGCCGCCAGCACGACCGCCGACGCGTCGTTGTCCTTCTGCGCCCGCAGCCGCTCGACCGCGCCGGGCAGCGCGAACTGCGCCCCGCCGAGACCTTCGATGAAGTAGCCGCGGCGGCAGACCCCGAGCGTCTCGAGGTCGGCGAACGCGGGATAGAGCGCGCTGAAGCCGCCGGGGACGCCCTCGGCCAGGACCGTCTCCCGCGTCACGATGCCGTGGCGTTCGAGGAGGAGCTCGGCGACCGTCCGCCGCTGCTGGTCCGGTGCGGCCGCGTTGCGGAAGATCGTCGAGGTGAGCGACCAGCGCCCGGACACCTGCGCGGAGGCGCCGGCGCCGCGGCGCGTGGAGCCGAAGCGCCGGCCGGAGCGGGGGTTCGGTCGCGCCTGCGCCTTCGTCGCCCGGGCCAGCGCGAGGCGGGGCGCACGCAGCGGCGCCCAGGCGTCGTTGGTGACCTCGCCGGCCCAGACGAGATCCCAGAGGGCCTCCTGCAGTTCCTCGGGCGCCAGCGGGACCTCGGCCAGGAGGTCGGTGAAGAAGCATGGCGCGGCGGCCAGCCGCGCGCGGACGAGCTCATGCGCCTCGGTGGACGGCGGATCGGCCTTGACGAGCACCGGCCCGATGGCCTCGGCGTCGTCCCGGAACCAGAGCGCGACACGGCCGGAGGAGCGGCCGACGGCACCGGCACCCGCCCACACGAGCTCGCCGGAGGCACAGAGCTGGTCAAGCCACGCGGGCGAGTAGGCGCCGCAGCGACGGGGCAGGATGTCCTGCTCCCAGACGGCCGCGGGCAGCGCGAGCCCTTGCAGCGGGACGAGCACTTCGCGCAGGCGGTCGATGCCCGAGCCGGCCGCCGGGTGGCGATCGACGCCCTGCCACGAGGGCGCGAACCGCGCGAGCTGCGCCGGGTCGGCCGCCTCGATCTCCTTGCGCAGGACGGCGAGGGACGCGCGCCGCAGCCGGCGCAGCACGTCGGTGTCGCACCACTCGCGCTCGGTGCCCCCGGGCCGCAGCTCGCCGCGAACCAGCGACCCGGCCGCCTCGAGCTCCTTCAGCGCGCTCGTCGGGTCGACGAGGTAGCGGGTACGGAGCTCGCCCGTGGTGAACGGGCCATGGGTGGCCGCGTACCGCGCGGCGATCCGGCGCAGCGGGTCGGGGACGTCCTCGAGGAAGGCGCTCGGCAGGCCCCCGGGCGGGACGGTCCCCAGCGCGTCGCGATAGAGGCCGGCGTCGTCGGCGGCGATCCAGCGCTCCTCACCCCCGATGCGGACGCGGATCGCGCGGCGCTGTGCGGCCAGGCGCGCGGTGAGGTCCTGCGGGTCGACGCCCTCGATCGTGCGGTCCGCGACCTCGCTGTCGCTGAGGTCGCCGACGCGGCGCAGGATGTCCCCGAGGTCGTCGGCGGTCGCCGCCTGCGTGCGCGCCGACGTGTGCTGCAGGTCGGCCTGCACCATGTCGAGCGCGTCCGCGTCGATGAGGTCGCGCAGCTCGTCCTGCCCGAGCAGCTCGGCCAGCAGGTCCTTGTTGAGCGAGAGGGCGGCCGCGCGGCGCTCCGCGTTCGGCGTGTCCCCCTCGTACATGTACGTCGCGACGTAGTCGAACAGCAGCGACGACGCGAACGGGGACGCGGTCTGCGTCTCGACCTCGACGAGCGACAGCTCGCGCGAGTGCAGCGCGCGCAGCAGGTCCGTGAGGCCCGGGACGTCGAGGACGTCGCGCAGGCACTCGCGGTAGGTCTCCAGGATGATCGGGAAGTCGGCGTAGCGCTTGGCGACCTCCAGGAGCGACTGGGACTTCAGGCGCTGCTGCCACAGCGGCGTGCGCTTGCCAGGGTACGCGCGCGGGATGAGCAGCGCGCGTCCGGCGTTCTCGCGAAAGCGCGCGCCGAAGAGCGCCGACGAGGCGAGCTCGGCGACGATGAGCTCCTGCACCTCATCCGGCTCGACCATGACGAGCTCTGCGCCCGGCGGCTCATCCGCGTCGGGGAGGTGGACGATGATCCCGTCGTCGCTCCAGATCGCGTCGCTCTCGAGGCCGTAGACGTCACGGATGCGGGCGCTGAGGGCCAGCGCCCAGGCGGAGTGCACGCGCCCGCCGTATGGCGACAGGATGCACAGGCGCCAGTCGCCGATCTCGTCCCGGAAGCGCTCCACGACGATCGTGCGGTCCGACGGGATGACGCGCGTGGCGGCCTGCTGCTCTTGCAGGAAGTCCACGAGGTTGCGGGCGGCCAGGGGATCCAGGTCGTGGCTGATCTCCAGCGCCTTGGGGTCCGCGTCCACCGCGGTGCGCGCGAACTCGCCGATCGCCTGTCCGAGCTCCTTCGGGCGCCCGACGCCGTCGCCCTTCCAGAACGGGATCGCGCCGGGCGCCCCGGGTGCGGGGGTCACGACGACGCGGTCGCGCTGGATCTCCTCGATGCGCCACGACGACGCGCCGAGGAGGAACGTCTGGCCGGGGCGGGCCTCGTAGACCATCTCCTCGTCGAGCTCGCCGACGCGGCGGCCGTCGGGGAGCGTGACGGAGTACAGGCCGCGGTCGGGGATCGTTCCGGCGTTGACGATCGCCAGCGAGCGCGACCCCTTGCGGGCGCGAATCGTCCCGGCGATGCGGTCCCACACGATCCGGGCGCGCAGGTCGCCGAACTCCTGTGACGGGTAGCGCCCGTCGAGCATGTCCAGCACGTTCTCCAGCAGCTCGCGCGAGAGCTCCGCGTAGGAGTGCGTGCGTGTGACGAGCGCGTGCAGGGCGTCGACAGAGAGCGGCTGGTCGGCGTCGTCGGCGTCGGCGGCCATCGCGACGATCTGCTGGGCGAGGACGTCGAGCGCGTTGCGGGGGACGACGGTCGGCTCGATGCGCCCCTCGCGCATGAGCTTCACGACGACCGCGCACTCGAGCAGGTCCGCGCGGAACTTCGGGAAGATCCGCCCCTTGCTCGTGTCCCCGACGCCGTGCCCGGCGCGGCCGACCCGCTGCAGGCCGCGAGCGACCGACTTGGGGGACTCGACCTGCAGGACGAGGTCCACGGCACCCATGTCGATGCCGAGCTCGAGCGACGAGGTCGCCACGAGGCACGGCAGGTCACCGCTCTTGAGCAGCTCCTCGACGATCTCGCGCTCCTCGCGCGCGAGGGACCCGTGGTGCGCGCGGGCGATGATCTCGGGAGAGGCGTTCGGATCCGCGTCGATCAGCGCGGTGTTGTGGAGCTCGTTCAGCCGTAGGGCCAGGCGCTCGGAGCCACGGCGGTTGTTGACGAAGACGATCGTCGACCGGTGCTCCTTGACGAGCTTGAGGATCTCGGGGTAGATCGCCGGCCAGATGGACTTGCGGGTCGCCTCGCCGCCGACGAGCGGCTCCAGCGGGTCGCGCGGGCCGCCGTCGGGGCTGAGCTGCTCGGGCTCGACCATCGACTCGACCGGGACGTGGATCTTCAGGTCCAGCGGCTTGCGGACACCGGCGTCCACGATCCGGCAGGTGCGGCGCGGCCCGACGAGGTAGCGGCCGACCTCCTCCAGCGGGTTCTGCGTCGCCGACAGGCCGATGCGCTGGACCTCGTGGCCGTCCTCCTGCAGGTCCTGCAGGCGCTCGAGCGTCAGCGCCATGTGCGAGCCGCGCTTCGTCGCGGCCACCGCGTGAATCTCGTCGACGATGACCGCCTGGACGCCGCGCAGCATCTCGCGGGCCTGGCTCGTGAGCACGAGGTACAGCGACTCGGGCGTCGTGATGAGGATGTCCGGCGGGCGGCGGCGCATCGCCGCACGGTCCTTCTGCGGCGTGTCGCCGGTGCGGATGCCGACGCTGACGTCGGCGCCGATGCCCCGCAGGGGGGCGCGCAGGTTGCGGTCCACGTCGTAGGCCAGCGCCTTCAGCGGCGAGACATAGACGATGCGGGTGTGGGGTGGGTGGGGACGGGTTTCGCGCGCGAGGGTGTCCAGGCCCCAGAGGAACGCCGCGAGCGTCTTGCCGCTGCCCGTCGGCGCCGCGATCAGGGTGTGGGCGCCGCTGGCGATCGCGGGCCACGCCTGCTGCTGGACCTCGGTCGCGCCCGCGAACGCACCCGCGAACCAGGCACGGGTGCGGGGAGCGAAGTCGTCGAGGGCGGCGTCAGACACAGCCCCCAACGGTAGCCGCTCACCGACACCGGAATCGGGCCGACACCATGGTCTGCGACTTTCCGAACACGTGATCGGTTTTATCGTCTAGGCGCGCGCTCGCCGACCCCGAGCGCCTGCCGCTGACCAACCCGTGCACGACCTCACGATCGCGCTGGCGCGGGACACCCCGGTCCGCGAGGTGCGCCGCTACCGCGTGTGCGGCCCCCGGGCACGTAGCCGTCGGGGGTCACGGCAGCCGCCAGTCGACGGGCTCGCCGCCCTGCTCCGCGAGCAGCGCGTCGGCGCGGCTGAACGGCCGTGAGCCGAAGAACCCGTTGTGTGCTGACAGTGGGCTCGGGTGGGCGGACTCGATGCACGGCACCCCGTCCAGCAGCGGCTTCAGGTTGCGGGCGTTGCGGCCCCAGAGGATCGCGACCAGGGGGGCGGGCGGGGTCCTATTGGCGAGCGCCCGGATCGCCTGCTCGGTGACCGCCTCCCAGCCGCGGCCCTGGTGGGAGTTGGGCTGCCCCGGCCGGACCGTGAGCGACCGGTTCAGCAGCAGCACGCCGTGCTCGGCCCACGGGGACAGGTCCCCGGTCGACGGCAGCGGGTAGCCGAGGTCCTCGCCGTACTCCCTGTAGATGTTCATGAGGCTCTTCGGGATCGGCCGGACGTCCGGCGCCACCGAGAAGGACAGACCCATCGCGTGCCCGGGCGTGGGATACGGATCCTGCCCGACGATCAGCACCCGCGTGTCGGCGAACGGCTGGCCGAACGCCCGCAGCACGTGGTCGCCGGCCGGCAGGTAGCCGCGGCCCGCCGCGACCTCGGCCCGGAGGAAGCGGCCCATCGCAGCGACCTGGCCGGCGGCGGGCTCCAGCGCCTGCGCCCATCCGGCCTCGACGATCTCGTGCAGTGGACGTGCGGCCACGGGCGTGACCTTAGTGGGCGGCCCGGCGCCCCACGGGGCCGGGCGACCGCGCGGCGAGGAGAGCTGGCAGGGGAGATGGACGTCGGTCCACAAGCAGGCGCTCGCGCCTGCTGGCGTCGTTTCTCGCGGGCCGGGCCCGTGAGATGGCGAGGCCGCGGCGGCGTCGCACGTCGCTCGCGCTCACGCCGACCAACGTGCGGAGCCGCCGCACCCGGCCTTTGCCCGCTCCCCCGGACCGCCGCGAGCGTCACATCCGACCGTCAACGTGCTGGCGATGTGACGTCCCAGAACGACGAAAGCCCCGCCGTGCAAACAGCGGGGCCCAGATCGTGTGGGTGTCAGGGATGCAGCAGAACGCCACCACAGTGGGGGCAGCTCGCGCGATCCGCGACACGCTTTGCGGCCCATTGCCGCAAGCACTTCGCACAGAGGACTCGCATGGCGGTCCTCCTCTCTCTTTTGGTGTTGCTCTTCGACCTTACCGCTCCGTCAGTTCATCTGCGCCCGCATGGACCGCAGCTCCACTTCGAGGGTCTGGCGCAGCGCGTCGTCGGCGGGCAGCGCCAGGCGCAGCGTGGCGGCGCGGATCGCCAGCCCGAAGTCCCCGCGCCTGGTGTGGCTCGCGACGAGGTTGTTCAGCATCCGCATCGCGATCTCGCTCGCCGACCAGGGCCGGACCGCGCCGGCGCCGGCATCGGCGTCGATCCGCCTGCCGCCGTTGAAGGGATCCAGCAGCACCGGCGTGGCCGCCCCGAAGTGGCCGACGACGAAGTGCCCGGGCAGCCCGACGCCGGCGAGCGGAAGCCCGGCGCGGTGCGCCACCTCGACGTAGACGACGGACAGCACGATGGGCAGCCCGCGGCGGCGCTCGAGTACGAGGTCGAGCATCGAGTTGTCTGGGTGGTCGTAGTCCTTGTGGTCGCCGGTGAAGCCGTGGACCGCGCCCAGCAGGTCGGCGCACGCGCGGACCTGGCCCGCCACGTCGTCCGCTGCCCGGGCCACGACCGCTCCGAGCTCGGCACCGAGGGCATCGAGCGTCGCGAGGGCCGCGCCCGGGTCGACGGTCCGGAACTCGGCCGCCAGCGCGAGCGCCAGCAGGTCCAGTGACGGGTCCGGCGCCGTCGCGAGCTCGGCGAAGCTGGGCAACTCGGGCATCGGCCCATTGTGATGCAGGCCCCGCGAGCTAAGCGGCGACGATCCTGAACGCCGATCCGTCCGGTGAACGTGAAGGCGTCGGCACCTGCGGCGCGCTTGCGCTGGAAGCTGCCGCTCGTCGTCTTCCAGCTGCGGTTGTCGCCGGGGTTGTGCCGAGGAACCCGCTGAACATCGACAGGATCGCGGGCGCCCCCGCGTTGATGGCGGCGATCGACGCAGGCTAGATGGTTGATTCCACGGGTTCGCCGCGCGGGCTGCTCCGCCCCGACACATCCCACGGGCCGCCTCGTGGATTCAACCATCTAGGCGGCCGTGCCGGCCCGGAAGGTCACGCGGTAGGCCGACGGCCGCGTCGATGTCACGCGCTGGAAGTGAACACGCAGGTTTGCGGCACTGCCGAACCCCGCCTCGGTGGCGACGGCCTCGATCGGTAGCTCGGTGCGCTCGAGCAGCTGGCGGGCGTGGTGCACCCGCTGCGTCAGGAGCCACTGTTTCGGCGAGAGACCTGTCTCGGCCCGGAAGCGGCGCGTGAACGTGCGCTCGCTCATGTGGGCGTGGCCGGCGAGAACCTGGAGGTCGAGCGGCTCGTGCAAGCGAGCCTGGGCCCACGCGCGCGTCGCGGCCAGGCCACCCCCGGCGACGGGCGGCACGGGCGCCTGGATGAACTGCGCCTGCCCGCCCTCGCGGTGCGGCGCCACGACGTTCCACCGCGCGACGCCGTTGGCCACGTCGGCACCCAACTCCTGGCGCAGGACATGCAGGCACAGGTCCATGCCCGCGGCCAGGCCGGCCGAGGTGAGGATGTCTCCGTCGTCGACGTAGAGGACGCCGGGGTCGACCTGCACCGCCGGAAAGCGCTCGGCGAGCTCGGCGCAGAAGCCCCAGTGGGTCGTGGCCCGGCGGCCGTCCAGCAGGCCGGCCTCGGCCAGCACGAAGGCCCCGGTGCAGATCGACATGACGCGGGCGCCGCGGGCATGGGCGGCGCGGAGGGCGCGAAGAACGGGCTCCCGTCCGTCGGCGTGCGTCGGGCTGGTGCCCGGGACGATGACGAGGTCCGCCTCCGCGAGGGCCTCCAGTCCCGCGTCGACGGCGACGCGGATGCCCGACGTGGTGGTTGCCGTGCCGGGCGTCGCACCGCAGACGACGAGCTCGTAGTGCTGGTCGGGCCGCTCGGGCCGCGAGGCGCGCGGCCCAAAGACCTGGGTCGCGATGCCGACGTCGTAGAGCACGGCGCCGTCGAGGATCAGGAGCGCGACGCGGCGTGAGGGCAACATGGCTGAAACCTAGCGAACATTGGCGTTTGCGCCACTGGTGTGGGGTCCGCGGGTGCGACAGCATGGCCGCGATGCCCCGCCGTCGCCTCCATCGCGCCTGGATCGTGGCCGCCGCGGGCTTCGTCGTCCTGCTGGCCTCGGCCGCGATCCGCGCGACCTTCGGGATCCTCATGGAGCCCTTGATGGACGAGTTCGGGTGGAGCCACAGCACGATCTCCACGGCTGCGGCGATCAACCTCGTCGTCTTCGGCCTGAGCGCGCCGTTCGCCGCCGCGCTGATGGAGCGCTTCGGCGTGCGCCGGGTCGTCTCGGCATCGCTCGTGCTCATCGCGCTCACCGCCGCGGCGATGACCCAGGTGCGTGAGCTGTGGCAGCTGTACCTGACGTGGGGGCTGATCTCGGGTGCGGCGACCGGGTCGGTGGCGCCCGTTCTGGCCGCGACGATCACCGGCCGTTGGTTCGCGCAACGGGGCGGGCTCGTCCTCGGGCTCCTCACCGCGGCGAACTCCACCGGGCAGCTCATCTTCCTGCCGCTGATGGCGCACCTCGTCCATCACGGCTGGCGGTGGACGATGGCCGTCGTGGGCGGCGCGGCCACAGTGGCCTTCGTCGTCGCCCTCGCCGCCCTGCGTGACCGGCCCGCCGACGGCGACGCGCCGTACGGGGGAACGCCCGAGGTCGCCCCCGCGGTGCCCGCCCGGAGGCCGTCCGCGATCGGCGTCCTGCGCCAGGTGGGCCATGACCGCGTGTTCCTCGCGCTGGCCGGCTCGTTCTTCATCTGCGGCGCCACGACCGTCGGGCTCATCGCCGTGCACCTCATCCCCGCCGCCCACGACCACGGCATCGCCGCGGGCCAGGCCGCGAGCCTCATGGCGGCCATGGGCGTCCTCGACATCGCCGGCACCACCGGATCCGGCTGGCTGACGGATCGCCTCGACCCACGCAACCTCCTCATCGGCTACTACACCGGCCGCGGCCTGTCGCTCCTCATCCTGCCGGTCGCGCTGTCGCTCCAGGGCCCGACGCTCACGGCCTTCACGATCTTCTACGGGCTGGACTGGATCGCCACCGTGCCGCCGACCGTCGCCCTCGTCACGCGGCGCTTCGGTCGCGAGACCGGCACGGTCGCGTTCGGCTGGATCTTCGCCGCCCACCAGCTCGGCGGTGCGGCGGCCGCCTGGGCGGCCGGCTTCACCCGCGACACCGCCGGGACGTACGACGGCGTGTTCTTCGTCTCAGCGCTGCTGTGTCTCGCCGCGGCCCTGATGATCACCCGGCTGCGCTTGCGTCCGGTGGCGCTGCCGGCGACCTGAGGCCCGTCAACGCACGGGCGTGCAGCAGCACCCCATCGATCATCGACACGGTCAGGCGCCCCGTGAACGTGTTCTGCTGGGACGGGTGGAAGCAGCCGAGCATCGGCAGCCAGTCGCCGTCGGCGAAGAGGGCGTCATGCGCAAAGCGCGGCCGGCCGGCACCCGCCGGCCGCGGTGCGCCGGCGGCTCCTCGCAGGCGCAGCGCGGCGTCCCAGGCGAAGGCACCGAGGCAGACGATGAGTCCCACGTCGGGCAGCAGTTCGAGCTCGCGGACGCTGAAGGGGAGGCACGTGTCACGCTCGGCGGGGGTCGGCCTGTTGGCAGGTGGGGCGCAGCGCACGGCCGCCGTGATCCACGCGTCCCGCAGCGCGAGCCCGTCGCCCGAGTGCACGGACGTCGACTGGTTGGCGAAGCCCGTGCGGTGCAGGGCGGCGAAGAGGAAGTCGCCCGAGCGGTCGCCGGTGAAGACGCGCCCGGTCCGGTTGGCGCCGTGCGCGGCGGGGGCCAGCCCCAGGATGAGGACGCGGGCGGCGGGGTCCCCGAACCCCGGGATCGGGCGGCCCCAGTACTCCTCGTCGGCGAACGCCCTGCGCTTGACCGCGGCGACCTCTTCCCGCCACGCCACGAGGCGCGGGCACGCCCGGCAGCCCACGACCTGCGCCTCCAGCGCGGCGAGGGTGCCGCGATCGCCCACGGTCAGGCCTCGGGCAGGCCCGGGGTCCGAGCCTGGGCGATGACGCCGAAGACGAGACGCAGCAGCGTGGGCTCCAGGTCCCGGATGTCGGGGGGCTGCTGCGTGCGCAGCTGGCGTGAGACGACCTCGACGACACCGCCGACGATGGTGAAGGCGTCGTCGGGCGAGGCGAAGGCCGGGGCACCGAACGCCGGCGCGTGGACGGTGTTGTCGCGGTAGAGCCATTCCGCGAACGCGTCGAGCATCGCGTCGCGCTTCTGGGCGGCGCGCGGCCCGGCGCCGATGCCCTCGACGACGAGCGTGCGCGCCTCCAAGGGATGGGCGGCCACGGTGGCCAGCAGCGCGCGCAATCCGCGCACGACGACCTCCTCGTAGCTGGCCGGCGGGCCTTCGTCGGTGCCCACGCCCGCGTTCATGGCGCGGACGAGCTCGTCGCCGGCGGCGTCGAAGAGCGCGAGGAGGCACTCCTCCTTGTTGGCGAAATGCTCGTAGAACGTCGCCTTCGACATGCCCGCCTCGCGGGCGATGGCCTCGGCGGTCGCGTCGGCGTACCCGCTGCGCGAGAACACGGCCGCCGCGGCGGTGAACAGCCGGGCGCGCTGGACGCGGACGCGGACCTCCAAGGGCGGTGCGTGCCGCCCACGCGGCAGTGGAGCCGTTCCCAGGGGTCTCGCGATGCTCGCCACGCCCGTCATCCTCGCAAATGGTCCCTCGGCTACGCTCCCCGGCATGGTCTTTAGCCGTCTGCCCGCCGTCTCACTGACCCTCGTCGCGCTGATCGCCGGCGGGTGCGGCGCGGCGTCCAAGGATTCCGCCAAGAACTTCAGCGGTGAGGCCAAGCAGGTCGCGACCACGATCGAGGACCTGCAGGCCGCCGCGAGCAAACGCGACGCCACGAAGATCTGCAGCCAATACCTGGCGACCGCGCTCGTGGACAAGATCAAGGCCCACGGCAAGAGCACGTGCGAGACGACGTTGAAGGAATCGCTCAAGGACGTCGACAGCTTCGAGCTCGAGGTCGTCAAGAAGGGCGTGACCGTCACGGGCACGACGGCCACCGCCAAGGTCAAGTCGGCCTCCGGGAAGGACGACCGGGTCGACACGCTGCAGCTCGTCAAGGAGCCCCAGCGCACCGGCGGCAAGACCGTCGAGATCTGGAAGATCAGCGCGCTGGCGAGTTAGCTGAGGGGTGTCTCGGCGCCCCCAGACGCACCCGCCGGCCGTCACATGGCCTAGCGGCCTATGTGACGGCGCCGTGTACGCCTGGAAGGCGCCGATCCGCGCCTCATCCCTCTCACTCGGGCTGCTCGAGCAGCACGTCCAGCGTCCACGCGCCGCCGTGTTTCGCCGGCGCCACCAGCTCGCACTCCAGGCCCGCCGCCCTGGCGACCTGCGCCACGTCTTCCGGCGTTCCCGCGTCGCGCCCGGCCCCGTCGGCCCGCGTCAGGAGCGCCCGCGCGACGTCGCCGCGGGTCGCCTTGGCCATGTGGCTGATCACCTTGCGTGAGCCGTCGGGGGCGACGCTGAAGACGCGCACGGTCAGGACGGTGCTGCCGGCCGGCGGCTTCCACGCCTGCTGGTAGCTCGCCGAGCGGCAGTCGACGACGAGCGCCGGCTCCGGCAGGGCACGGGCCAGCGGCGCCCGCCAGTGCGCCGTGAGCTTGCCGATCCTCGGCAGGGTCACGTCCATGCTGAGGCGGTAGGGCGGGATCGCGTCCCCTGGCCGCACCGCGCCCCAAAGGCCGGAGAGGATCACGACGTGGTCGTCGGCCCGTCGCCGTTCCGCCGCCGGCAACGTCGCCAGATCCAGGTGGTCGTACAGGACGCCGGTGTACCGCCGGGCGGCGGGCAGCGTCGGGGCCTCGAGCACGCCGGCGTCGACGGCGATCTCCCCGGCCAGACCCTCGGAGAGGTGCAGCAGCCTGCGGGCCCGGTTCGCCCCCCGCGCCCCGGTCGCGGAGCAGAGCTTCACGAGCGCGTCCAACACCTGCCGGCGCGGGCGCGTCAGCGTCTGCGCGCCCGACAGCTCCGCCAGAGCAAGCGGGGGCCCGTCCCCGCCCGCCGCCTTGCCCTCCGATGGCGGGAGGGCGATGAGCAGCGGCAGCCGGTCGCCTGGCCGCGGTCCGGACAGCCTTCTACCCGCCGAGGGCCGTGCCGTACTGCCGTTTGTAGTACTCCAGGTAGTCCCCGGAGCGGATCGACTCCCACCAGTCGGTGTTGACGCGGTACCACTTGCCGGTCGCGTCCAGGCCCTCCTCGAAGCGCACCTGCGCCACACAGCCCAGCGCGCGCACCTTCTCGCTGCCGAGCGAGTAGCGGCGGTCGTGGCCCGGGCGGTCGGTGACGTACTCGATGAGCGTGTCGTCGTTGCCCGTCAGCGCGACGATGCGCTTGACGACGTCGATGTTCGGGCATTCGTCGGGGCCGCCGACGTTGTAGACCTCCCCGGGAGCGCCGTGCGCCAGCACATGGCCGATGCCACGGCCGAAGTCCTCGACGTAGAGCCAGTTGCGCACCTGCATGCCGTCGCCGTACACCGGCAGCTTGTCGCCGTGGAAGGCGTTGAGCACCATCAGCGGGATGAGCTTCTCGGGGTATTGGTAGGGCCCGTAGTTGTTGGACCCACGGCAGATCACCGTCTCCAGGCCGAAGGTCTCGTAGTAGGAGGCGACGAGCAGGTCGGCGCCCGCCTTCGTGGCGCTGTAGGGCGAGGACGGCTGCAGCGGCGACGCCTCCGTGAAGGAGCCGGACGCGATCGAGCCGTAGACCTCGTCGGTGGACACCTGCAGGTAGCGCACCCCGCGCTCACGCGCCGCCTCCAGCAGGACGTACGTGCCGACCGCGTGGGTGGTCACGAAGGCGTCGGGCTCGGCGATCGAGCGGTCCACGTGGGTCTCGGCGGCGAAGTTCACGACCGCGTCGACACCCGCCATCGCCTCACGCACCTTCTCGGCGTCGGCGATGTCCGCGTGGACGAAGGTGTGGTCGACGTCAGCGAGGTTCTCCAGCCGTCCGGCGTACGTCAGCTTGTCCAGCACGACGACCTCGTCGCCGTGGTCGCGCACGCGCAGGCGCACGAAGTTCGAGCCGATGAAACCGGCGCCGCCACAGACCAACAGCTTCATGCGTTTGTCCTCTCGTCCAGATGGCCCTGCACGCCGTCCTGCCACGGCGGCAGGTGCACACCGGGGTCCCGCTCGGTTCCCAGCACGCTCCACGCGGGCCGGGGCGCCGGCCGCTTGAACTGCTCGCTCGTCGTCGGCAGCACGCGGCAGGCAACGCCGGCTCGCTCGAACAACTCCAGCGTCAGCTCGTTCCACGAGCACTGCCCGGCGCCGACGCCGTGGAAGACCCCGACGTCGCCACGGCGCTCGGCCAGCTCGATGAGCGCGGGCGACAGGTGCCCCGCCCACGTCGGGCTGCCGACCTGGTCCGTGACGACGGAGACCTCGTCGCGCTCGGCGGCCAGCCGGAGCATGGTGTCGAGGAAGTTGGGGCCACCGGCACCGAAGAGCCAGGCGGTGCGGACGATCGCGTGTTCCGCGTTGGCGTGGGCCAGCTGCAGCTCGCCGGCGAGCTTCGTGCGTCCGTACGCGCCCAGCGGTGCGGGCCGATCGCTCTCCAGCCACGGGCTGTCCTTGGCCCCGTCGAAGACGTAGTCGGTCGAGATGTGCACGATGCGCGCGTCGATCTGCGCCGCCGCACGCGCGATGTTGCCCGCCGCATCGCCGTTGACCGCCAGCGCGACCTCTTCGTGCTCCTCGGCGGCGTCGACGTTCGTGTACGCCGCGCAGTTGATGACGCTGTCGGGGGCGAGCTCGGCGACGCGGCGGATCGTCGCCGTCTCGTCGGTGAGGTCCAGGTCGGGCAGGTCGATGCCGACGACGTCGTGGCCCAGCGCACGGGCGTCGTCGACGACGCGGTGGCCGAGCATCCCGGCGGCGCCGGTGACCAAGAGGCGCACGGCTACAGGATCTCGATTTCGGAGGTGTCGCCGACCATGAATCGGTAGGCCTTGGGCTGGCGGTCGGATCGTGTGATCTTCACGTCGCGCCCGAGCAACGAGGATTCCATGCGCCCGTCAAGGCCGGTCACCGAGGACCCGGCCAGCAGGATCGAGTGCTCGATCTCCGCCCGCTCGATGACGCACCCCTCGCCGATCGCCGAGTACGGGCCGACGTAGCAGTCCGTCAGCACCGCGCCGGCGCCGATGATCGCCGGCCCGCGCACGGTGGCGCGCGTCAGCTTCGCACCGGCCTCGACGACCACGCGGCCGTCGATCTGGGAGTCGACGAGGTCGCCCTCGACGCTGCGGCCGATGGTGTCGAGGATCAGCCGGTTGGCCTCCAGCATGTCGGCCAGGCGGCCGGTGTCCTTCCACCAGCCCTGCACGACGTGCGGCTCCACGCGCTTGCCCGAGTCCACGAGGTACTGGATGGCGTCGGTGATCTCGAGCTCGCCACGGGGGGACGGCTCGATCGCCCGCGCGGCGTCATGGATGCCCGCGGTGAACATGTAGACGCCGACGAGCGCGAGGTTCGTCTTCGGCTCCGGCGGCTTCTCCGCCAGCGCGATGACGCTGCCGTCCTCACCGAGTTCGGCCACGCCGAAGTGCTCCGGATCCTCGACGGGCGTCAGGAGGATGAGGGCGTCCGGCTCGTGGGTCGTGAACGCGGCGACGAGGTCGTCGATGCCACCCTGCAGCAGGTTGTCGCCGAGGTACATGACGAACGGCGACGTGCCCAGGAAGCCCTCGGCGGTGAGCACTGCATGGGCCAGGCCCGCGGGCTCGTCCTGGACGATGTACGTGATCTTGACCCCGAACCGGGATCCGTCGCCCGCGACCTCACGGATCTCGTCGCCGGTTTCCGGCGCGATGATGATGCCGATCTCGTAGATGCCCGCACGGGCCATCGCGTCGATCCCGTAGAACAGGACCGGCCGGTTTGCCACCGGCACGAGCTGCTTGGCACTCGTGTGCGTGATCGGACGCAGGCGTGTGCCCTTGCCGCCCGAGAGAATGAGGCCCTTGAGGGGATCCATGAAGGCTCAGAGGGTAAACGTGCTGCGCCGGTGGGGGGTTGCGGTGCCATGCGACGCGCGCTCCCGTCCCACCCCGACCGGCCGGGTGGGGGCCCAAGTCGCCTGCATCGCGCCGGTTTCCGCCCGATCCGGCCGGGGAGGTGCCCGTTAGCGTGGAACGCATGGACGTCGTCGTCGCCGGAGCTCACGGCAAGGTCGGCCGCCGGCTCACCCGCTTGCTTCGCGCTCGCGGCGATCGCGTGCGCGGGCTGATCCGCAAGGAGGCCGAGACCCAAGACGTGCTCGCCGACGGCGCCGAGCCGATCGTGTGCGACCTGGAATCGGCGACCGTGGAGGACGTCGTGGGGGCCGTCACCGGGGCCGACGCGGTCGTCTTCGCGGCCGGTGCGGGGCCGGGGTCGGGGGCCGCCCGCAAGCTGACGATGGACCGCGACGGCGCGATCCGCCTGCTCCGCGCCGCCGAGCAGACCGGGGTCCCGCGGTACGTGATGGTGAGCTCGGTCGGCGCCGAGAACCCACCAGCGGGCGACGACGTCTTCGCCGTCTATCTCCAGGCCAAGGCGGAGGCCGACGCGGTGCTGATGGCCAGCGCGCTCGCCTGGACCATCGTGCGGCCGGGACGGCTCACCGACGAGCCCGGGACGGGCCGCGTCCGCGTCGACACCGAGCCACACCGCGGGGAGGTCCCGCGGAATGACGTCGCGGCGGTCCTCGACGCCGTGCTGCACACCGAGCGCACCGTCGCCCGGATCCTCTACGTCAACTCCGGGGACCTTCCGATCCTGGACGCGCTCGGCGTGGCCCTCAAATAACGTGAGCGGCTGAGACCCCACCACCGAGCTTGCGGCGACCCCACGTCGCCCGCTCGGCGTGGCTCTGACGCCACAAGCGCCCGCGCCCAGACCGCATGCCCCACACGCGCATTCACCACCATCCTGGTGGTCAAAACGCGCACGGGCGACTGGTCGGCGGTCACGCCGGCGCCGCCCGGGAGTCAGGGACGCTTGAAGGGGACCTTGACGGGCTTGCTCGGCTGGCTCGTGGCGGTCACGGACACGGTGTAGCGGCCCTTGGCCAGCTTGCCGAGCTTGATCGTGCCCTTGCCGTTGGCCACGTTCCTCGTGATCGTCTTCACCGTGCGCGTGCCGCGCTTGACGACGATGCGCAGCTGCGCCGCGGCGCTGGCCGTGTAGCTCAGGGTCGTCCCCTTGACCTTGACGCCGGTGATCTTCAGGGCCGCCGCGGTGACGGTGCCGCCGCCCGGAGCTGGGACCGGCGGTGCGGCTGCCGTGTGGAGGGTGGCGTCGGCGCCGTTCGTGGTGCCGCCGCCGGTGGTGGCGACGACGCGGTAGTGCACGTCGCCGTCCGCCGCGAGCCCCTCGAGCGCCGCGGCGACGTCCACGGGGCCGCGGCCCGCGGCGAGCGCGCGCGCCGTGGTGCTCCGGCCGTAGGCCGTCGTCGGGCCGTACTGGATCGTCCAGGTGCCCGGCAGGCCGAGCGTGCCAACGGTGGCGGCGACGGTCGCGGCGGTGGTCGTGACGGCGGCGGCGGCGCCCGTCGTGGCCACGGGCAGCGGGCGGAACTCGTCCGCGCCCGCGTCCTGCGCGCCGCCCAGCGTCCGCGGGTCACGGTCGACGTCCAGGCTGCTGGCGCCATCCGGTCCCGCCGCGTCGATCGTCGGGGAGCCCGGCGCCTGGTGCAGGTCGCCGCCGCCGGCGTCGACAAACAGCGGATCGAGCGCCGAGTTGTCCCCCAGGTCGGTGACCAGGCCGCCGGTGTTGGCGATCGTGCGGACGAACGAGCTGCCGATGACCAGGCGCGCCCCCGCGCCGCCCTGGGTGACCGTCACGTCGTTCGTCGTGCCCGAGATGACCGACCTGGTGACGGTGGCCCTGGCGCTCCGGAAGGCGCCGCCGGTCACCTCGAGGCCCACGCCGCCGGCGGTGCGACTGACGGCGGTGACGTGGTCCAGGAGCGCGTCCGGGTTGCCGAACGCCACAGCACCATTGACGAGCACTGCGGGGCCCGACCCGCCGAGGAACGTCGAGTCGCGCAACGTCACGAGGCCGTCGTTGAGGAGCCGCACCGCTGAGCCGGTGCCCAAGACCCGCGAGGTGACGCGTTCGACGAGGCTGTTGCCGTTGACGGCGAGGGGCGCACCGGAGCTCGCTGCGCTGGACGTGAAGTTCAGATCGGCCACGCGGGAGTGCCCGGCCGTCTGGAGCCCGAACGTGGAGGACACCGTGATCGTCGGCACCGGCTGACCGGCTTGGCCGTGGATGTCCAGATGCTCGACGGGCCCGAACAGCGTGGACGAGATCGTGTACGCCCCCGGCGTGATGATGACCTCGTCGCCGATGGCGGCGCCCGTGACGGCCGTGTCCATCGAGCACGGGGACGCGCTGGCGCAGGACCCGGTGCCGGCCGGGGCGGCGTACCGCGTGGCGGCCTCGGCGGCGGCCGGGGTGAGGGCGCACGCGCCTAAGGCGAGCACGAGGATCCGGCGTGTGGTGCGCATAAGGCCTTCCGGTTGGGGGAGACCGCGCCAGCCTACGTCGGCGGTCGGGCGGTGCCAATGCCGTGAGACTGGATCGGGCGCGAACTGAGACCGCGACCCCATCCTCGAAGCACTCGACGCGGCCCTCCAGTAGCCGGGGTGGCTGAGCGGTCCGGATCGTCGTTCCTGGCCAGGAGCGCGAGGAGGGATAGGCCGCCAGGCCAGACCTCCTCGCAGCGACGCCGCCAGGGGCGGCGAGGCGTACCGCTCAGTACACCCCGCCACCGAGCTTGCGGTGATCCCACGTGGCCCGCTCGCGCTCCACGAACTCGAAGGCCACGCGCTTCTCGGCCTGCTTGCCGACCATCGCGCGCACGTCCTCGGAGATCGACTCGAGCGGTCCGCCGCCGTAGCGGGACATGACGTCAAGCCCGACGCCGAGGACGGTGTCGTAGTCGGTGTGGACGACGACCTCGCACTTGAGCATGACCCCGCGCAGCTCCTGGTACTCGGTGCCCGCCTCCACCTGCAGCGTGGCTCGTGCGTCCCGCTCGAGGTTCTTCGTCTTCTGCGACTTGGCGAACGTCCACGCCCAGACGGTGCCCTCTCGGACGACGTACCAGAGCGGCATGAGGTGCGGGAATCCGTCCTTGCCGTTCGTGGCGCAGACGACGGTCTTCTCCTGGTCGAGGAACGCGAAGACCTCCGCGTCGCTCATCTGGATCTGCTCGCGGCGGCTCATGCCGCGGATCCTATGCGTCCCGTCGCCCCGGGATGAATCCGATTCATCCCGGGGCCCGGCGCTGCGGCCTAGAAGGGCGACGTCCGCTTGGGGCCCGGCTCCTTGGTGATGACCTTGCCCTTGTAGCGGACGACCAGGGAGAGGGTCTGGCGCGCGGTGACCTTGCTGGATGCGAGGTTGCCGCGGTACTCGAACGCGATCGTCCGCGTCGTGAGGTTCATCGGCAGGATCAGCGTGATCTTCCCACCGTCGCGGGACCGGACGCCCGTCTTGCGGATCCGCGTCGTGCGGCCCTTGATGGTGTGGAAGACGTCGATGCGCCCACCCACGATCGGCTTGCCGGAGCAGCTCACGAGCGTGCCGCGCGTCAGGACGCGGTTGCCGTACGTCGAGCCGAAGAGCTTCTTCTTGTTCGGCTGGAAGTACATCTTCAGGTGGCCGCAGCCGCCGTTGGCTCCGTTCAGCTGCACCGTCGTGCCCGAGCCGGTGACCCCCGTGTTGACCGGCACGTAGATGATCGACGGCGGCGTCGGCGTCGTGGGCGTCGTGGGCGTCGTCGGGTCGTTCGGGCTGGGCGGGTTCGGCGGCGGGGTGTTGTCCGCGTCGCAGGTCCGGCCCTGGCGCGTGACCTTGGCCTCGCCGAGGACCGCGGTGGCCAGCGGGGTCCCGGTCAGGTTCAGCAGCTCGATCTTCGCGGCCTGCTGGATCCGGCCCTGCGTGTCGGTGGTCGCGTCACCACCGTCGAGGGTGTTGCCGATGGTGATCTTCACGAGCATCGACAGCGGCGTGCCGTTGATGGCGTTGGTGATCTGCACGAGGCCGTCCTGCACCGGCAGGGCCTGGCCGTTGACGCTGAGGCCGGCGATGGAGCTGTCGCTGGTGAAGACCGGAGCGTTGCCGACGCAGTGAACCGAGGCCTGGGACAGCACCGCGTGAGCCTTGATCTGGACGGCGCCGCTGCCGATGTCGACGGTCGCGTCGGCCGCCTTGACCCCGGCATACGCGGTCTGGGCGCGGGCCGGTCCGGTGTCCGGATCGATGCTCGTCACGCCCTTGATCACGTCGGCCGTGACGTCGATCGGCGTGCCGAACGGCCCGATGGTCGGGACGGCCTGGCTGTCGTCGGCGCACGCCGCGCGGTCCGGGTGGCTCGGATCCAACGGGTTGCCGTTGGCCGCGAACGGCTCGATCCGCGAGAGCTGTGCGATGCCCAGGTTGGTCGTCACGTAGGCGATGCTCGACCGACAGTTCCATGATGGGGCGGACGAGTCCGCCTGCGCGAGTGCAGGGGCCAAGACCCCGGTAAGGACGACGGCGCCAAGCGCCGCGCCGATCCTGCGAATTCCCCTGCCCATGATGAGCTGCTCCTCCGTGGTGTGTGTCCCAGCGCGGGCTCCCGTCCGCGCCCCCTGATCCCCGGAACGTCCGGGTCCTGTCCGCCAGCAAGTATGCGTCACCGGGTCGCAACCACCAAGTCGCGACCCGGCGCAGATACCGCTAGCGATCGTTGAACACGTACGCCGTCTCGCAGTTGCGAACCCGGCGCCGCTCGTTGCGGTTCAGGCGGACCTTGTCGTTGCCGCTGCCGCAGTCCACGCGGGTGGGGGGGCCGGCCGTCGCGACGTTGATGAAGTCCACGCCCGCCCCGCCGGAGACGATGTCCGCCCCGAACGCTGCGTTGATGGAGTCGTTGCCGGTGCCGCCGCTGAGGCGATCCGTCCCCGGGCCGCCGTTGAGCGCGTCGCCCCCGGAGGTCCCGTAGATGCGGTCGTTGCCGATGCCGCCGGAGAGGTTGTCGCGACCGGTGCCGCCGTCGATGCAGTCGTTCCCGCGCCCGCCGTCCACGGCGTCGTTGCCGCCGAGCGCGAGAATGCGGTCGGCGGTGTTGCGCCCGGTGATGCGGTTGGCGCCGTTCGTGCCGACGATCGCGTACTGCGGGCCCGGACCCGAGAGGCAGACGCTCTTGTAGCGCTTGCGGGCGTTGATCAGCGAGACCACCGTGCCACCGGACGGACCGGTGAACGGGCGACCGATGACGATCTCACCCTGCCCGCCCGTGCGGGACGCGGAGATGATGCAGAGGACGCGGCCGGTGTCGAGCGTGGAGCCCGCCGGGCAGACGCCGTTCAGCGTCCCGATGCCGCCGCCGTCGCCGGAGCCGGAGACCGGATCCTTGTTGCCGTCGGCGTTGGGGTCACATGCGCTGGCGGAGCTCACGGTCGACTGGGCGACGATCACGTCGGCCAGCGGGTTGGCGCCGATGGCGGAGAGCACGCGGATGTGCGCAGCGCGCTGGACGAGCGTCTCGCCCGCGACGATCTGCTCGTTGAGCTTGACGGAGACCACGCCACCGAGCGGCGATTTGCTGATCGCATCGGTCAGGGTGGTCAGCAGCCCGTCGAGTGAGACCTTCTGGCCGTTGATCGTCAGGTCGACGACCTGGCTCGTGCCCGTCAGCACGGCCTTGCCGTCCTTGCAGGCGGCCGTGGCGGCCGACTGCGCGGCACCCACGCCGATGACGACGGTGCCCCCGCCGGTCTGCAGTGTGAGGTTCTCGACGCCGGCGGCCCCGCCGACGGCCTGGCCGATGGGACGCGCCGTGGCCGGCTTGGCCGACGTGATCGCGTAGGCGGTCTTGGCATTGATCGTCGGCGCGAGGCCGATGGCGTCAGTGGTGTTCGGCAGCCCGACGCTCTGGTCTGAGCACGGGGTGCGCTTCGCGGTCACCGGGTTCAGCGTGTTCATCCCGACGACCGACGCCGTGACTGCATCCGCGCCACACGTCCAGGTCGCCGTGGCGGCCTGCGCGTTCGTGACGACCGTGAGCGACGCGGCACAGGCCACGATGGCCAGCGCTGTCCGCGTCGGACGGCGGCGAGACGGATGCGCGGCGCGCACCCTGCCGTAAGACAACATGTGTACGTCCTTCTGTAGAGAAATGCCCCTGCCCGGGGTGGCTTCGTGCCCTACCCGAGCACAACTGTGACCAAGCATGAAAGCACAGAGACGTCAGTGTTCTTGCCGTCTAGCCGAAAAAAAGTTCACCGTTCCCGCGTCCAGGCCGGCGTGGCCCGGCGCGCGCGCAGCGGCGGTCAGTCCAGCCGCGCGACGGCGGTCAGCACCGCGTCGCGCGCGTCGGCCGGCTCCAGGATGGCGGCGTCGCCAGCCTCCATCAGGACCTCGCGGACGAGCCAATCGGTGCCCGCGAAGCTCAGCTCCACGATGATCGACCCGTCGGCCAGCTCCTGGGCGACATGGCGCTCCTCACGCGCCCAGCGGGCACGTTCGGGCGAGACCCACACCTTCGCGCTGCGCGACGCCGGCACCTCGCCGGTCCGGGGCCAGCCCTCCACGTCGCGGGCCGGGTCGGTCTGCGAGCGTGGCTCGAAGGTCGTGTCGGTGATCGTCGCGGTCTTGATGCGGTCCAGCCGGAAGTGGCGCACGTCCTCCTTGGAGGGGTCGTACGCGGCGACGTACCAGCCCTCGCGGCCGTTGATGAGCGCGTACGGCTCGATCAGCCGCTCGGAGAACTCGTCCTCGTTGGCCTTGTAGTACTCCAGCCGCACGAGCCGGCGGTCGCGGATGCCCTCGGAGGCCACGCGGGCGACGGCCCCGTCGTCGCCGGCGCTCCTGGCCACGTGCAGCCCCTGCTCCATCGGGTCAGCACCGAGCGCCGCCACGATCTTCTCGCGCGCGCTCGTGAGCGTTCCCTCGGGCAGGTGGTCGCCGATGAGGTCGATGGCGGCGACGAGCGCCTTGGCCTCCACCGGCAGTAGGCGCGCCGGGCGGGCGAAGTTGTCGGAGTAGGGCTCGGGGTCGACCTCGATGGTGCCGTCGTCGTGGACCTCGGCGTACAGGACGTACGAGCCACCGCCGAAGTTGACGACGTTGAGGACGTTGACGTCCTCGCGCAACTCCTGCTCGGTGAGCTGCAGCCTCGTGCAGACCTCGGCGAGCACCAGGCGCTCGCCGGCGCGGCCGGCCTGGATGAGGATCGAGGCGAGCGTGACCAGGCGGGCGAAGCGCTCCGGGCGGATGGCGGCCTCGCGACGGGAGTCC
>JAOPZJ010000271.1 GCA_025964155.1 Solirubrobacterales bacterium
GCGTTGGCGACGTAGCGCGTGTAGCCGGCGAAGCATTCATCGCCGCCGTCGCCGTTGAGCGCCACGGTCACGGACCGCCGGGTGAGCTCGGCCAGCTGGAAGGTGGGGATCGCGGAGGAGTCGGCGAACGGCTCGCCGTAGTGGCGCACGATCCGGGGCACCAGCGCGACCGCGTCGGGGCGCACGACGAACTCCTCGTGTGCGGTCCCGAAGAGCCGGGACACGAGGCGCGCCTGGGGCAGCTCGTCATAGGCCTCGTTCTCGAAGCCGATCGAGAACGTGCGGACGGGTCCGCTCACCTGCTCGGCCATCGCGGCGACGACCGCCGAGGAGTCGATCCCGCCGGACAGGAACGCGCCGACCGGGACGTCGGCGACGAGGCGCCGCCGGGTCGCGGCGCGCAGCTCGTCGCGCACCCGCTCGTGCAGCTCACGCGGATCGCCGGCGGCGCGCCCGGCGACCGGCGCGTCCAGCTGCCAGTAGCGGTCGATCCGCGCCTCGACGCCGTCGCGGAGCAGCAGACGGTGAGCGGGCGGCAACTTACGTACACCGCGGAACGCCGTCAGCGGCGCCGGCACGTAGCCGTACATGAGATACCGGTCCAGCGCGACCGGGTCGGCCGCCCGTGGCTGCTCCGGGTCGCACAGGAGCGCCCCGAGCTCGGAGGCGAACGTCAGCGTGTCGTCGCGGAGCGCGTAGAACAGCGGCTTCTTGCCGATGCGGTCGCGGGCGAGCATGAGCGTGCGCCGGCGCGCGTCCCACAGCGCGAACGCGAACATGCCGTGGAGATGGTGCACGCAGTCGGGTCCGTGGTCCTCGTAGAGGTGCACGATCGTCTCGGTGTCCCCCTCGGTGGCGAGGCGATGGCCGCGCTGCTCGAGGGTCCGGCGCAGCTGGCGGTAGTTGTAGATCTCGCCGTTGAGGACGACGACGACCGAGCCGTCCTCGTTGGCGACGGGCTGGTCCCCGGTGACGAGGTCGATGACCGCGAGACGCTGGATGCCAAGGCCGACGTGGCCGTCGACGAACGTCCCGCGCGCATCCGGTCCGCGATGCTCCAGGGCGGCGCACATGCGGGCCAGCACGTCTTGGTCGACGGGCCTCCCGTTGCGGTGGAGCTGTCCTGCGATGCCGCACATCAGGGAAGGAACGCGCGGAAGGGCGCGTTCCTCGCGCCGCTGCTCAGCCGCCCTGTCCCGACGTGGACGTCCCGCTCTCGCGCTCGTCCGAGCCGACGTCCGCGGCCGCCGCGAACGGGCGCGGTCGGCCGTCGATGTCGGTAGGCACCGTCAGCTGCGAAGACGGCACGCGATCGACGGCGGGACCGCCCGTCAGGTGGTAGTCGAGCGCGGCGTCGTCGACGGCGTTGACGTACGGCAGCGGGCCACCGGCGAGGTCGATGTCCGAGCCCGAGCAGCGGCCGTTCTGCCACACGTTGTAGGCGTACGTCATCCCGGGCAGCTCACACGCCCCCTGGCCCAGCGGGCCGATGTTGCCGCTGACGTCGGAGTCCTTCAGCGGCCCCGGCGCGGTCACGAGCATCGCCTGGTTGAAGGAGTTGTGGCGGACGTGCAGGTCGCCGTGGAGCCCGTCGACCTCCCCCGACCAGAAGCCCTCGCCGGCGCCGGCCTCGCCCGTCGTGTGCGCGAACCAGTTGTTCTCGATCGTCAGGCCCTTGATCGGATCCGCACCGCTGTTTGCCTGCACGAAGAAGTTGTAGACGTCGTTCCCGTAGAACCGGGATCTGCGGACGACGATCGCGCGGCCCGCGAAAATCGCCAGCCCCTCCGTGTGGCACGAATCGACGTCGGAGGAGCGGATGTCGTGGATCGTCGTGCCGTCGATCGTGATGTGCGCCGGCTGCGGGCCCCCCGGATACTGGCGGATTGCGTTGTTGCCGCCTCCTGCCGGGCCGCCGCAGGCGTCCGCCGGCCCCCAGTCGCCGCCGGCGATCAGCACGTCGCTCGCCGAGAGGATCTCGAAGTTCCGCCCGTCGATCTCGCGGAGCGTGACGTCCCGGGCGGTGATGTCGGATCGGTCGTTGATCTCGGCGTTGACGTTCAGGGCGACGTCGTCGACGGCCATGCCCTGCACCGTGAGGTGCCGCGCCTTGATCAGCAGGTCGCCGGTGCGCACGACCGCGCCGCGCGCGGGCGCGATGACGACATCGTCCGGCGAGACCTTGGACGCGTCGTAGTCGATGCGCTGCGTCGGGTACGTCCCGGCCGCCACCTGGACCCGATCCCCCGGCTGCGCCGCGGCGTAGGCCGCGCCGAAGCTCGCGCACGGCGTGGCCTTGCTGCGGCACGCGTTGCCGGCATCGCTGCCGGTCTTCGCGACGTACCGGGTCGTCGCGGGCGGCGTGGGCGTCGCGGCCCGACGCGACTTCCCGCACGAGCCGAGCGCGAGCGGCGCCACCAGCGCGAGCGACAGCGCGGCGCCGCCGGCGACGGCGCGCAGTCGAAGGTGGGGGTGGGAGGTCGGGCGGATCTCCCGTCATGAACGTGCGGGCCGCCGCCGGACTTGCACCGCGACCGCGCTCGTCGAGCTGAGGCCGATGCCTGGGCGGAGCGGCTGACCGCGTCCCCGTGCGGGTGCGGCGGGCGGAGGAGCGTGGAGCCCTGAGGCCCCACAGAGGTGGATGAAGCTCCGTTCACATCCCCCGTCCGGTGCGACGTCGGGGCCGCGCGGGCGCGACGTCATTCCTGGGCCCCGGGGCAACCAGAACGACCCCGCGCCCGCGCCCTTGCGCCCGCGGGCTGGCGCGCTACTGCGCCGCGACGATGAGCTGTGGCCTGTTCGTCGCCGACTCGCGCGCGTTGAACGTCGCCGAGTCGCCGCCGGCACCGGTCAGCCGCAGGCTGATCGCACCGTCGCGCGTGACGAGCTTGGTGACGTCGGCCTCCAGCCATGCGCCGGTCTTCACGGCCCCGAGCTGCGTCGCCGGCTCGGTGGCCGAGGGGGCCGGTGCGGTGCTCCAGTTCACGGCGGACTCCTGCCAGCCGGTGGCCGTCTTGCGCAGGACCCCGGCGTTCGTCGAGCCCTCGTATGCCCAGAGGCGGAGCTTCGCACTGGTGACCGTGCGGGTGCCGATGCCGCCGACGTTGAACGCGATCAGCGTGTCGTACACCGGGCTCGCCGCGACCCGGAACCGGCTGGCCGTCCCGTAGTTGCTGCTCGGCCTCGTCTTCCGCAGCTGTGCATCGGCGCTGGGCGCGAAGGTGAGCGTCGCCGGCGGCGGCGGCGCAGGGGACGTGGCCGAGGTCGTCGCGCTCACGGCGCTCGACGCGGCCGAGACGTTGCCCGCGTTGTCCACGGCCTTGACCGTGTACGAGAACGTCGTCGACGCGCTCAGACCGCCGTCGGTGAACGTCGTGCCGGTCTGCGGCGCCGCGTTCAGCGCCACCCCGTTGCGATACACGGTGTAGCCCTTCACGCCCGACCCACCCGTGTCGGTCGACGCGTTCCACGCGAGGCTGACCGAGCTCGCCGTGACCCCCGTCGAGCGGACGTTCGCCGGCACCGATGGAGCCGCGGTGTCCGCGGGCGGCGGGGGCGGGGGTGGCGGCGAGCCGCCGGCTACCTCGTCGGCGCCCGCGTCGGGAGCGCTGCCCTGCGGCCGTGCGTCGCCGTCCATGTCGGTGGCCGGCGCGTTCGCCGGGTCGCCGTGGTCGATCCCCGCCGCACCGGCGACGAGGTGGAAGTCAAGCTTCGCCGCATCGCGGTAGCCACTCGGTGCGACCCGGTCGTTGACACCGGCCTTCGCGCCGGCGTACCACACGTTGTAGTCGACGGTGAGACCGGCCGGCTTGCTGCCCGCACCACCGGTCGCCCCGGTGTAGAAGTCGACCTTCGGACCGATGTTGCCGACGATCTTGACGTTCGAGTACGGCACGCCGGCGTCGGGGTTGATCGCCTTGTCGAGCGAGTTGTTCCGGATCGTGATGTCCTTCCAGCTCGTCCCCGCGTGGTCGGCCAGGCGGATCGCGAAGTAGCCCGAGCGACAGCAGTCCATCACGTTGTTCTCGATCAGGATGTTCGACGGGGTCGCCGCCGCGCCGCCCGGCAGCTTCTGCAGGAAGACGTCGAACACCTCGCAGTTCTCGAAGCGGCTGTTGCGGATCGTCAGGCCCTGCGCGGCCCACACCTGCAGGCACTCCACGTGCGCGGACGAGCCCGCCGACAGCGTGAAGTCATGCACGCGCACGCCGTCGATGAGGATGTTCTGCGGCGACGCGGTCGTGCTCGTGCCGTTGGAGCCGATGCGGTTGTTGTCGTCCACCGACGGGCCCAGGTCACCGCCGATGAACGAGATGTCCTTCGGCGCCTGGCCGGCGTCGGAGAACAGGTCGAACGTCTTCATGTCGCCGTCGCGCACCGTCACGTCCTCGGCGGTGGCGTCGACGAAGAGCTTGGCCGTGAAACGCATGCCCTTCAGCTCCAGGTGCTTGGCGGCGATGTGCAGCGCCCCGGAGAACGTGACGGCCGCACCTGCGGCGGGGGCGAAGACGACGTCCGCGGTCGACGTCTTGGCCGCGTCGACCGGCAGGCTCGTGTCGGCGTACGTGCCCGCGGCGACCTCGACGGTCTGGCCGGGCGCGGCAACGCGGTAGGCCCGCGTCAGCGTCTTGCACGGGGCCGCCTGCGTGCAGGCGTTCGCGTCCGAGCCCGTCGTCGACATGTACAGCGTCGACCCACCACCAGCCGGCGGCGCCGTGACCGTCCAGCTCCGGCTCGCCGGCGACGGGTCGGTGTTGCCTGCGGCGTCGGTTGCCCGGACCTCGAAGGTGTGGCTGCCGACGGCAACCGGGCTGTAGGTCTTCGGGCTCGTGCAGGCGCCCCAGGCGCCGGCGTCGAGGCGGCACGCCGTCGTCGAGCCCGCCTCCGAACCGGAAAACGAGAACGAGGCGGACGTCGCGGTGGTGGACGCGGCGGGGCCGGACGTCACCGTCGTGTCAGGCGGCGTCGTGTCGCCGGGCGGCGGCGGGGGAGTGGGGGCCGAGCCGCCACGTTCGTCCGAGCCGGCGTCGCCGCCGCCACCCATCGGACGGGTGTCGCCGTCGATGTCCTTGGCGACCGCCAGGTTGGCGGCCGGGATGAGATCGACCGCGCGACCACCGGTGAGGTGGTAGTCGGCCGTCGCGCCGTTGCCGGCGTTGACGTACGGCACCGGGCCGTTGAGGTTGACGTCCGTGCTGCCGCACGCGCGGTTCGTCCACGCGTTGTAGCGGTAGGCGATGCCGTTGAAGGTGCAGCCGTTGTACTGCAGCGGCCCGACGTTGCCCTCGATGGTCCACCCGACGTAGGTCGGGTTGGTGCCGTTGTCGTCGAGACTCATCTGGGCGTTGAAGCTGTTGTTGCGGATCTTGACGTTCGGCGGGACGGTCGAGAACGCGACGGTCGTGCCGTTGGGCTGGCCGGTCGTGCCGACGGGGGCGGCGAACCAGTTGTTCTCCAGCGTGATCGTGTCGATCGGGCCTGAGTTGTCCTGCACGAAGATGTCGTAGATCGAGTTGCCGTAGAACTTGGAGTTGCGGACCGTCA
>JAOPZJ010000276.1 GCA_025964155.1 Solirubrobacterales bacterium
CCGCCGAGCCGGCTGCGCCCGCCGAGCCGGCTGCGCCGGCGGAGCCCGCGGCGCCCGCCGAGGGCAGCGCGACCGAATCGACCGAGGCCGCTCCCGCCACCGCCGAGGAGACGACGAATGGCTGACATCACCGCCGCGATGGTGAAGGACCTGCGCCAGAAGACGGGTGCAGGCATGATGGACTGCAAGAACGCGCTGGCCGAGGTTGACGGCGACGTCGACAAGGCCGTCGAGCTGCTGCGCGTCAAGCTCGGCAAGAAGGTCGGCAAGCTTGCCGACCGGGAGGCCGCCGAGGGCACCGTGCAGGCCTACATCCACGCCAACGGCAAGGTCGGAGTGCTTGTCGAGGTCGACTGCAACACGGACTTCGTGGCGCGCAACGACGATTTCATCGCCTTCGCCAGGGAGATCGCGATGCACATCGCCGCCTCCCCGACGACGACGTACCTGACCGCCGACGACATCCCGCAGGACGTCAGGGACGCCGAGGCCCGCGTCTTCGAGCAGCAGGTCGCCGACAAGCCGGAGAACATCCGGCCCAAGATCGTCGAGGGCATGCTCAAGAAGTGGTACAGCGAGGTCGCGCTGCTGGACCAGAAGCACGTCAACGAGGACAAGCACGAGTCCAGGACGATCGAGCAGCTGCGCGCCGACATGTCGGCGAAGACGGGCGAGAACGTCGTCATCAGCCGCTTCAGCCGCTTCGCGGTCGGCGAGTAGAAGGCGCCGCCGCCCTGATGGCCGCTCCGGAGCCGGTGTTCAAGCGCATCCTTCTGAAGCTGTCTGGGGAGTCCCTCATGGGGCCCCTCGACTACGGCACGGATCCTGAGCGCGTCAAGGCGGTGTCGGCGGCCATCAAGGGGATCGTCGACCGCGGAGTGGAGGTCGCGATCGTCGTCGGCGGCGGCAACATCTACCGCGGCATGAAGGGCGCGGCGGCCGGCATGGACAGGGCCACCGCCGACTACATGGGCATGCTGGCGACGGTGCTCAACGCGCTGCCGCTGCAGGACGGACTGGAGACGCTGGGCACCCACACCCGGGTGATGAGCGCGTTGACGATCCACGAGGTCGCCGAGCCGTACATCCGGCGCCGCGCCATGCGCCACCTGGAGAAGGGGCGCGTCGTCATCTTCGCGGGCGGTACCGGCAACCCGTTCTTCACCACCGACACCGCCGCGGCGCTGCGATCCGTCGAGATCCACGCCGAGGCCATCCTCATGGCCAAGAACGGGGTGGAGGGCGTCTACGACGACGACCCGCGCACGAACTCCAAAGCGCTGCTCCTGGATCGGATCACGCATATGGACGCCCTGCAGCGCGGCCTGAAGGTCATGGACTCCACCGCGCTCAGCCTGTGCATGGACAACAACGTCCCGCTCCATGTGTTCAACATGGACGACGAGCGCAACATCGACCGGATAGTGTCGGGCGAGCGAGTGGGGACCCTGGTGAGCAGCTGATGAGCGAGATGACGAACGAGCTCCTGGTCGACGCCAAGGAGCAGATGGGCAAGCGTCTGGAGGCCACCCTGGGCCTCTTCGGCACCGTCAGGACCGGTCGCGCCAGCCCGGCTTTGCTCGACCGGGTGAGCGTCGACTACTACGGCGCCGCGACCCCGTTGAAGCAGCTGGCGACGGTCAACGCCCCCGAGGCGCGCCTGCTCACCGTCCAGCCGTTCGACGCCAGCGCGATCCAGGCGATCGAGAAGGGCATCCAGCTGGCCCAGCTGGGGCTGACGCCGTCCAACGACGGCAAGATCATCCGCCTGGCGGTGCCCGAGCTCAACGAGGAGCGGCGTCGCGAGATGGTGAAGATGGTCCGCGGCATCGCCGAGGACGGGCGGATCGCGATCCGTAACGTGCGCCGCGACACGATGCACGACCTCAAGGAGCTGAAGGACGAGGGCGAGATCGGTGCTGATGACGAGCACCGGGCCGAGGGCGAGCTGCAGAAGCTGACCGACCAGCGCATCGCAGAGCTGGACGGCGCCCTGAAGTCCAAGGAAGCCGAAATCCTCGAGGTCTGAGGTGGAGGCCGCGACGTCCGCTGCAGAGCGGGCGAAGTACGTCGCCATCATCACGGACGGCAACGGCCGCTGGGCGCAGTCCCGCGGGGTGCCGGTGGTGGAGGGACACGAGGCAGGCGCCGACACCGTCAAGGCACGCCTACGCGACGCCGCGCGCCTCGGGATCCAGGAGCTGACGGTCTACTCCTTCTCGACCGAGAACTGGTCGCGCAGCGCCGAAGAGGTCACCGCGTTGATGCGGATGTTCTCCCAGCGCATTGCCATCGAGACGCCCGAGCTGGACGCCGAGGGCGTGCGGATGCGCTTCATCGGCCGCCGCGACCGTGTCGCCGGCCCCCTGCTGGAGCAGATGCAGTGGGCGGAGGAGAAGACGGCCGCCAACACGCGCATCACGCTGTTCGTCGCCTTTGACTACGGCGGGCGCCAGGAGATCCTCGACGCGGCCGCGCGCTACGACGGTGGGGGCGAGGACGCCTTCAGGACGCTGCTCTACGCGCCGGACATGCACGAGCCCGATCTGCTCATCCGCACGTCGGGCGAGCAACGCCTGAGCAACTACCTCCTGTGGCAATCCGCCTACAGCGAGCTCGTGTTCGCCCCCGAGCTGTGGCCGGACTTCGACACTGCCGCCTTCGAGCGCTGCCTGGCCGAGTACGACACGCGCCAACGCCGCTTCGGGGGACGATGACGGGGATGAGCACGCCGCCGCGCGACCGAGAGCGCGATCGCCGCCGCCGGTCCGCCAAGGGCATCGACATCCCCGAGAAGACGCTCGTCGACGCGCGGTCGGACCTGCGGGCGCGCATCGTCGTCGCCGTCCCGGCCGTGGCCGTCGCCCTGACTCTCGTCCTCACCGGCGGGGCCGTCTTCGCGGCCGGGATGTTCGTCCTGGGTGCGATCTGCCTGCACGAGCTGTTCCTCATGTTCAGCGCCGCGCATCCGTCGCGGCTGGGGGCGCTCATCGGCCTCGGGGGCCTCATCGTCGCCGCGCACCTGGGCGATGCGTCCAACGTGCTCATGGCGATGGTCGCGAGCTTCCCGATCATCTTCATCCTCATCCTGCTGCAGCCCAAGGGCGGGGCGCCCGGCATCTCGGTGACCGTGCTGGGAGTGGCGTGGATCGGTTTGGCGCTGGCGCACGCCGTGCTCCTGCGGAAGCTGCCGCACGGTGAGGCGATCCTCATCGACATCCTGGTCGGCACGTTCATCGGCGACACCGGCGCCTACCTCGGCGGCCGGGCGATCGGCAAGACGAAGCTCGCGCCGAGCGTGTCACCGAACAAGACGCTCGAGGGTCTGGGCTGCGGCATCATCGTCGCGGTCGTCGCGGTCTGGTGCGCGGGCCTCTACCAGGACTGGATGTCCGGGACCGATGCCCTCATCCTCGGCGGGGCGGTCGCGATCATGGCGCCGATCGGCGACCTCTTCGAGTCCTACCTCAAGCGCGACGCCGGCACGAAGGACACCGGCACGCTCTTCGGTGCCCACGGGGGCGCGCTGGACCGCCTGGACGCGGTCATGTTCACCGTCGTCGCGGGCTACTACGTCTGGCTTGCGCTGCTCTGAGGCGCGAGTCCCGCCTCGTGTCCGCTGGGCGGACACTGACCGGGACTCGGCGGCCGGTCCAGCCCGGACCTACGGTGCGCGTGCAGCGCGGCCCGCAGCGCCGCGTCGTCGATTCGCAGTGCGAGCGCGGCTGCAGGCGGACTCGCAGTGCGAGCGCGGCTGCAGGCGGACCGCGATCTGTGCGTACGTCACCGGTGCATCATGCCGGTCAGCTTCGGGCGCAGGGCCGCACGCGCGGCACCGTCGCCCGGGACACCATGGACGGACCCTCCCGGAAAGGCGGCGGCACTGCCGAGGAACAGCCCCTGCACCGGCGTCGTGTAGGGCGACAGGCGGGGCAAGGGGCGGAAGACCGATTGCGGCAGCCGGTAGCTGCCCCCACCGACGTCGCCGCCGACCAGGTTGGCGTTGCGCGCCTCCAGGTCCGGGGGCTTTAGGACGTGACGCGCCAGGATGCGGTCGCGAAAGCCGGGAGCGAATCGCTCGACCTGTTCTTCCATGCGCTCGACGTGACGCGCGCTCTGGGCGACCCAATCGATCCCCTCGCGGGGCCCGTGGGTGTACGCCCACGCGGTGTGCTTGCCGACGGGGGCTCGCAGTGGATCGGCGAGCGACTGCTGGCCAACGAGCAGGTACGGCCGCTCGGGCAGCCCGTGCTGCGCCTGCTCGATGCTCTGCAGAAGCGTGGCCTCGTCGCCGCCGACATGCACCGTCCCGGCGTGCGCGACCTCCGGGGCGCTCCACGGGATCGGGCCGTCCAGCGCCCAGTCGACCTTCAGCGTCGCCGGACCGTAGACGTAGCGGCGCAGGAGCGCGCGGTAGGCGCCCGGCAGCGCGTCGCCGGCCATCGCGTCCAGCGCGTGCGGCATGACGTCCGCGATCACCATGGGCGCGGTCACACGCTCCCCGTCGCCCAGGCGCACGCCGGCGACGCGTCGACCAGGCGCCTCGATGCCGATCACCCGCGCCCCGGTGCGGATCGTGCCCCCGAGCGCGCTTAGGTAGCCCGTGAGGGCATCGGTCAGGCGCCCCGCACCGCCGGCGGGGCTCGGCCAGCCGACGGCATGGCCCAGGAGGCTCAGCTGGAACGCGGCGATCGCGCTGCCGGGCCGGTTGGGCGGAGGGTCGGCGTGCGTGGCCGCGCCGTACAGCCAGGCACACGAGGCGCTCCCTGTGAAGATCCGGCGGGCGAGGGCCTGGGCGGACCGCGGGACCAACGCCGAGAAGCCCAGAAGTGCGGAGGGACCGGCCGAGCGCAGCAGCCTCAGCGGGCCGGCGATCGGCGGGAACGGCGCCAGCATCGTGTCGCGCACGGCCGGGAAGGCCTCGAGCCACGGTGTGACGAAGGCCGTCCAGCGCTCGCCGTCGCCTGGGGAGAGGGCGTCCAGCGACGCCGCCGTCCGGCTGAGATCGCGGTACAGGACGGCGGCCCGCCCGCCGGGCAGCGGGTGCGCCGAGCAGGCGTCGGGATGGACCCACCGCAGGCCGTGTTCGGCCAGCGGCATCCGTGCGAAGACCGGCGACGCCACGGCCGCGGGATACACCGCCGAGAACGGGTCGTGGAGGAAGCCCGGCAGGGTCAGCTCCTCGGTCTGGACCGCGCCCCCGGCGCGCTCGGCAGCCTCGAGCACGAGGACCGAGCGGCCGGCCTCGGCCAGGCGGATGGCCGCGGCCAGCCCGTTAGGCCCGCTGCCGATCACGATCGCGTCCATCAGCAGATTTCCAGGGCAGTGACCGGCATGGCCCCGTGGTACCCAAATCGCGCAGCCCGGAACGTGTGCCGACACGTCGCGTTCGTTTACCGGCGGTCGCCACCGACCATAAGCAGGACATGGCCATCAACGAGATCACCGTCGATGGCACGCCGAAGGATGTCTTCGACGTGCTCCGCGACCCGTACGCCTACCCGAAGTGGGTGCTCGGCGCCAAGCGAGTACGCGACGTGGACGACGGCTTCCCGCAGCCAGGCACCCGCTTCCACCACTCGGTCGGTATCGGGCCGCTGGAGCTTGACGACCACACCGAGGTGCTCGAATACACGCCCGACGAACGTCTCGTCCTCAAGGCCAAGACCCGGCCATTCGGCACGGCGAGGGTCACGATGGAGGCGCAGCCCGTCGGGAACGACCGGACGCGGGTGGTCATGGACGAGGTGGCAGGGGACCCGATCAGCCGCGCGCTGTACAACCCGCTCGTCGATGCGCTCATGAAGGGCCGCAACGCCGAGGCGCTGCGGCGGTTCGCCGAGCTCGTGCGCGAGCGGCACATGTCGCGCGTCGCGTAGGGCCTGAGGCTAGCGCCAGCTCGCCGACAACCGGTCGACGGTGCGCAGCAGGTACGGCCCGAGAGTCGAGCTGAAGGTCGTCGTCATGTGCGAGACGTCGCGCAGGACAAGGGCGCCGCCGACCACAGGCGGGCAGACCTCCGGGCCGCAGAAGAACGCCGACAGGTCGGCGACCTGGACACGCGGCGACCGCACGAGGGCGGCGGCCTCCGCTTCCGGATCCGGACGTAGCGCGTACCGGCGCGGGAGCGCACACATCACCCCTGGCGCCTGGTTCGCGAACACCGCGCGCTGAATGCAGGGCAGGGTGGCGCCCGACATGCGGGGGGTGTCCCGGAACACGACGATCTGCTTGACGCCGTAGCCGAGGATGCGCCGCCACGCCTTCGCGTAGCCGATGCGCTGCGTGGCCCGCATCGAGCGGCCCGGCGTCGGGAGGACCGATCCGCGGTGGGCGCCGGTGAACACGGTGCCGACCGTCGGGTGGCCGGCCATCCAGCGTTGGACCTCGCGGTTCCAGCGCAGGCACTCGGCCTTGCGGGTGGGGCCCGGCAGGTCGGGGCGCGCCATGGTCAACGGGCAACCCGCCCGGGAGATCGAGATCGCGCGCCAGCCCTTGGCGTCGACGACGGTCTGCATCGCCGCGCGCCAGTGCGAGGCGTGGCTGTCGCCGATGAGGGCGACAGTGCGGGTCGCGACCCCGGCACGGGCGCCCCAGAAGCACACGCGCAGCAGCCCGATCTGCTGGATCCTGCGGCACGGCTCGTTGCGCTGGGCGGCTTCGGCGTTCTGCGGAGCCGGGAAGACGGTGGTCACGAGCCCGGGGTTGCTGCAGGGGCGGCCGGGGTCCGCCGACGCCGCGCCGAAGCACGGCTCGGCCTCGGGAGCGGCCTTCGGCGAGGTGCCCGTCGTCCGCGCCTGCGTCGACGTCGGGGCGCTCGGCTCGTCCAGCGCATCGAGGACCTGGGCGGCGATGACGCCAGAAAGCCCCACGATGATGGCCAGGCAGACGAAGAGCCGCAGGGCTTCGAGTGCGCGCATCGCCATGCACTTTAGGAAGGTCGGAGGCTCGATGGGTCCCCGATGGGCCCCTATGGGTCCCCATCGATGCACCGATTTGCCGCAAGTCCGGCGACTTTGCATCGTTGCGGCCCGGATGACCGCCTCGTGGGTGGTGTCCAGGCGAACGGGTGAAACGGCCCGTACCCGGAGGCTCCGCTGCGCCGAGCTTGGCGCACCGGGAGTCTCCACAGACCAGGCTGCCATCATGGTCGGGTGTCAGAGCCTCGTCGTCTGCTCATCCTCGGGTCCACCGGGTCCATCGGGACCCAGGCGCTGGACATCGTCCGGCGGTCGCCCGACCTGCAGCTCGTCGGGCTGAGCGCCGAGCGCTCCTGGGAGCCGCTCGTCCAGCAGGCCGTGGACCACGGTGTCGACCGGATCGCCCTCGTGGACGGCGACAGCGCGGCACGCGCAGGTGAGGCCTGGACCGACGGTGAGGTGCTCGTCGGGGCCGAAGGGCTCGTCCGCCTCGTCCTGGAATCCCAGCCCGATCTCGTCCTGAACGCCCTGGTCGGCAGCGCCGGCCTCGGCCCGACCGTCGCCACGCTCGGTGAGGGCATCGATCTGGCGCTGGCAAACAAGGAGTCCCTCGTCGTCGGTGGCGAGCTCGTCATGCAACTGGCCGAGGCGACCGGCGCGCAGATCCTGCCCGTGGACTCCGAGCACTCCGCGCTGCACCAACTCCTGTCCGGGGAGCATCCCGGAGCCGTCGACAAGCTTGTCCTGACCGCGAGCGGCGGGCCCTTCCGTGGGCGCACCCGCGCGGAGCTCGAGCACGTCACCGTCGCGGAGGCACTCGCGCATCCGACGTGGGCGATGGGCGGCAAGATCTCGATCGACTCGGCCACGCTGATGAACAAGGGGCTGGAGGTCATCGAGGCCCACCATCTGTTCGGCACACCGTACGAGCGGATCGACGTCGTCGTGCACCCGCAGTCGATCATCCACTCGCTCATCAACCTCAGTGACGGGGCCACGCTCGCCCACCTCGGCCATCCGGACATGCGCGTCCCGATCGCTTACGCGCTGCACCACCCCGAGCGCATGGACCTGCCCGTCAAGCCGCTGGACCTCGCCGAGCTGGGAGCACTGACGTTCGAGCACGTCGATCACGAGGCGTTCCCGTGCCTGGCCCTGGCGCGGGAAGCGGCGACCGCCGGCGGCACGGCACCGTGCGTGCTGAACGCCGCCAACGAGATCGCCGTGCATGCGTTCCTCGGGGGCCGTCTGACGTTCCTCGGGATCCCGGCGGTCATCGAAGGGACGCTCGAGCAGCTGGACCCGGCACCGATCCGTGCGTTCGAGACGCTGTACGAGGCTGATCGTGAAGCGCGCGAGATCGCCGCCGATCTCGTGGGTGCATTCGCCGCATGAGTTACTTCCTGGCCTTCGCCGGCTTTGCCGCGCTGATCATCCTGCACGAGTTCGGGCACTTCGCCGCCGCCAAGGCGGTCGGCATGCGCGTGGAGCGCTTCGCGCTGTTCTTCCCGCCGCTCATCGCCACGTTCAGGCGGGGCGAGACCGAGTACGGCATCGGGGCCATCCCGCTGGGCGGCTACGTCCGCATCACCGGGATGAACCCCAGCGAGGAGATCGACCCCGAGGTCGCCCATCGCGCGTACTACCGGCAGTCCCCGTGGAAGCGGATCGTCGTCATCGCCGCCGGCCCGGCGATGAACGTGCTCGTGGCGTTCCTCATCCTGTGGGCGCTGTTCGCCTTCAAGGGGGTGCAGGAGGTCTCCAACACCGTGGAGCGCGTCTCGCCCGGCACGCCGGCCGCAGGCCAGCTGCTGCCGGGCGACCGGCTCATCTCGGTGGACGGCAGTCGGACCGACCCCGCGGGCTTCGCGGCGGCCGTTGCGAAGCACCGCTGCCCGGGCCGCCAGACCCAGGGCTGTCGTGCCGCGGAGCCCGCGAAGGTCGTGGTCGAACGGAACGGTGCGCTGAAGACGTTGTTGCTGACCCCGCGCTACGACGCGGCGAACAAGCGCGCCCGCCTCGGCTTTCAGTTCGCCATCCACGGCGACCGTCAGGCCCCGATCGAGGCGGCGTCGTCCAGCGTGAGCGGAATGTGGCGCGTGACGAAGGCGACCGTGAGCGCCATCGGGCGGATCTTCGTCAGCGCGAAGGCCCGCAACGAGGTCTCCGGCGTCGTGGGGTCCTACGAGACGACGCGCCAGACCATCTCGACCTTCGGCTTCGTCGACGCGATGAACATCCTGGCGATCATCTCGCTGTCGCTGGCGATCGTGAACCTGTTCCCCTTCCTGCCCCTGGACGGCGGCCACATCTTCTGGGCGCTGGCGGAGAAGGTTCGGGGCCGGGCGATCCCCTTCCACTGGATGGAACGGGCGAGCGTGATCGGGTTCATGCTCGTGATCTTCCTCTTCGCGATCGGCCTGTCGAACGACATCGGGCGGCTGCGTGGCGAGGGCTTCGGCGTGCGGTAGGCTCGCGCCGTCCGGGCGTCGAGAGACCGCCCGTCTTCGCACAGGTCCCTGAGGAGGGGAAGTTCCACATGGAATCCAGCACCGAGGCAAAGCGCGCCGTCGACGCCTCGTCGATCGCCGAGGCCTTCCGCATCACCGTCGCCAACCGGCCGGACGCGGTCGCCGTCCGCTCGCTCGACGACAGCATCTCGTGGACCTGGGGTGATCTGCGGAGGCGGGTGGACACCCTGGCCGCGGGTTACGTCGCGCTCGGGCTGGAGCGTGGTCAGACGATCGCGCTGATGCTCGCCAACCGCCCGGAGTTCCACCTCTGTGACCTGGCGGCGATGATGGTCGGGGCCACGCCGTTCTCGAACTACATGCAGTACACACCCGACCAGGTGCAGTTCGTCGTCTCGGACGCCGATGCGCGCATCATCGTCACCGAGCCCCAGTTCCTCGACGTCGTGCTCGCCGCGCGGAAGGACCTGCCGAACCTCGAGCACGTCGTCGTCATCGACCCCGACGGCGAACTGCCGGCGGGCTGCACGACCCTCGAGGCCGTCGCCGCCGCGCCGGACCCGGGCTTCGACGTGGACGCCTCCATCGCGTCGCTGCAGGGCGACGATGTCCTGACGCTCATCTACACCTCGGGCACCACCGGCCCGCCGAAGGGTGTGCAGCTGTCGCACCGCAACCTCCTGACGGCGGTCGACGGCATCGAGGCCATGGTGGAATTCCCGGAGGGCTCACGGGTCATCTCGTGGCTGCCGAGCGCGCACATCGCCGAACGCGCCGCCCACCACTATCTGCCGATCGTCTTCGGCCTCGAGATCACCTCCTGTCCGGACCCGCGCGCCGTGCTGGGGGTCCTGCCGCAGGTCCGTCCGCACTGGTTCTTCGCCGTGCCCCGCATCTGGGAGAAGCTGAAGTCAGGGCTCGAGACGGCGGTCGCCGGCATGCCCGCCGAACAGCAGGAGGCGGCCAAGAAGGGTCTGGCCGCCGCGATCCAGCGTGTCCGCCTGCGGCAGCGCGGCGAAGCGGTCCCGGACGACGTGAACGCCACCGCGGACGCGGCCGATGCCGCGATCTTCACCGGCTGGCGCGCGATGCTCGGCCTGGACCAGGTCAAGGCCATCAACGTCGGCGCCGCCCCGACACCGGTCGAGGTCCTGGAGTTCTTCCACGCGATCGGCCTGCCGCTGTCGGAACTGTGGGGCATGAGTGAGACGTGCGGCGCGGGCACGGTCAATCCGCCCGACAAGATCAAGATCGGGACGGTCGGCCCGCCCGTACCGAGCGTCGAGATCAAGATCGCCGAGGACGGCGAGGTGCTCCTGCGCGGCGGCGTCGTCATGACCGGCTATCGCAACCTGCCGGACAAGACCGCCGAGGCGGTGCAGGACGGCTGGCTGCACACCGGCGACATCGGCGTGCTCGACGAGGACGGCTACCTGAAGATCGTCGACCGCAAGAAGGAGATCATCATCAACGCCGCGGGCAAGAACATGTCGCCGGCGAACATCGAGGCGACGCTGAAGACGGCGCACCCGCTCATCGGGCAGGCGGTCTGCATCGGCGACGGACGGCCCTACAACACCGCGCTCATCGTGCTCGACGCCGATTTCGCGCCCGCCTGGGCAGCCCAGCACGGCATCCAGGACACGTCGCTGGAGGCGCTGGCGGGCAACGACGTGGTGCGTGCGGCCGTGCAGGAGGGCGTGGATGTCGCCAACACGAAGCTCGCCCGCGTGGAGCAGCTGAAGAAGTTCACGATCGTCCGCGGGGACTGGCTGCCCGGAGGCGACGAGCTGACGCCCACCATGAAGCTCAAGCGGCGCCCGATCGACGCGAAGTACCAGGCCGACATCGAGGCGATGTATGCCTCGCCGCGCGCAACCTAGCCGCGCGTAACTTCCCGCGGTGGCCCTCGTTGTAGGGCCATGAAACTCCGGATGTTGGTCGGTGTGCTCGTCCTCGCGTTCACGCCGGCCGCGGCGGCCGGTGCCGCCGACGCGCCGCTGCCGTCCGCCGGCGGGCTGGCGGAGCTCACCGGTCAGCAGAGCTGCGGCGTGCCCGCAGGCACGGTGGACGCCGCCGGCGCGCCGCAAGTCGCCTGCCAGACGCTGGCCCCGCTGGTGGCTCCGGGCCCGACGGTGGCGTCCGCCGATGGCCGCTTCGTCTACGTCGCGGGCGGTACCGACGCGGCCACGATCTTCGGACACGGGGCCGGATACGGCGGGCTGCTCGTCCTGTCGCGCGATCCCGCCACCGGCGCCCTGGGGCGGGTGCAGTGCCTCTCCAACGACACCTCCGACGGCGCGGGCGTGGTGGCCTGCGACCCGATCACGGCTGCGGTGGACCCCGCTGCGCTGGCGATCTCCCCGGACGGAACGGCGCTGGCCATGGTCGCCTCGGGGTCGGGGTCCCTCACGCTGTTCCGTCGCGACGCGCAGAGCGGGACGCTCAGCGAGGTCGGGTGCGCACAGGAGACGGTGCCCTACAACGGCCGCTGCAAGTCGGCCCCGAGCCTCGAAGGGGTCACCGCGGTCGCGTTCTCCCCCGACGGCAAGGACATCTACGCGGCCTCGACCTTCCGCTCCGCGATCGTCCAGCTTCGCGCCGACGAGGACGGGTCCCTGACGCGCCGGTGCATCTCGGCAGACTCGACCTCGGGGTCCTGCGCGCGCGCCCCGCAACTGACCGGGCCGGTCTCCCTCCACGTCAGCCCCGATGGGCGCTTCGTCTACGCCCTCACGCTGCGCGGCGTCACGTGGCTCGCGCGCGATGCGGACACGGGCGTGCTGTCGCCCGGCGGGTGCGTCGTCCCGGCCACCGGCGAGGCCTGCGGGAGTGGGCGCACGGGTGCGACCGATGGCGTCACGGGGTACTTCAGTGCGCCGCAGGTGGCCGTCAGCCCCGGGGCGGAGACGTGGCTCGTGGGGACGGGATACGCCGGGGAGGCGACGCTCACCGTCCTGCGGCGCTCTGCGCAGGACGGGTCGCTGCAGCGCGCCGGCTGCCTGACCCAGACCCCGTACGAGGAGCCCACCGACGAGGAACTGCTGGACGAGGAGCCGCTGGACGAGGGCGACCCAGACACCGCGTCGCGATCGGTGGCGCCGCGTCAGGCCGCACCCTGCGCCCAGACGCCGGTGCTCCCCGCCGGCGGCGCGATGGTCGCGCTGGCGGATGGACGCTTCGTCGTGACGGGCTACGGCGCGGCGGCCGCGATCACGGTCGGTGCCGACGGTACGCCGCGAGCGGACGGCTGCCTTGCCGTCGATGACAACCGCTGCGCGGCGACGACGCTCAGCGGCACCGCCACCGGTGCCGCTGCGCTGCCCGGCGGCGGAGCGGTGCTCGTGTCCTTTGGCGTGTCGCAGCTCACGAGCGCGCCGACGGCCACTGCCCGCGCCGTCGGCACGCGCGTCCGCCTTGCGCTCACCTGCCCGGCCACGGGCGGGTCGTGCAGCGCCACGG
>JAOPZJ010000296.1 GCA_025964155.1 Solirubrobacterales bacterium
GCTGCAGATGTTCCGCGAGGTGCTGGACGGCGTCCTCCGCGACGTCGCGGACGCGGCCTGACCGGCCCGTCCGGGCGCGGGGGGAACGAAGCGGCGGCGGAGCAGCCGTTTCGTTCCTCGCGTGTGGCCGCGCCCCCGGCGCGCAGCGCGAGTCAGGCGGCCTGGGCCGTCCCCGCTGGCGCTGACGCCTGGGCCTGCTTCTCAGCCTGGCGCTCGGGGGTGATGCGCACGACGTTCCAGACCAGGCCAACGCGCTCGAGGCCGTTGATGACCCACATCGACGGATCCATGGCCTTCTCGATCGGCTTCAGGCCCGCCTGGGCGGAGCGAGGGAAGGCGTGGTGGTTGTGGTGGAACGCCTCGCCCATGGAGAGCAGCGCCAGCGGGAGCACGTTGGTCGAGTGATCGTCGGTGGCAAAGCGCCGCGATCCGAAGAAATGGCAGATCGAGTTGATCGACCACGTGACGTGGTTCAGGAAGAAGATCCGGACGAAGCCACCCCAGAGCAGCGCGGTCAGCGCGCCGCCGAGCGTGCCGCTGATGGCGTAGCCCAGGAGGAAGGGCAGCGCGAGCGAGCCGAGTGCGATCCAGTGGAAGTTGCGGCTGATCCAGCGCATCCCCGGGTCCTCGCACAGATCGGGCGCGTACTTGCGCCGCTCCGCGCGGCCCTGCTCGGAGAAGAGCCAGCCGATGTGTGCGTGGTAGAGGCCTTTGATCGGCCCGAGCACACCGCTCGTGGCCGGACCGACGTGCGGGGAGTGGGGGTCGCCCTCCTCGTCGGTGTGGGCGTGGTGCTTGCGGTGGTCGGCGACCCAGTTGATCACCGGGCCCTGCACACCGGTGGAGCCCATGACGGCGAAGACGTAGGACAGCGTCCGGGAGGTCTGGAAGGCCCGGTGGGTGAGCATCCGGTGGAACCCGATCGTGATGCCCAGGGCAGCGACGACGTACAGCGACGCCATGATCGCCACGTCGGTCCAGCCGATGAGGTCGTTCCAGAAGACAATCACGGCGAGGATGAAGGCGAGGAACGGCAGAACGACGGCGACGACGTTCACGGTGCGCTGGGTCTTGGTCATTGATAGAAGTCTGGCGCCAAAGAGGCCCCCTGTTTCGTCGGATAATGCAGGTCAAGCGCCGCGGAAGTTAGACTCTGGTGATAGATGAGCCGTGATGTTGCGCCACGGGAGCTGCCGACGAGCCTGGCTGCGTCGCTGAGGCCGGCGTTGCCCGGCCTGGCCGAGGACACCATCCACGCCATCGGGCGGGAAGTCCCCGACTACGCGCGTCCGCTGGAGGGACCGTTCGGGGTGACGCTCAGCCGCGGCGTGCAGCGGGCGCTAGAGCGCTTCGTCGACGCGATCGAGGCCGGACAGGTCTCCTCCCGGGCCGGCGAGGACGCCCGCTCGGGCATCTACGTCGAGCTCGGGCGTGGCGAGCAGCGCGCCGGGCGCAGCCTCGATGCCCTCCTCAGCGCCTACCGCCTGGGAGCGCGGCTCGCGTGGGAGCGCTTCGTCGTGGCGGCGGAGGCAGCGGGCGAGGAGCCCAGGACGCTCTACGCGCTCGCGGGGGCGATCTTCACCTACATCGATGCGATCAGCGCCGAGTCGGTGGACGGCTTCACCCAGGAGCAGTCCCGCACGGCGAGCGAACGCGCACGCCGGAGGCGGGCGCTCGTCCGCGCGCTCGCGCGCGGGGATGCGGAGGCCGAGGAGATCACCGAGTTGGCGCGCGAGGCCGACTGGGCCGTGCCGGCCGGCGTCGGGGCGTTGATGGTCAACGGTGATCACGACGCCGACCGCCTGGCCTCCAGATTGGGCCTCGACGTCGTCGCGGCGCCGGACGGCGAGCGCGTCCTGGCCTTCGTGCCGGATCCGGGCGCGCCCGGCCGCCTCGCACAACTCGCCGCCGGGCTGCCCCGCGATGCCCAGGCGGCGCTGGGGCCCGAGGTCGTCCCGGGGCGCGCCCACCTGTCGCGGGCGCGTGCCCTCGCGACGCTGCGGCTCGTCGAGCAGGGCCGCGTGCACGGTGATGCGCTGGTGGTGGCGGACGATCACCTCACGACGCTCGTGCTGCACGGCGGGGACGCGACGCTGGCCGCCGACCTGGCCGCACAGGCGCTGGCGCCGCTGGACGGCCTGACCCCCGTCGCCCGCGAGCGCATGGTCGTGACCCTCCGGGCTTGGCTCGACCATCCGGGCCGCGTGCAGCAGGTCGCCGCGCTGCTGGGTGTGCATCCGCAGACCGTGCGGTACCGCGTCGGGCGTCTTTATGAGCGCTTCGGGGAAGCCTTGGATGATCCCGATCGTCGCTTCCAACTCGCGCTTGCCTTGCGTGTCACCCAGGAGAGGCCTACGTAGGCCCTTTCACGCGGGTGATGCGCAACCTGTGACGTCCGCAAGTGTCAGAGAAGAACACCATCCGACGACCAAACCAGACGCCCATCGTCCCCGTTCCACCCGGTCAGCGTCGGGTTGGCCAGCTTCAGCGAGACAAGTTGCATAAGCAACCAGAACGGCGTACAATCCCTACAGTAACAGTTGGTTATCTCCCGTAAGGAGCGCCTTGCCCCGTAAGACCACCCCCATCATGCCCGACCTCACCGCAGATTCCCTCGACCTCCTCCTCCGGGACGCGGGCAGCTACGAGCTGCTCAAGCCCGCCCAGGAGCTTGAGCTCGCCAAGCGCATCGAGCGCGGCGATCTGGAGGCCAAGGAACTGCTCATCAACTCCAACCTGCGTCTGGTGGTGTCCATCGCCAGGCGGTACATCGGACACGGTCTCCCCATGACCGACCTGGTTCAGGAGGGGATGATCGGGCTTATCCGTGCCGCGGAGAAGTTCGACTGGCGCAAGGGGTTCCGTTTCTCCACCTACGCGACGCTCTGGATCCGTCAGAGCATCCAGCGTGGGCTGGACAACAGTGCCCGGACCGTCCGCCTCCCCGCCAACGTCGCCCAGCGCGCCCGCAAGGTCGCGCGTGCCGCCGGCGATCTCGCCGTCCAGCTCGAGCGTGAGCCCACCCTGGAAGAGATCGCGATGGCCACGGGCCTGACGTTCGACGAGGTCGAGCAGATCCGCGAGGTCGATCGGACGCCCGCAAGCCTCAACAGCCCCGTCGGTGACGAATCCGACGGTGGCGAGCTGGGGCACTTCATCGCCGCCGAGGGCCCCGCGCCCGAGGATGAGGTGCACGCCGCCTTGGCGAGCATCGAGGTGCAGCGCGCGATCGACACGCTGCCCGACGAGGAGCGCAAGGTCATCAGCTTGCGCTATGGCACCACCGGTGAGCCCCCGCAGACCCCCGCGCAGACGGCGCGACGCCTCGGCGTCACGCCCCGCCAGGCCGCGTCCATCGAGGACCGTGCCCTCGCGAAGCTCGCGGTGCTGCCCGAGTTGGCAGCCCTGCGCGAAGCGGCCTAAAGCCACACTCGTCACAGACGCCAGTAGGACCAAGGGCCCGCCAGGTGTGCGGGCCCTTCGTCGTTGTACGCCTAGAGCTGCTCGCTGCCGAGGAAGAGCTTGACCTCGACGTTGCCACGGGTCGCCTTGGAGTACGGACAGACGGTGTGCGCGACGCGCATGAGCTCGGCGGCCTTCTCACGCTCGACGTCCGGCAGCTCGCCGTGCAGCTCGACCGCGAGGCCAAAGCCGCCTTCGTCGTCGGTCCCGATCGACACGGCGCTGTCGATGGTGAAGTGCTTCGCCGAGATCTTCTGCTGGCGCGCGACCAGGGACAGGGCGCTCAGGAAGCACGCGCCGAAGCCTAGGGCGAAGAGCTCCTCCGGGTTCGTGGCCTCGGGCTGGTCGGGAGGGCCGCCCATCGCGGGCGGTGGCTTGAGGAGCAGGTCGGGGTGGCCGTCGGCGCTCGTCGCGCGGCCGTCACGCCCGCCGGAGGCGTGCGCCTTTGCGGTGTAGAGGACGTTCATGGGCTGAGCCTATCCGCAGCGCGTCCGGTATCTGACACCGAAACGAGACCGTCGCACGGCGCCGCCGCGCTTACGCTTGGCGCCGCCCAACGATCGTTGGTGCACAGACGACGCTGAGGAGGCGCACATGAGGAACGCACGACTGGTAGTTCTGGCCTTGATGGCGAGCAGCTTCATCGCTGCAGGGTGTGGAGACAACAACAAGGACACGCCGGCCACGGCCGCGACGTCGAGCCAGACGACGGCGGCCGAGACCACCACGGCGGCGGATCCGACCACGTCGACGGCGAGCGATGTCCCGAAGACGGTTGATGCTGCGGTGACGGCGGCGATCGAGTCCTGCAAGCAGAGCATCGACGCCCAGCCCACCCTGGACGCCAGCCTCAAGACCGACCTGAAGAACATCTGCGAGAAGGCCGCCAGCGGCGACGCCAAGGCGGCGGCCGAGGCCACCAAGCAGGTCTGCACGAAGATCGTCGAGGCGAACGTGCCGGCGGGTGCCGCCCGCGACCAGGCGCTGGCCGCCTGCAAGACGACGGGCTGATCGACTGAAGCACGCACCTCCCGGTCGATGACCGGGGGGTGCTGCATCAATCATCTAGGCTCCCGGCCGATGGCCGACGACGAGCAGCTGACGATCGACCAGCTCGCGCGGCACACCGGGATGACCGTGCGCAACATCCGCGCCCACCAGGCGCGGGGCCTGTTGCCCCCGCCGCAGGTGCGTGGCCGGACGGGCTACTACGGGGCCGACCACGTCGCCCGCATCGAGCTCATCCGCGAGCTGCAGGGGGATGGCTACAACCTGGACCTCATCCGCAAGCTCCTGGAGGGTGCCGCCGGGCAGTCGACCGAGGTGCTGCGCTTCACGCGGACGCTGCGCGCGCCGTTCGTCGAGGAGGAGCCGCAGGTCGTCACGGTCGCCGAGCTCGCCGAGCGCTTCCAGTCCGAGGACCCGGGGCTCATCAAGCGTGCCGAGGAGCTCGGCATCTTGCGGCGCCTCGACGACGAGGGACGCTACGAGGAGATCAGCCCGAGCCTCACGAGCGCGGGTGCGGAGCTCATCGCGCTCGGCATCCCCGCCTCGCAGGCGCTGGAGCTGCTGGCCAACCTGCGCCGCCACGCCGACAGCGTCGCCAAGTCCTTCGCCAAGCTCTTCATCGAGTCCGTGTGGCAGCCCTTCGCCGAGGAGGGCGCGCATGACGAGCAGTGGTCGGAGGTGTCCGCGGCCCTCGAGCGCCTGCGCCCGCTCGCCTCGCAGTCGCTGCTGGCCATCTTCCAGATCGCGATGACCGACGTCGTGGAGCGTGAGCTCGGCAAGGAGCTCGAGCGCCTGACGCACAAGGGCTCGGGACGGCGTCGCGGGCGCTGAGCCGGGCAGGCTCAGGGTAGGCCGATGTGTGGCCTCGATCACACCACCGTTGTATGTGACATGAACTGATGTCACACTCGCGCCCATGTCCACCTTCCTCGCTGCCGCGTCGGCAACCGCGGCGCCCGCGGGCGGCGCCGAACTGACGCAGGTCATCGGCGCGAGCGCCGTCGGCGCGACCCTCACCGCCGTGCTCGTCGTCCTGGGTCTGGGCCACCGCCAGGGCCGGGTGCGCATCCTCGGCGACCTCGCCGGCTTTGCCGCCCGGGTCGGCGGCCTGCCCCGCTGGGCGGCCCTGCCCGCCGCGCTCGCCGGCGGGTCGCTGCTCGTCGCGGCGTTCGGCTTCTACTGGGACGTCTCCCTGCACATCGATGACGGTCGCGATCCCGGCCCGCTGGCCAACCCGTCTCACTACTTCATCCTCGCCGGCCTCTTCGGCATCGCCGCCGCCGGCTGGATCGCGGTCGTCCTGCCCGAAGAGGGCCCCGGGCTGGGTGGGCCGACATTCATCCGCATCACCCGCCGGTGGCACGTGCCGGCCGGCGGCCTCCTGCTCATCGCCTGCGCGTTCTTCGCGCTGATCGGCTTCCCGCTGGACGACGTCAGCCACCGCCTCTTCGGCCAGGACGTCACGCTCTGGGGGCCGACGCATCTCATGATGCTCGGGGGTGCGGCGATGACGCTCGTCGCGATCCTCGTCCTGCTCGCCGAGGCGCGCCCGGCCCCCACCGCCGAGTCCCGGTCAGTGTCCGCCAAGCGGACACGAGGCGGGACTCGGCGCTGGGAGGCGCGCATGCGCGTCGTGCACCAGGTCAGCGCCTTCGGCGGCCTGCTCATCGGCCTGTCGATCTTCCAGGGCGAGTTCGACTTCGGCGTGCCGCAGTTCCGCCTCCTGTACGAGCCGCTGCTGCTCGCCCTCGCCGCCGCCGCGACGATGGTGGCCGCCCGTACGGTCGCCGGTCGCGGTGCCGCCGTCGGCGCGCTGGCCTTCTTCTTCGTCGTTCGGGGCGCGCTCGCGATCTTCGTCGGCCCGATCGCCGGACAGACGGCCACGCACCTGCCGCTCTACGTCGTCGAGGCGCTCGTCGTGGAGGCTGCCGCCTTCGGCGTGTCGCCGAGCCGCAAGCCGTACCGCTTCGCGCTCGTGGCCGGCGTGCTGGTCGGCACGCTCGGCACGCTGTCGGAGGCCGCCTGGTCGCAGGTCGCGATGCCGATGGCCTGGCCGGCGCACGTCCTGCCGGGGGCGCTGCTCGTCGGGATCATCGGTGGTGTCACCGGCGGGCTGCTCGGCGCGTTCCTGGCCGGTGGGCTGCGCCTGCGCAACGACGTCGTCGGCGAGCGCCGCCACTGGGCGGT